>PMKM01000006.1 GCA_003157745.1 Bryobacterales bacterium | reverse complement strand
CTGGTTGGGCCAGTCGCCCGTTCGCGACAACTACAATCTGGCCGCCGAGAAATCGCTGGACGCCGCGGACACCCCGAACAGCCTGGTGATCACCTACGTTTACGAACTGCCCATCGGGAAGGGCAAGAAGGTTGGAACAGGTCTCAACTCCGTGGCCAACGCGATTGTCGGCGGTTGGCAGATCTCGGGAGTCGCCACCTTCAAGAGCGGCTTCCCGCTCGGTATAGAAGACGGCGACAACAACACCAATTCGTTCGGCGGCAGCCAGCGGCCGAACCTGGTGGGCGATCCGACCCTCAGCAACAAGAGTATCTCTAAGTGGTTCAACACGGCGGCATTCGCGCAACCTTCGCCGTTCACTTTCGGCAACGCCCCGCGCTACATGGGCGATGTTCGGGCCCCCGGCATGGAACAATTCGACATTGGTGTGCAGAAGTGGTTCAAGTTCACCGATACTCGGAAGCTCCAGTTCCGTGCCGAGATGTTCAACGCGTTCAACCGGGCGAACTTCTACGCACCCGACGGCAACCTTACGGATTCGACGTTTGGAGTGATCTCAGGTACGATGCCTCCGCGCGATATCCAGTTCGGACTGAAGTTGTACTGGTAAGTGCGTATCGCATTCACAATTGCCCTGGCGGCTTCGACTCTGGCTGTTGCACAGCCGGATCGGGACGCCAGGTTTGAATCGCTCCTGGCCGAGGCTCGCAACGCCCAGGCCAGGAGCGACTTTTTGGGCGCCGCGGCCAGCTATCGCCAGGCCGCGGCGATCCGTCCGGACATCGCCGAACTCTGGAGCAATCTCGGACTGATGCAGCACCAGTCCGGCGACCACTCCCAGGCGGCGGAAGCGTTCCGCACGGCGTTGCGTTTGAACCCTGCGCTGTTCGTTCCTAACCTGTTTCTCGGTCTCGGTCTGATGCAACTGAGCCACCCGCGGGAAGCGACGGCGTACTTACTGGCAGCCGAGAAACTTAATCCTAACGATGCGCAGGCGGCATTGGCCCTGGGGCGTGCGTACCATGCGCTGTGGGAGCCGGAGAAGTCGGGGAAGTGGTATGAGCGGGCAGTCGTGCTGGCCCCGCGCAATGGCGAGGCGTGGTACGGCCTGGGCCTCGCGTATTTTGGTATGGCGGAAGCGGCCGGAGCGAAGCTGACGGGAGCCTTTCGCGACTCCGTGTACGTTGCCGAGCTTACGGCCAGCACGAGTGCGGAGGAGGGCAGTTTGACCGAAGCCATTCACGCTTACCGCTCCCTGCTCGAATTGAAAACGGCTCCGCCCCGCTGTTCGCATACCTCGTATGGTTTCGTCCTGATCCGGCACGGCGACCGGGCGGAGGCGGAACAGGAATTCGGGCGCGACCTGCAGTCGTGTCCCGCTGCGCACGTCGGAATGGCTCGCCTGCTTTTTGAAAGCGGCGCACAAGAGAAGGCACTGGACATGCTGACCGATCTCGCGAGTTCGGACCGGGAGGGATTCGATTCGTCGTTGCCCCGGTTCTGGGAAGGCCTGGATGCGCAACAACTCGAGACGCGGCTGGCACAACTGCGGCGGTCTACCAGTGACATGGCCGGCATCGTGTCGGCGCGTTTGCGCGAGGCGGCCCCTTCTGAGCCGCTGCTCGAAGCGGAGCGCTCCGTGCCGGAATCCGGGAGTCTCGCGGAGCTGCAAAAACTCGCGAGCGACGCTCTTTTCTCCGGGCACTTCCGGACCGCCGCGCTCGAGAGCGATCGCCTTCGGCAGAAGTATCCGAACGATCCATCGGGCTGGTACTGGGCGGTGCGAGCGAACCAGAAGCTGGGCGTGGCTGCGCTTGCGCGCGCCGGCGAAGTGGAACCCGATTCGCCGAGAATCCATGCATTGCTCGGCGACGCCTACCAGCGCCGGAGGCTGTTCGACGAAGCGCGGGAAGAGTATTCGAAGGTGCTGGCGGTCTCGCCGGATAGCGTGGCGGGCTGGGCGGGGTTGGCCAAAGCCGATTATTCCGACGGCAAACTGGATGGGGCCAGGAGCGCCGCGCAGAAGGCGCTCGCTCGAAGCCCGGCGGATAGCGAGATCAACCTCCTGATGGGGGAGATTCTGGTGGCGCAACGCGAATACGCGGACGCGGAGACTTATCTGCAAAACAGCATGCACGCGCGCGCGGATCTCCTGCCGCGCGTGCACGCCCTGCTCGGCCAGGTGTTTGCGAGAACCGGCCGCGCGAAGGAGGCGTTAAAGGAATTGACCCAGGGACTCGCTAGCGACGAGGACGGTTCGGTGCACTACCAGTTGGCGCGTCTCTATAAGGAAGCGGGCGACGAGAAAGCCGCCTACGCGGCATTTGAAAAAGCGAAACAGATTCGGGCCAGTCACGACGAGCTGGCTCGTAGAGCCCTGACGCCTATTAACTGAGATCTAACCTCATCCACAATCACATGGACACCATATCGAATCTCAAACGCGTGAGCTATGCTGCGACGGACACGGCGGGACAGCTCGTGTTTGCGGTGATCTCGACTTACCTGCTGTACTTCTATACCGACGTGTACGGAATTCCGGTGGGCATCGCCGGCACTATCCTGCTGGTGGCCCGGTGCATCGATGGCATCGATGCGCCGGTCTGGGGGATGATCCTGGACAGGACTCGGAGTAAGTGGGGCAGGTACCGCCCGTGGTTTCTCTGGCTGTGCGGGCCGTACGCGATATTCGGGGTGCTGACGTTCCTGACGCCCGACCTGAGCACGCACGCCAAGGTCTGGTATTCGGCCGCCACGTATATCGTCTGCGGCATCCTCTACACGGGGATCAACACGCCGGTGACCGCGATTCTGTCCGCGCTCACGCCGGACCCGAACCAGCGCGTGATGCTGACCACGTACCGGATGATCGGCTCCAAGGTTGGCGTGTTGATCGTCAACGCCACGGCGCTTCCGCTCGTCGCGCTGCTCGGGCAGGGGAACGACAAACGCGGATTCATGCTGACAATGCCGATCTTCGCGGCGGGGGCGATAATAATGTTCCTGCTGGCGTTCCGCAACCTCGAGGAGGTCGTCGAGATACCGAAGAGTTCGGGCCGGACACTGGGATCGTTTGGCGCGATTGCGGGCAACTGGCCGTGGATGATCATAGCGTCGAGCACGTTTCTCTTCTGGATCGCTTACGTCTCGAGAGTGTCGGCGGTGATCTATTACTTCACCTACACGCTAGGGCGCAAGGACTTAGTCCCGCTGGTCAACAGTCTGGATATAGTCTCCCTCAGTGCGGTTGTCTTCCTGCCATGGCTTTGCCGCTATATCTCGAAGCGGAACTTATGGCTGATGGGATTGGCCGGGTCGATCATCGGTCAGTTGCTGATGCGTTTAGCGGAGCCATCGGTGCCGGCGGTACTGGCGGGCTGGATTTTTGCCGCGATTGCCGGGGGAGTCGCGATGACGTTGCCGTTCTCGATCCTGTCGGACAGCGTCGATTACGGCGAGTGGAAGACCGGGATTCGCTCGGCGGGCCTGTTGACGGCGATCGGCGCCGCGTTCTGCTTCAAGGCGGGCAGCGGCATCGGCGGCGCGCTGCCGGCCTGGACCATGGCCGCTTACGGCTACGTTCCGAAAGCGCGCCAGACAGTATCGGCGCTGGCTGGGATTGAGATCGGATTCATTTGGCTGCCCGCGGTCTTTTTCGCGCTGGCTCTGCTGCCGACTCTCTTCTATTCCCGGTACGAGGCAATGGAGCCGCGGATCCACCGGGAACTCGAACAGCGCCGCGCCCTGGCGGCGATCGATAAGGCATGAATATGTATGAACTCGAAAGCAATCGCGAATCTCTCGTCCTGACTTCGGAAGCGGCGCGCCTGCGGATAGGCTTCGTCGGCGAATCCATCGTGCGGGTGACGATGACAGGGAAGCAGCCGTTCCAGGACCGCGCCAGTCTCTCGGTGGTAGCGAACGCCTGGTACCCGAATTACCGGATGGAGGAAGACGCAACCGAATTCCGGGTCGCCACATCGTCGGTAGCCGTAAGCGTGAACAAGAAGACGGGTGCGATCGCCTACTTCGACGGAGAGGGCCGGCCGCTGACGCGCGAGCCCGAACGCGGAGGCAAATGGCTGACACCGATCGAAGTCTACCGGAACCGCTTTAGCGACTCCGGGGCGACGGCATCGGCGGACGGGATTGACGGTGTCCGCGTTTCGGCCGCGGAATCGGAGCGTGTCCTGGACCGGCACGCCTTCCAGGCGAAGCTGGAATTCGTTTTCGCCGAGGACGAAGCGCTCTTCGGCCTTGGGTCCCACGAGGAAGGCTACGGTAACCTGCGGGGTAAGTCGAGAGAGTTATATCAGCACAATCTGAAAGCGGTTATTCCCTATTTCGTCTCCACCCGGGGATACGGGCTACTGTTCGATTGTTACTCGCTGATGACTTTTCACGACGACGCTCTCGGGTCTTACCTATGGGCGGACGTCGTTGACGAGCTCGACTACTATTTCATCCGCGGCGAGCGGTTCGACGATGTTACCAGGGGGAATCATGCACTTACTGGCCCGGTTTCGATGCCGCCAAAATGGTACTTCGGTTACACGCAATCGAAAGAGCGCTACGTCAACGCCAAGGAACTCGTGGATATAGTAAGCGAATACCGCCGGCGCGGTATTCCCATGGATCTGATCGTGCTCGATTGGAAACACTGGCCGGACGGCGGGGGCTGGGGACAGAAATCGTTGGACCCTGTGCGGTTTCCCGATCCGAAAGGGCTGACCGCCGCGTTGCACGGGATGGGCGCGAAGCTGATGGTGTCGGTGTGGCCGGCCATGACCGGCGACAGCCCGAACCGGAAGGAGCTGCTCGAACGCGGCCTGATGCTGGGGAATCAATCGACTTACGATGCCTTTCAGGAGGAAGCGCGGCGATGTTACTGGGATCAGGCCAACCGCGGTCTGTTCTCAAACGGGATTGACGCGTGGTGGTGCGACTGCACGGAGCCGTTCGAATCGGACTGGCGCGGCGCGGTCAAGCCCGAGCCGCACGAACGCCTGCCGCTCAACACCGGGGAAGCGAAGCGATACCTCGATCCGGGTTACATCGCCGCATACTCGCTGCTACATTCCCAGGGTATGTACGAGGGCCAGCGCGGCGCCGACCCGACCAAGCGCATGGTCAATGTTACCCGGTCGTGTTACGCCGGACAGCACCGCTACGGGACAACGACCTGGTCCGGCGACATTAGTGCCACGTGGGAGACGCTGCGGCGCTCGATTCCCGAAGGGTTGAACTTCTGCGCGGCCGGGGAGCCTTACTGGAATCTGGATATCGGCGGTTTCTTCATTAAGAACGATCCCGAACATTGGTTCTGGCGCGGCGACTATGACGCCGGGTGCAGGGGATTGACCGATGGCTCGACTGGGGAACCCGACCCCAACGATACCGGCTGCCTCGATCTCGGCTACTGGGAGCTCTACACCCGCTGGCTGCAGTACGCGGCCTTTCTGCCGATGTTCCGTTCGCATGGAACCGACGCGCCGCGGGAAGTCTGGCGATTCGGCGAGCCGGGCACGGCGTTCTACGACACGATCGTCGAGTACATCCAGCTTCGCTATCGATTGCTGCCGTACATCTACTCTGTCGCCGCCCAGGTGAGTTTGAGCAGTTGGGCGATTATTCGGGCGGTCGCTCTCGATTTCCCGCGCGACCTTCGCACTCACGACATCACCGATCAATTTCTGTTCGGGCCCGGCCTGATGGCCTGCCCGGTCACGAAGCCGATGTACTACGATCGGAATTCCGAGCCAATCGCCGGGGCGGCGAAGAGCAGGCCGGTGTATCTGCCCGCGGGAACCGGATGGTACGATTTCCGGACTGAGGCCTGGTTCCCCGGCGGAGGGAGCATTGCGGCGCCGGCGCCGCTAGAGGTGATGCCGGTGTTCGCGCGCGCCGGCGCGATCGTGCCGATGTCGCCGGTCATGCAGTATGCGGACGCGGTGCGCGACGCTCCCTACGAAATCCGCGTGTATCGCGGCGCGGATGGCGTTTTCCCGCTATACGAGGACGAGGGCGACAACTATAATTACGAATCTGGCCGGTACTCAATCGTGATGCTGCGCTGGAGCGAACTCGACGGCGAACTGACCATTGCCGCGCGGGCCGGCGAATTTGACGGGATGGTCCAGTCGCGCCAATTGCACATTGTGTTTATTTCCGAAAGCGGCCGGAAGTCGAGTAGCGTGGTCTACACCGGGGAAGAAGTGCGGGTGCGTCCAACCGATTGAGACTGACGTCAGGAGAACATTATGCGAATCCGTTTTACCGAGGCATCAGTGCTTGTGGCCGCTCTGATCATGAGCGGCGCGACTGTCGCGGCCGAGAGCGCGGCTGGCGCCGTCGAGTTCCACGTGAGGCCGGATGGGGTCGAGCCCTTCGCTTCCTCCGACGCGTCGGTGAGACCTGGACTCGGCAAACCGGGCAGGCCCCAGTGGGCGACCGGCGGCATCGAGCCGGGTTACTGGCTTTCCACGGACGGCAGCGCAACGCGGCCGTTCGCGACGCTCTATCAGGCCCAACTGGCCGTGCGGGAACTCCTGCGAACCAAGGGAATGCCGGAGGGAGGAATCAGGGTCGTCGTGCACGGGGGTGTATATCGCCCGGCCCAGACTCTGGAATTCGTTCCGGAAGACTCGGGTACGCCGGACAAGCCGGTGGTGTACGCGGCGGCTCCGGGCGAGAAGCCCATCGTGAGCGGCGGGTTGCCGATCACCGCATGGAGAAAGCTGACCGCAGCTACGCCAGGATTGCCTGCCGCCGCGGTTGGGAACGTGTGGGCGGCGGCAGCGCCGGAGATTGGCGCGGCAACGCTCGATTTCCGTCAGTTGTACGTAAACGGAGCGAAGGCGGTGCGCGCGCGCACTCCCAACGGCGACGGGTTTCACCGGATGGTCGAGTGGGACCTGGTGAACCGGCAAGCGATCGTCGATTCCAAGGATGTCGCGGAGTGGCGCAATCTCAAGCGCGTGGAAATGGTCTTGCAGCAGTCGTGGGTGATTTCCTTCCTGCGCATCGAATCCATCTCCGTCGAAGGCGCGAAGGCGCGCATCACCTTCCAGGACTCGGAGCGGGACCTCGCGTTTTCGCACCCGTATCCATGGCCGCGCAACACCGACCCGTACTTCTTCGCAAATGCGCTTGAATTCCTCGATCAACCGGGCGAGTGGTATCTCGACTACAAGGCCGGACTCGTTTACTATTGGCCTCGCGCCGGCGAGGACATGGCGAAAGCCGAAGTCGCTGCGCCGCGGCTAGAGACTCTGGTCCGAATCGAGGGCTCGGCGGATCGCCCGGTGCACGACATCCAATTCAAGGGACTGAGCTTCGAGGATTCAACCTGGCTGAGGCCGACGCAGGCGGGGCTGGTGCCGCTGCAGGCGGGCCAGTATTTCGCGCAGCCCGGATACAGAATCCAGGGTGGCACTCCAAAGGATCCGATGCTGGATAACCTGGGCTGGACGGCCCGGCCGCCGGCTGCGGTCTATCTTGCGGGAGCGAGCCGGATCGTATTCGAGCGGTGCAATTTCCGCAACACGGCCTCCGCCGCTCTCGACTTTCACCACCAGAGCAGCCAGAACCAGATCGTCGGCTGCGTTTTCCGCGGCATAGGCGGCAATGGGGTGCAGATCGGCCGCTTCTCCGAGCAAGGCCTCGAAGCCCACTTGCCGTACCGGGTTGCCGACGAGCGCGAGCTTTCTCTGAACGATCGCGTGGCGAACAGCTATTTTCGCGACTGCGGAAACGAGGACTGGGGCTCGACGGCAATCGCGGCCGGGTTTCCGCGCGGCCTGGCGATCGAACACAACGAGATCGTCGCAATGCCGTATTCCGGCATCAGCGTGGGCTGGGGATGGACACCGCAGGAGAATGCCATGCGTGACAACAAGATCCTGTACAACAGGATTCACCAGTACATGGAGCGGATGGGCGACGGCGGAGGTATCTACGTTCTCTCCAATCAGACTCCGTCGGAGATTCGCGGCAATTACGTATTCGATCTCCGCCATTCACCGGTGGGCGATCCGTCCGCCATGATCTACCTCGATGAAGGCTCGTCGGGATTCCTGGTTAAAGATAACCTGACGGAAACGAATGTGTTCTTCAGGAACCGAAACGGCGAGGGCAATCGTTGGGAGAACACCGGCACGGAAGGTCCGGCGGCGCTGAAAGGGGCGCCCGGAAGCGAAGGCGCGGCCGGCCTGGAGCCCGCCTTTCTCGACTTGCTCCAGTGAACGATCGGGGTCCGCAGACTCTTGTCAACTCTCGGCGACGCCTCGGGAATGTCGGCCGCCGCACATCTCAGCGCAATCGATTGCCCAAATCAACTGACGGGACAATTCTCGCCGCATAATCTTCGAGCAATTGGCTCTATAATGATAAGGTTTTCCAAAATTTGAAAGGGCGGTTCTTTTCGCCGCGTGCGCACATGACGTCATTTCAATCTCGTTACTACCCCCTGCTTCTCTCCATCCTGCTGCTGTCTGGCAACGCCGTTGCCGCGGCAGACCGGATCGTCACTCCGGTGAATCCGCGCCAGGCCGCGGTTCTTGCGGGTCAAGTCGACACGCGAGCGCGGGCGGCCAACGACCAGGGGCCGGTGGATCCTTCCACGCCGCTCAGCTATGTCACCTTGCTGCTGAAGCCCTCCGGCGATATCGCCGCGTTCATTCGGGAACAGCAGGATCCGGCGTCGGCGAACTACCATCGCTGGCTGAGTCCGGAGCAGTTCGCGGACAGGTTCGGCCTCAGCGGCGCGGATATCGCGAAGCTGACCGCGTGGCTCGAATCGGAGGGTCTGACGGTGAACGATGTCGCGCGCGGCCGCCACTGGATCACCTTCGGGGGAACGGCGGAACGCATCTCGCGCGCATTTCGAACCGAGATCCACCACTACCTGGCGAATGGCGAAACCCATTTCGCCAATTCCACGGCGCCCTCCATTCCGGCGGCCTTTGCCAATGCCGTAACCGCCATTCGCGGTCTCGACGATTTCGGCCTGAAGTCGATGGCGCTCAGGTCTATCGCCCAGCCCGCGCTGAGTACCAGCAGCGGCAACCACTACCTGGCCCCGGACGACATCGCGACGATCTACGACCTCACCCCGATTTACAAAGCCGGCATCACCGGCGCCGGGCAGCGGATCGCGATCGCCGGCGAGACGAACATCAACCTGAGCGACATTCGCGCGTATCGCAAGTACTTCAATCTGCCGGCAAACGACCCGGAGGTGATTTCGTACGGTTCGGGCACGATCACCAGCAGTGGTTTGGACGAATCCCACCTGGATATCGAATTGGCCGGCGCGGTGGCGCGCGACGCAACCATCATCTATGTGTATTCCCCGGACGTTTTCGTGGCTGCCCAGTACGCCATCGACCAGAATCTGGCGCCGGTGCTGAGCACGAGCTGGGGCGCCTGCGAACTCTATGCGAATTCAGGCTTCGAGGTGGTTGCCCAACAGGCCAATGTGCAAGGCATCACCTGGATGGTGGCTTCGGGAGATTGGGGCGCAACCACGTGCGATGTCACCGCTCCCACTCCGCAAGCGGCCAAGGGTCTAACTGTCGACTTTCCGGCCGACATTCCGGAGGTGACCGCGGTCGGCGGCACCGCATTCAACGAAGGAACGGGCACCTACTGGAGCAAGAAGAACGGCGCCAACGGCGGCTCGGCGCTTTCCTGGATTCCGGAGATTGCCTGGAACGACTCGCTCGAACGGAGCGAACTGGCCGCTACCGGAGGTGGCGCCAGCGTGCTCTTTGCAAAACCCTACTGGCAGGCGGGTCCGGGTGTGCCGAAAGATGGCGCGCGCGACGTCCCCGACGTGGCGCTGGCCGCTTCGCCCGATCACGACGGTTACCTGGTGTATACCGAAGGCGCCCTCTACGTTTTCGGTGGAACCTCCTGCGGAACCCCCGTGTTTGCCGGGATGGCGGCCCTGTTGAACCAGTATCTGGCTGCGCAAGGCGCTGCCGCGCAGGCCGGCCTCGGCAACATCAATCCGAACCTGTACCGTCTGGCGGAAACGACCACCGACGTTTTCCACGACGTGACCGCAGGCAGCAACATCGAAACCTGCGTCCAGGGCAGTCCGAATTGCGTCGATGGCCAAGTCGGTTACACGGCCGGCACTGGCTACGACCTGGCCACGGGCCTGGGTTCGGTGGACGCCTGGCACCTGTTGTCGGAGTGGACGAGCGGCACGACGGCCATCGCTACCACGACCGCACTGACAGCCACTCCGGCCAGCTTCCTGCTGAGCGATACGGTGAAGTTGACCGCCACGGTGACGGGCGCCCAGACCACGCCCACCGGCACCGTCTCGTTCTTCAATGTGATGGGTCCGGTTGGCACGGCGAACCTGGTGGCGTCCGGCCAAACCGCGGTCGCGACCCTGTCGGTTGGCGGCGATCTGTTAGCCCCCGGCAGCGGAACCGTCAGCGCGCTCTATAGCGGCGACGCCGTCTACGCCGCCTCCGGGGCCACCGCGGCAGCCAACGTGAAACTGCCCGCCTCGGGTTCGCTCGTGGTGGCGTCCATCACGCCGAACCCGGTGATCATGCAGCAGATCATCGGCTATCCGCTCTGGACCTACAGTGTCGAGCTGATCGAGAAAGCCGGCGTGGCCACCAGCTTGACGTCGTTCACGATCGACGGCGTGTCGCAGCCATTGAACCTGTGGAACGAAACATTCATCCCCGCCTATGGATCCGCATCCACCAGTACACAGTGGGATTTCGATAGCGATCCAGGCAATCACGTTTTCCAATTCCAGGGAGTGGATATCGCCAGCGGCAAAGCGTGGTCGCAAACGGTCACCGTTCCTTACGTCGTCCCGGGAGGCGCACCAGTCCCGGTGCTGTCGCCGCTGGTATCCCTGACGAGCGTTCCCGCCACCGTTTTGCAGGACACGACGAAGGACCCGTCCTGCCAGTGGTCTTTCCAGTTGATCTTGCAGGAACTCTCCGGCTATGAGTTCGATCTGCAACAACTCACCTGGTCCACCGGAGCGTTCGCAATCGATGGTATCCAGCAGTTGTTCGGCACCACGCAACTCGCTCCGTACGGAATGTTGCGCGCCAACGTGTGCCGCAGCGACGGCCCCGTATCGGACGACTACGTCATCACGGGGCTTGCCGAGATCGGTACTATTCAGACCGACTCGCCGGTGCGGTTGGCCGCGCCCGCCACGACCCCGGCCACGTTCTCCGTCTCGCCTGCCGCAGTCAACCTCACCGCGGCGGACTCGACGCAATCGGCGGGCGCCACGCTGAGCCTGAGTTTCTCGGGCACCAGCACGCCGAAATGGACCGTGCAGGTTCTTCCCGGCAGCCAGGCATCGAACTGGTTGACCCCATCCGCCTACTCCGGCACCGGTCCGGCGCAACTGCAACTCGAAGCCGCGGCGGGGCTTTCGAACGGCGTGTATAACGCCATCGTCGACATCGAAGCCAAGGGTTCGGTCCCGCCGTCCGTCGTCATTCCGGTGACGTTCGTGGTGGGCGCTTCGGCCGCGCTTTCGGTCGCGGGCGTTGCCAATGGGGCCTCCTACGGTACGGCGTTCGCCCCGGGCATGTTCATGGCGGTGTTCGGATCGAACCTCGCGCCCGGCATTGGGCTTGCCTCCGGGTACTCGCTCCCGCTCAACATGCTGGGCGTTGCGGTTACCGTCAACGGCGTCGCGGCCCCGCTCTACTACGTCTCGCCCGGGCAGCTCAACGTGCAGGTTCCGTATGAAACCGCGCTCGGTACCGCCGTTCTGGGCGTCAACAACAACGGGAAGGTGACCTCGTTCCAGTTCCCGGTGACGATTGCCGCGCCAGGCATTTTCGCCGCGGGCGACGGTACGCTGGTGCCCTCTGGTTCGGGCCAGCCCGGACAGACGCTGGTCGCATTCATCACCGGCGCGGGCGAGAATACGCCGCTCATCGTCACCGGCGCGGAGCCCTATTCCGGTACGCCGATACCGCTGCTGCCGCAGCCGATTCTCCCGGTCAGCCTGACCGTCGGAGGCCTGCCAGCGGCGCTGACCTTTGTCGGCACGCCGGTCGGCGTGGCCGGCATCACGCAGATTAACTTCACGATTCCGGCGGCCGTTCCGGCGGGATCGCAACCTGTGATCGTGAAGGTGGGCGGAGTGGCCAGCGCTCCGGTGATACTCAACGTGACCGCGACCGCGAAGTAGTTCAACCACTGGCGTGAGGCGGCGGCGAAAGCGATGCCCGCCGCCTCACGCCGTCTGGTCGGTATCGGTTTCGAAGGCCTCCCTCACAACCGGATCAGCGTCACATCGACGATGTTCTCGTTCGCTCGCCGCAGCTCTTCGAGCATCGCGGGCGATGGTTCGGTCTCGAGGTTGATGCGCGCCACGGCCGCCTCGGCGCCATCGAAGATCACGTTCTCCATTTCCTGTACGTTGATGCCGGCGGCGTGGACTGAATCGAGGACAGCGGCCAGCACGCCGGGCCGGTCGAGGTGCCGCACCACGAGCGCGCAGGTGGCCGGGGTCTTGCGCGCCAGATTCACCACGTTGGGCACGTGGCCGGTGTCGCGGAAGGTTTGGATGATGCGCACCGCCTCGGCCGCGATGGCCTCCTGCGCCTGCTCGGTGGAGGCGCCGATGTGGTGCGTGCCATAGACCGGATCGAGTTTGACGATCGGGTCGGCGAACTCGCCCACGCCGCCCGCGGGTTCCTGCGCAAATACGTCCAGCCCCACGCGGATCTTTTTCTCGAGCACGGCGCGGCTCAGTGCGGCCTGATCCACCACTTCCGCGCGCGCCGTGTTGATGAAGATCGCGCCCGGCTTCAGCCGCGCGAAGAACTCCGCCCCCACGAGTCCTCGGGTCTCGCCGTTCAGCGCCAGGTGTACGCTCACGATGTCCGCTTCCGCCGCGACGTCCACCGGAGAGGGCCGACGCTCGACGCCCAACTCTGCGGCGCGTTCCGGCGTCAAGCTGCGGCTCCAGGCGATCACCCGCAGGCCGAAGCCGCAGGCGCGCGGAATCATCTCGCGGCCGATCTGCCCCAGCCCGATCAGCCCCAGCGTTCGCCCGCAAATTCCGGCGGCCTTCGAGTATTCCTTCTTGTTCCACTGGCCGGCGCGCAGCGATGCCACGTTGTCGGCCAGCCGCCGGTCGAGCGCCAGGATCAGCCCGAAGGCCAACTCCGCCACCGCAATCGAGTTCTTGCCGGGGCAGTTGGAAACGTAGATACCGCGCCGCGAGGCCGCCGCCACATCGATCGTGTTGAAGCCCGCCCCGGCGCGCACCACGAGCTTCAACGCGCCCGCCGCCAGATGCGCTTCGGTCACTTTGGTCGACCGCACCACCAGCGCGTCCGGCTGAAACTCGGCGATGGCCGCCGTCAGCGCATCGTCCTTCAGCGCCGGCTGGAAGGAGATCTCGCACCCGAGATCCCGCAGCTTGTCGCGGCCGGACTGTTCGAACTCGTCCGCAATCAGAACTCGCATGTCACGCCTGCCTTTCTCGCCGCCTCTACCGAGCAGTGTATCGCCGCGCGGGCCGGGCGGAGGAAACCCGAAGGATGCCCCACCAAGGCGCGTGTTATCATAAAACTTACCAGCATCACTTCATTTCCAGAGGTCAAATCCAATTGGCTTTAGTCGAAGGTTGCCGGCACGCGCTCGAAGTTTCCATCCCGGCAGCGGAAGTGGAAAGCGAAACGGCGCGTGTTGCCGGCGACGTGCAAAAACGCGCCAAGCTTCCCGGCTTCCGTCCCGGCAAAGCTCCCATTTCTCTGATTCGCAAGCAGTTTGCCGGTGACATCCGGCAGCAGGTTTTGGAGAGTCTGATTCCCAAGACATTGCAGAAGCAGTTCGAGGCGGAGAACCTCAACGTGGTGGGCACGCCCGATATCAGCGACGTGCATCTGCACGATGGCGAACCGCTTCGCTTCAAGGCGGAATTCGAAGTCGTGCCGGCGATCGAGCTGGGCGAATACCGCGGCATCGAAGTCGCTTACAGCGATCCCGAGGTCACGGACGAAGACGTGGCCAAACGGCTCGAGGAGTTGCGCGAGTCGAAGGCCGATTACGTCAACGTGGACCCGCGCCCGCTCGAAAATGGCGACTTCGCGGTGGCCGCTCTCGAGAGCATCTCTGGCGTCGAAGGCGAACCGTTCAAGCAGGAAGAGATGGTGCTCGAGATTGGCGGCGCCGATACGTTCGACGCCTTCACGGAGAACCTGCGCGGCCTGAGCCCGGGCGACGAGAAGGAATTCGAAGTCGTCTATCCGGAGACCTACGGCGCGCCGCGCCTGGCCGGCAAGACGGTCAAGTTTCATGCGACTGTGCGCGGCCTGCGCAAGAAGGAACTGCCCGAGCTGAACGACGAATTCGCGCAGGATCTGGGCGATTACCGCACCATCGACGAACTGCGCGATGCCGTGCGCAAGAGCATTCTGGCGCAGAGGCAATTCGAGGCCCAGCAGGCGGCCAAGGATAAGCTTGTCGATGCGCTGGTGGACAAGCACGAGTTCGCGGTCCCCGAGCTTTTCGTGGACCGCCAGATTCGCACCCGCGTCGAGCAGAGCCTGCGCGCCATGAGCCAGGAGGGCGTAGACCTGAAATCGCTCAAGCTCGATTGGGCTAAAGTGAAGGAAACACAGCGCGACAAGGCGGTGCGCGAGGTCAAGGCATCCTTATTGTTGGAGCGCATCTCGGAACGCGAGGCGGCGACTCGTCCCACCCGCGACGAAGTGGACAAGGAAGTTGAGCGCTTGGCGCGGCTCCAAAGGGAACCAGTCGCGGCTTTGCGCATCAAATTCGAAAAGGACGGCACGCTGGGGCGCATTTTTCATCATCTGCAAACGGAGAAAACGCTGAACTTCCTGTTCGAGCAAGCTCGCAAGACGGCCTAACACTTGTGACAGGGTAGTACCAACAACTTTGGAGTACATTGCTAAGGGGGGCCGTTCAGGTGATAATGAAAGCAACGCTGGGTGTTGGTCCTACCCTGGATGGTCCAGGGGAGTGGGGAGAGCCGCCGCTGTTGCGGTGGAAGAGGAGATAATCGCGTGAAGCGAGCCGGGTCCGACGATGCTTTGCGATGTTCGTTTTGCCACAAGAGCCAGGACGTAGTCGGTAAGCTCATTTCCTCCCCCAGCGACTATCCCCGTGCATACATCTGCGATGAATGCATTGCAGTTTGCAACTCGATTTTAGAGGACGACAAGTCCGAGCCCGCCGGCAGCAGTCCCAATAAGATCCCGAAGCCGCTCGAAGTCAAGGAGTTCCTTGACCAGTACGTGATTGGGCAGGACGCTACCAAGAAGAAGCTGGCGGTCGCCGTCTACAACCATTGCAAGCGCATCCACATGAATCGGTTGCGGACCACCGAAGTCGAACTGCAGAAGTCGAATATTCTCCTCATCGGCCCGACGGGAACCGGCAAGACGCTGTTGGCGCAGACCTTGGCCAAAATCCTGGACGTGCCATTCGCGATTGTCGACGCCACCACTCTCACCGAGGCCGGGTACGTGGGCGAGGATGTGGAAAACATTATCCTCAAGCTCCTGCAGGCCGCCGATGGCGATGTGCAGAAGTGCCAGCAGGGTATCATCTATATCGACGAAATCGACAAGATCTGCCGCAAGGACGAAAACCCGTCCATCACCCGCGACGTGTCGGGTGAAGGCGTGCAGCAGGCGTTGCTCAAGATCCTCGAAGGCACGGTGGCCAACGTTCCGCCGCAGGGCGGCCGCAAGCACCCCCACCAGGAATTCACGCCCGTAGATACCACTAACATTCTCTTCATTTGCGGCGGCGCTTTTGTCGGGCTGGAAAAAGTGATCGGCAAGCGCGCGGGCAAGAAGTCGATCGGCTTCATGCAGGAAGAGGACAAGGGCCTGAAAATGGCCGGCATGAGCGGACGCCGCGATATCGACCTGCTGACGCACGTGCAGCCGATCGATCTGATCAAGTTCGGCTTCATCCCCGAGTTCATCGGCCGCCTGCCGGTGACGGCGGTGCTCGAAGATCTCGACCGCAGCGCCCTGATCCAGATTCTCACGCGGCCGAAGAACGCGATCGTCAAGCAATACCAAAAGCTGTTCGAGTTCGAGAACGTGAGGTTGCGGTTCTCCGACGATGCGCTCGATGCCATCGCGGATCTCGCCATGGAGCGTAAGGTCGGCGCGCGCGGGCTGCGCATGATTTTGGAAGACCTGATGCTCGACCTCATGTACTATCTGCCGTCCTACAAGAAGGTCCGCGAGTTTCAAGTCACCAAGGACATGGTGCTGGCGCAGAAAATCAGCCTGACGTTGCTCGAGAAGGCTGGCTAGCGCGGTTCCCGCTTATTTGGGATAATCTTCTCAAGCCTTATACCGGCGCCGGTAACATGTGCGCGCCGCCAGAACCGTAAGCGGCAATACCCGGCGCGCTGGCGGCGGAGAATCCCGTGCATTCGGCGCGGCGATCAAACGACTGGGCTGTTTGTGGCAACCGGGGGGCCGGCCATGTTCAATCAGGGGATTAGGTAATGCTCACTGCGAAGGAAAAACCCGAAACAAAACGTCTGCCGATGATGCCCATCCGCGACGTAGTCATCTTTCCGTACATGATGATTCCGTTCGTGGTCGGGCGCGAGCAGAGTGTGCGGGCGCTCGAAGAAGCCATGGCGGGCGACAAGCGGATTTTCCTCGCCACCCAGCACGACGCTTCGATCGACGATCCGAAGCCCGACGAAATCTACACGGTCGGCTGCATCGTCAACATCGTGCAGAGCCTCAAGCTGCAGGATGGCAACATCAAAGTGCTGGTCGAAGGCGTCGAGCGCGGCAAAGTGGTTTCGGTTTCCGCCGACGAAGGCTTCCTGCGCGTGGCGCTGCGCACGGCCAGCTACAAGGTGGAACCGGGGCCCCAGCTCGATGCGCTTCTCAGCCGCGTCACCGGCCTGTTCGATCAATACGTCAAGCTCAGCCAGAACCTCAACTACGAGCAGATGATCGCCGCCATCCGCGTGGACGATCCCGGCAAGTTGGCCGACACGGTGGGCGCGAATCTCCAGCTCACGATCGAAGAGAAGCAGGAGTTGCTCGAAATCTTCGATCCCGTCGAGCGCCTGACCCGCGTGGCCGAGATGCTCGATATCGAAATCGAAAAGCTGAATGTCGATCGCACCATCCAGGGCCGCNNCATCGAGACCGCCGGCATGACCGCCGACGCGCTCGAAAAGGCGCTGGCCGAATTGAAGCGCCTGGAAAACATGCCGCCCATGTCGGCCGAATCGACGGTCAGCCGCAATTATCTGGACTGGCTGCTGGCGGTGCCGTGGCGGAAGAAGTCGAAGGAAATCCGCGATCTCAAGTTCGCCGAGGGCGTGCTCGAAAGCGACCACTACGGCCTCGATAAGATCAAGGAGCGCATCCTCGAATTCCT
>PMKM01000110.1 GCA_003157745.1 Bryobacterales bacterium | reverse complement strand
GGCGAAAGCGCCTGCCCCACTTCTGCGAGCGGTTATTCAGTGTCGCGCGTCGTGCATAATTGAGATTGCGCCTCTCATGAATAGCGACGACCAGAGCGCGGACACGCCGCCCGAGAACGGCGGGACACTCGACCCTGCCGACTGGCCGGGCCTGCGGGCCCAGGCACACCGGATGTTGGACGACATGCTCGATTACGTCGAACACATCCGGGAGCGGCCCGTCTGGCAACCGATTCCGGACGAAGTGCGCCGGCGGTTCGACGCCGAGCTTCCCGCCGCGTCGGCAGATCTCGCAAGCGTGCACGACGAGTTCCTGCGCTACATCCTGCCCTACAGCACGGGCAACGTCCACCCCGGTTTCATGGGCTGGGTTCACGGCGGCGGCACGGTGGTGGGAATGCTGGCCGAGATGCTCGCGGGCGGGCTGAACGCGAACTTGGGCGGGCGCGATCACGTTCCGGTCGAGGTGGAGCGGCAAATCGTGCGCTGGATGCGGCGCATCTTCGGTTTTCCGGAGAGCGCGAGCGGACTGTTTGTGACGGGAACCTCGATGGCCAACCTGGTGGGCATCCTGGTGGCGCGCGATGCGGCGCTGGGCTTCGAGGTGCGGAGCGCGGGGGTGGCGGCGCGGGCGAAGCGGTTGACCGCATACGCCTCGACGACCGCGCATAGCTGTATCGGGAAAGCCATGGACATGGCCGGCATCGGCAGCGACGCGCTGCGCCAGATTGCGGCCGATGGGCGGCAGCGGATCGATCTGGCCGCCCTGCGGCAGGCCATCGATGCGGATCGCCGCGCGGGGTTCACGCCGTTCCTGGTGGTGGGAACGGCGGGCACGGTGGACACGGGCGCGATTGACCCGCTCGACGCGCTGGCCGGCCTCTGTTGCCGCGAGCGGCTGTGGTTCCACGTGGATGGCGCTTGCGGCGCGCTGGCCATGCTGGCTCCGGAACTGGCGCCGCGCCTCGAGGGAATCGAGCGCGCCGATTCGCTGGCTTTCGATTTTCACAAGTGGGGCCAGGTGCCTTACGACGCAGGGTTCGTGCTGGTGCGCGACGGGGTGCTGCATCGCAAAACGTTTGCCACGGCGCCTCCCTATTTGCGACGGGAATCGCGCGGACTGGCCGCCGGCTCGCCGTGGTTTTGCGATTATGGGCCGGATCTTTCGCGCGGCTTTCGGGCGCTGAAGACGTGGTTCACACTCAAGGTGTATGGCACCGAGCGGTTGGGCGCGGCGATTTCCCGCTGTTGCGCGCTGGCCCGCTACCTGGAAAACCGGATCGCCGGGACGCCGGAATTGGAGCTGCTGGCGCCGGTGGATCTGAACGTGGTGTGCTTCGGGTACCGCGCGGAGAACGCCCAGCGCATCAATCCGCGGATCGTGATCGAACTGCAGGAATCCGGCTTGGTGGCGCCGTCGACCACCGTCATCGACGGGCGGCTGGCCATCCGCGCGGCCATCGTCAATCACCGCACGGGCCGCGGCGATATCGACAAGCTGGTTGCGGAGACGGTGGCGTTGGGACGCAGGATCGAAGCCAGCGCCGCCACGAGCGGCGTGCCGCAGGCGCAAGTTGGCGCGGATTGGCCGCCGCAACTGGCGCGCGAAGGCGCACTGCGCGATCTCGAAGCTCGCATCGCGCCGGACGCCGACGCGGCGGACCTGCGATTCGAGCGCGCCTGCCTTTTGACGGAGATGGGGCGCACGCTCGAAGCGCGCAACGCGTATCTCGATGTGCTCGAGCGCGCGCCCGGGCACCGGCTGGCGTTGAACAACCTGGGCACGCTGCTCTATGCGACCGGCTACCGGACGGCCGCGCGCACGGCTTACGCAGAGGCCGTGGCGCGCCATCCCGACGATGCGATGAGCCGGGTGAACCTGGGCAATCTACTCTACGAAGGCGGCGAATTCACCGGCGCGCGGGAGCACTTCGAAGCCGCCCTGCGCGCCGATCCGAACCATGCCGAGGCGCACCAGGGCCTTGCGTATGTGCTGTCCGAGTTGGGAAACGAGGCGGGCGCGCAATGGCACCGGCGCAAGGGCTTCGAGGGCCGACCGCTGGTGGCCTTGCCGTATCGCGGAGACGGTCCGCCGGTGCCGCTGCTGTTGCTGGTTTCCTCGCTCGGCGGCAACATTCCGACGCGCAATCTCCTGGACGATCGCGTTTTTCAGACCTTCGTGCTGGTGCCCGAGTTTTACGACGATAGCGTGCCGCTGCCGCCGCACCAGGTGGTGTTCAATGCGATTGGCGATGCCGACCTGGCCGCCGCGTCGCTGGCCGCGGCGCAGGCCGTAGTCGAGCGCACCAATGCGCCGGTGATCAACCTGCCGGCGGCGGTGCTCAAGACCGGGCGTGCCGATCACGCACGGCTCGCGCGAGTGCCGGGCGTGGTGGTGCCGGCCGCCGTCACGCTGCCACGCGAACTACTGGGCGCAGCCGAAGCGGCCTCCACGCTCGAGCGGCACGGCTTCCGTTTTCCATTGCTGGTGCGCACGCCCGGCTTTCACACCGGCCGCCATTTCGTGCGCGTGGAAAACTCGGAAGCGCTGGCCGGCGCGGTGGCGGAACTGCCGGGAACGGAATTGACCGTCATCGAGTTTCTGGATGCGCGCAGCGCCGATGGCAAGGTCCGCAAGTACCGTGTGATGATGATCGGCGGAAACCTGTATCCGCTACACGTGGCGATTTCGAGCGATTGGAAAATTCACTACTTCACCGCCGAGATGGCCGATCGGCCGGACCATCGCGCCGAAGACGCCGAGTTTCTTTGCGACATGGCGGGTGTGCTGGGAGCGCGCGCGATGGAGGCGCTGGCGCAGATCCAAGCCGCGCTGGGCCTGGACTATGCCGGCATCGATTTCGGCTTGAGCGAATCGGGCGAACTTCTGCTGTTCGAAGTTAACGCCACCATGGTGATCAATCCGCCCGAGCCCGACGAGCGGTGGGCGTACCGCCGTCCGGCGGTCGAGCGTGCGCTGTCGGCTGTGCGCAGGATGCTGACCACGCACGGCACGGAGGGCCGCCCGTCCTGAGGTGGCGCAGACTGTCTAGCCTGCAGAGCCGAGAGTCATCTCGGCTTTTCCGGATCACAATGGCGGCGTTGACCGCGCCCCGGCGAAGAAATGTCGAGAAAAATCTCGCGCGCAGCAGGCCTCGAGGCCTGCGCCACGGTCGCGTACCATGGGGCAGTCTTCGCGGTGGTCAATTGAAACGTGGGAAATGAGCGGCTACGCCCGGCGGCGTCTGCGGCGGACGCAGGCCAGCGCGATCAAACCCAACCCCACGCAGGCGATCGGCGCGGGCTCGGGCGTCCCCGAAGTGAAAATGAAATTGTGAAACTCGGTGCCACCGGACGAGCCGTAACCAAACGATGCCGCAACCAACGAGCCGTTGAACGTGCCCCCGCCGCCGGTCACTTTGGCATTGGGAGCCAGAATGCTACCCGCGTCGGAGCCCTCCAGGGTGAGGTTAAACGCACCCGTCGTATAGAAGTTGAATAATACGTCCTCAGCCCCGGGGTCATTGTTGGTCTGACCGTCGATGCTGATGTTCGAGGCCCAGGTGTATGTCTGCCCTGCGGAGAGGCCGGTTACGTCTATGATCACGTAGTTCGAATAGGTAGCGTTCGTGATGTATACCGAGTGGCCCGACTCGAGGTCGGTAATAGGGACGTCGATGACGTTCATGCCGGTGCCGGTCACGTTGATCGTCGTCGTATTGCCATTGACGGTCAGATTGGCACCCTTGACGGCATCGCCATTATATGTGTTGGACTGAGTCTGGAACGCTGCGAAAGTGCTGCCTGTGCCGGTCCAGGACGTTATGGGATCGGACGTTAGCTTGGTGCCTCCACCGTTGTCGTAGAATGTGCCCGGAATAGTCCCGCCGATGTAGTAGTTCCCATAGGCGAGCGCCGCCGAGTTGACCACCGTCATGCTGGTTCCGACGTCCAACGTGGCGCCTTTGGTAAAAGCGTCCATGGTCTCCCCCAGCATTGTGGTAGCTATGCCGAAGCTCGTCAGCGTGGCGATTCCGCCCACGGCCAGCCCGCCTTCAACGTCGGCGTTCTCGTCGGAGAAGTTGCCGCTGACAATGACGTTAAATGGCGTCAGAATGCTCGCACCGCTGGCGGCGGAGGCGAACAGCAGAGCTGTTGCGCACACCACGAAACTGGCACGGGACACTCCGATTGACATTAGGACCAAGGTAGCACAGCGGAGTGTGGTGCGGAAGGCTCAAACCGTACTAGACACTAGGGTTGCGTCCTAGTACTATTCCGACGCCAGGGCCTGGCGCTATCTGGCATCTGGTACCGGCAGGGCAGCGCTTTAGGTCTCGAATTGAGCAAGTATCTTGTTCATTATTAATTAGTTACACCGTTTGACGCGTGTTTTCTCGGAACGCGGCTTCCCACGGGGCAAACGACTGGAACTTCGAAGTTGCCGCTGACGATGACGTTATACCCGGTACGCAGGCTTGCGCCGGTCGCCAGCGGGGCGAAGGCAAGCGAAACCGCGCACAAAGATACCCCAAACCCAATTTCTGCGAGTGGCATTGATGCAAACGTATCGCATTCATCTCAGGCGAGTTATGGGCCGGAATGGCCTGTGGAGATGGCGGACGCCGCGCTGAAGGCGGTCGGGAACGTCCGTCCGAGCAAGCCGGAGCGAACCGAAGCGGAAGTGTGGAGCGCACCACTTGGCCGTGCCGATCCCCGTTATTGACCCACGTTTGTACACGGGGCAGGCGTCCCCCGAGCGCCTTCAGGCTTCTCCCTTGCGCGGCCCAGCGGGCACCGTCGCCAGGAGCTTGCTCACCAGCGCGTTAATCGAGTCGGACTCCCTATTTTGATAATGTTGGATCAAAATAGAAAGACCAGCACCTGCTTCGCAGGAACGCTCCAGCCCAATTGTATCCCAAGCCCGGCGCGGACTGAAGTGAATTCCCACAGTTACCCTTGTATTCGTCCTGCAATGGACATAGCATGGATTCGAGGACGCGATATTCAGATGAAACTATCTCCTATGGTCTCGCTGCTGCTCGCCGTCGGCACGGCCGTCTGGGCGGATCAGCCGATGCCGAAAATGGTCACGGTGGATCCGATGAACGGAAAGGCTGGCGACGTGGTTGTTGCGACAGGAGAGAATCTGCAGAAGGCCTTGGTGGCCAGGCTGTACCTCACCGATGGCAAGAACGACCTGGCCTGCGAGATGCTGGAACAGACCGAGACGACGATCAAGTTTAAGATCCCAGCCAAGGCCGCGGTTGGCGCTCGGCTCACGGTGATGGTGCTGACCACCGGCAAGGACGCCAAGTACATCGAGCAGCCGGTCAAGGTGGAGATCAACGACGCGTCTTCGGAGCCCGCGAAGCCGGACGCCGCCAAACCGGACGAACCCGCCAAGCCGTCCGAGCCGGCGAAATAAAGCGCCCTAGCCCGTCCGCCGGCGGTAGGGCGTCCCTAGATATTTCTTGGCTTCCTGCGCGCCGTCGGCTTCAGGTGCACAGGCGATCGATTTACGATATGCCTGCAGCGCCTGGGCGCGGTGCTGCTGCAGGTCGTAGATCTGGCCGATTCTCAGATACGTGTAGACGCCCGTATTCAGGTCGATCTCGGGAGCGGAAGCGACCTGCTGCAAGTGGCCGAGCGCGTGATCGAGTTCGCCATACCAGAACTCGATGGTGCCTTGCTGATAGTA
>PMKM01000229.1 GCA_003157745.1 Bryobacterales bacterium | reverse complement strand
CCGCGCCTCTCCTCGACTCTACCCTTACAGGTTGAGTGGAGCTGAGGGTTCCACGATAGATGCTATGATAAAGTATCCATGACATCGGGAACCCGCAGCAGCATTTTGTGGCCTATTGTTTTATTGCTTGTCGCCCCACTGGGGCAAACGCTAAGATCCGAGNNTAGCAACGAGCGGCTCGATATCGTGTATCGGCGGGGTGAGAGCTACTTACCTGAATCCCTGGCCAAACTCGACCACTACCTGCGCGACAGCCGCACGGGCGATGTTCGCCATTTCGATCCCCATTTGTTCGACCTGCTGTACGATCTTACATCGTCCGTTGGCGACGATGGCGGCGAGATCGACGTCGTCTGTGGATACCGCACGCCAGAGAGCAACGAATTCCTGCGCACGCGCAGCGCGAAAACAGGCGTCGCCGTCCACAGTCTCCACATGCGGGCGGAAGCAATCGATATCCGGCTGCCGGGAGTTGCCACCGCCAAAGTGCGGGATGCCGCATTGCACCTGCAGCGTGGAGGCGTCGGCTACTATCGGGATTCCGATTTCGTCCATGTGGACGTGGGTCCGGTACGCCACTGGTAGTTCGCCTTCCGCCTTTCACTCGGGATACGGATAGCCCTTCGCGAGAGCCTGTTGCAGGGCTACATCGTGTCCGTAGATATCGTCAAAGAAGTGGACGAGCCCATCTTCGAGCACGACAACCGTGAGGTAAACGATCACGACCGGAATCGTATGTGTGAGATTTATCCGCCGGGTGGCGCTGCCGTTCATGGCCTCGTGAATGCGCTGCGGATTCCACCCCGGATTGTCGCGCAGCACCCATGCGGCGAGGTCGGCGGGCTTCTCCAGCCGGATACAGCCGTGACTGAAATCGCGCCGCGACTTCGCGAAGAATTCGGGAGCAGGTGTATCGTGCATGTATACGCTATAGGTATTGGGAAAAAGAAACAGCGCGAGGCCGAGCGAGTTCTTGGGACCCGGAATTTGCCTGATGAAGAGTTTGCCGGCCTGGAGTTCGCTCACTAAGTCGCGCGCCACAACCACGTTTTGGCGGCTATCCACTATTTCGAAGCCCTTCTTCGTCAAGTAATTGGAATCCTTCAGGATGTGCGGGATCAGGTCCGATCGTACGATGGAGAGCGGAACCACCCAGTACGGCCTGAAAACCACCTGCGCCATCGCATCGACAAAGACAGGTGTGTCATGGCCGAAGGAATTGCCCACTACGACGTTCATCGTCACTCCGACGTTGAAATCCTTGTCGTAGGCCCGAAGACGGAATTCGGGGATATTCACGATGATGGGCGCTCTTCGGTAGGCCTCCGGCATCCACCGCCATCGCTCCAGGGCCAATTCCAGTTGTTGCACGCGGCGGCCCAAGGGAACGTTCAAGTCGGCCAGTGTTTGCGCGCCAATTCGTCCGTTCGGATCCCGGCCATGCCGGCCCTGAAACTTCTTGACGGCGTCCACCAGAGCAGCGTCGTAAATGGTCTCATCGGCGGGGACATCGGCGGCGGCCGGCAGGTCGCCAACCAGGCGCAGCAGTCGCGTGAGCCGTGGAATTTCGGGGTAGGCGTCGCCGGGGACGAGCGCCTTCGTGAGCGGTGGGAGCAGCTCTCCGTCATCCTTTTTCGCCAGTTCGCGGTAGGTTTGGAGTGCTTGCATCGCACGGCGGTAGCCGGGATAAGGCGGCTCCACTTGTGCCAGGACGGCGGCGACGTCGGCCGCCCGGACAACCCGATCCTTGAGAAAGTCGGCCAGATCGTATTTTTTTGACTCCTCGTCGAAAGCGAAGTCCAAATGCTTCGGATTCACTCTGCCGATGTGAAGGCCGGAGATATACCTCATTGCACAAACCGTAAGCTCAAGGTCAAACCTGACGGCATTGGCCTCCGCCGGCTGCCGCGTCGCAGGCTTGAGGCCGGCCAACCGGCCGCTCCAACGAGGCCCGTCATAATCGTCCGGGGAGAGCCCCTTTTGATCGGCATGGAGGATGAGAGCGATCAGTTGCCGCGCTTGTGGAGTGGGCTCCCCGTCCTTGACCCACCATAGAGAGTTCCCGTTCGACTCGTAGAACTTCTTCACGTGCCGGGTGTAATCGCTGAAATCGGGCCAGCGCAAATCGGAGTTTCCACCGCCGATGGCCATGCGCAGCAGAGCTTGGCCGTTGGCGCTGAGGAGAGCACGGGAGGCGCCGCCCGGGTTGGTTGCAGTCTCTCGGAGCGTCGACCGGGCGATACTTCTCGTTTGCGAGCAGCCGGCAAGTAGTCCGACGGCGATCATTGCCAGCACCGCGGGCCTATGCGTGCGTGTATTCATGCTGACTTGCCTGATGCGACCGTTCCGAAGAGCGCCCCGACGCCCGCCGTCACCGCGATGGCGAACGCGCCCAATACTGCGGCGCGTAACCACCCGATGCGGCGCGGTTCGCGCCGAGCTATAGACACGATGACTCAGCCTTCACTGCCACCTCTATTGCGGCGTGGTTGGCGGCGTTGCCGAAGGTATCGCGGGCCCTCAAGATGTCGTCACCAGGCCGTGAATGGTCGCCACGGACGCCGCGCCGGGAGGAACTTCAAATTGAGCACTAGGCACTTGAGCAGGAAACAGTGCACGCCGACGGCCAACCCCGTGCGGCCTATATCAGCCAGGCTTTCGCCCAATGCCACTTAAAT
>PMKM01000121.1 GCA_003157745.1 Bryobacterales bacterium | reverse complement strand
ATCCAAGCGGCGCTGGGGATACGTTTGCGTGGCGATCGGAATGGTGCTGATCGTGGGCGGCACGGCAGCATGGTACGCGTTCACTCTGAGCGACGCTGCCCGCGCGTTCTGAGCCGGGAAATCATACGATGGTTGGGTGATGTACTATTCCACTCCGAGCGGGCAACGATGTTCCGCGGGAAGTGAGTCCCATGAACGTCCGGAATAACCTCGCCGACTTACGGCTGAAGCGCGGCTTGGCCGCCGCCGAACTGGCGTCGCAAATCGGAGTGACCCGGCAGACGGTCTATGCGATGGAGGCTGGCAGCTACGTTCCGAACACGCTGGTTGCCCTCAGAATTGCGCAAGTGCTCGGCGTGAAGGTCGAGGACCTGTTCCGGATTGAGGACGAGGCGCCGCCCGCTCACTTTGCCGGCAATGTGGATATCCTACCCGGAGAGCAGGAGGCCCAACCGGGCCAGCCAGTCCAGCTTTGCCGCGTCGGCAAGCGCCTGGTTGCCGCATGTCCGGAACCCGCCGCCTGGAACCTGCCCCCGGCCGATGCCGTGCTGATAGACGCCGGCCGGTCCGCCAAGAGCAAGGGCAAAGCGACCGTGCAACTCTTCGAGGACGAGAAGGAACTCGGCAAGCGCCTGTTGGTGGCGGGATGCGATCCCGGTATCTCGGTTCTCTCCCGTCATCTGCAACGCGCCGGGATCGAGTTGGTTGCGGTCAGCCGAAACAGCTCCCAATCGCTCGACTTACTAAAGCAAGGGCTGGTGCATGTCGCCGGCACACATTTGCGGGACGACGCCAGTGGCGAGTCCAATCTTCCCGCCGTCCGCCAGCGCTTCGCCAATCATGCCGTAGCCGTGATTGGATTCGCGCTTTGGGAGGAAGGGATTGTTGTGGGCCGCGGGAATCCCAAAGGCATTCGGGAGATCGCCGACTTCGCGCGCAAAGACGTCACCATCGTGAATCGGGAACCCGGCGCGGGCTGCCGGCTGATGCTCGATTCCCACCTCGATCGACTCGGCATCGCGGCGCATTCCGTACGCGGGTACGGTCAAATCGCGTTGGGCCACCTGCCGGCGGCCTGGCATGTATTGACCGGAAAAGCCGACTGTTGTATCGCCACCAAGGCTGCCGCCCGGGTGTTCGGACTGGACTTCATTCCGCTGCTGAGCGAGCGCTACGACCTGGTGATTCGTAAGGCCGATCTGAATGTGCCCGGTGTGCAGGTACTGCTCGACACATTGGGGCGCGCGGCATTCCGCCGTGAGTTAGAGGGACTGGGCGGGTACGACACGCGGAGCGCCGGAGAACGCGTGTCCTGATGGCGCGCGGACGCGCGGTGTGGTACAAAGACTCATGTCTCTTTCCGCAAGAAACCAACTTCCCGGCATCGTCGAAGACGTGAAACTCGGCACCATCATGGCTCTGGTGACCGTTCGAGTCGGCGACAACATCGTGGACAGCGTGATTACTCGCGCTAGCGCCGAGGGCCTGGGCCTGAAGAAAGGCGACGCCGTCCGAGCCGTCGTCAAGTCCACCGAAGTCATGATTCAGAAGGACTGACATAGGTCTCGCCTTCGCCCGCGTTCGACGTCCCACGGTGCGCCAGGACTTCGCGGTAGTGTGCCGCGCCTGCCCGTGGATCTCCCCTTTCGCGGCGTAACGCGTCGCCACCCGAATCCACACTCCGGCCGCAAATTCCGACAACGTATTGCATCAATGACACTGTCGTGTTAAACTGACTCTTCCGCTGGATATGCAGACTCCAGCGGAGACTCCAGGGCCACGTCGCAGCCCGAATTCCAGGTCAATATGAAAACATACAACGGAACCCGCACGCTCGTAGTGTCTCTATTTCTCTGCGCGTTGACGGTTGCGGCGCAGCAGCACTCCACGGTCGACTGGAGAATCGCTTTGACCGATCTCGAATCCCGCCTGGGCCGGCTTACCGCCGGCGACGGCGCCGCCATGGAACAATGGCGCGCCGACGCGGAGGCGCTGCGCGTCTCCATTGCCGGCTTTCAGGGGTCTCACACCCGGATTCACGTTACGCTTCCGGAACCGTTGCCGGCGAATTCATCGACACCGGCTCTCGAAACGCAGTTGCAGGCACTGAAGACCGCCACCGACGAAGTCGTCCGGCAAAGTCCGGGGACGCCGTTTAACCTCGGCGTAGTCGCGGTCGAGGTGTCGGCCCAGACCGCGGCCCCGGTGCCCGTGGCGGACGCGATCGACCAATCCGGCATCGTCGACGACCAGGCGTTGAACGTCGCCAAGGCCGCCGACCTATTGCCCGGCGTGTCAATCCAACACATCGCCGGGAATCGCAATGAAGCCGGCCTGATGGTGCGCGGCTTCAGCACGCGGGGCCAAGTCCCGTTTTACCTGGACGGCATCCCGGTGTACGTGCCGTACGACGGCTACGTCGATTTCAACCGGTTTCAGACCAGCGACATCGCGGAAATCGAAGTCTCTCGTGGGTACACGTCTTCCTTGCTGGGCCCCAACGCACTGGGCGGGTCGATCAACCTGGTCACCGAGACACCAACTCGAAAGTATGACGGCGACGCGCTGATCGGGACCGGGTCCGGCAACACGCTGCTGTCCGCCCTTCGCCTGGGCACTCGTATGGACCACTTTTTCGCGCAGGGAACGCTCGACTGGCTGCAGGAGGACTACATTCCGCTCTCGGGCGATTTCGCGGTCCGGCAATACACCAACCTGCCCGACATCGCGATGACCAATCGGCTGAACCACTCCAAATCGCGCGATGAGAAATTCGCGGGACGTTTCGGCTGGACTCCGAAGGCTGGCGACGAATACGTTTTCAGCTATTCCAGTCAAAAGGGTACCAAGGGAGTCCCGTTGTACCAGGGCCCGAATACGGCCGCGACGTTCCGTAACTTCTGGNNATGAACACCAAGAGCGCCGAACACAGCATGTATAACGAGCACACGGATGGCGCGTCGGCGGAGTTCGATACCGCGAGTCTCTCGAAGAACCTGATCGGCGCTTCGTTCTTCTTCAAGGACGACACTCATACGGAACGCGGCATCTATCCAGGTATGTCGCCGTACCCGCTGGCGCAGCCGGTTTTAACGGATGCCGACCGGCAAGTCTCCATCGCTCTGGAAGACTCGTTTCAGCCAGGGGCCGGCTTCCGCATCACCGCCGGTTTTAGCGCGGATCACTTCGATGGAGTGAAGGGCGAGTCTTACACTACCGCACTTACGGGATTGGTTCCCTTCACGTGCCTCGCTTCGCCGACCAACACGTCTTTCTCCGGCTGCACCGAGCATGTCTGGAACTTCAATCCGCAGGCATCGATATCGCATGCCCTGGGCAAATCCGGGCAGCTCTTCATGACGTTTGCCGACCGCGGCCGTTTCCCCATGCTCAAGGATATCTATTCGGCGGGCATGGGCGCCGGATTGCCGAATCCCGACCTCAAGCCGGAGCACAGCCGCAACTGGAATGCAGGCTATTCGCGCCTGTTCGGAGCGAAGACGCTGGTGCAGGCCGACCTTTTCCGCAGCGACCTGCGCAGCGCCATCGAGTCCGTGTATGTGACCGATCCGGGCGGAAAGAGCACGGCTACGGCCTATTGCCCGAACAGCAAGATCGTCGGTTACTGCAGCCAGATGGCGAACATCGGAAGCGAAGTTCACGAGGGCGTGGAAGTATCGGTGCGGAGCACTCCGCTCCCTCGCGTGACTCTGAACGCGAGTTACAGCTATCTGAACCGCGATATCGCGTATCATTTCGGCAACTGGCCGAACGTGAGCACCGTGAACACCAGCATCTCGGTTCTCCCGACTTTGCCCAAGAGTAAGATCGTCGCGGGGGCTGCGGTGCGCGCGCCGCATGGGGTTTTCGGCACCGTCAACGTCCGGTACGAAGGCGGTCTCACGCTGCAAGACACGACATACTCAACTTCGTCGCCGAACTTCGTCCCCTTCGCGGAATCCTACGCCACGGTGGACGTCGGTGTGATTGCGCCGCTGTCACACGGGATCGCGGCTCAGGGCGGAGTGAAGAACCTGCTGGATCGCAACTATTACTACACGGCCGGCTACCCGGAAGAAGGAAGAAACTGGTACCTGAACCTGCGTTATCGGTTTTAGCGTCGTGCGACACACGGACTGTCTACCCGACGACCGGATGGACGGAAACCCGGCAGGCAGCGCGCGTCTGCCGGGAACTGTGAGGAGGACGGGCTGGCGCGCTACAATAGGGAGGCGGTTTCACCCACCAACAGGAGAACTTCTTTGGCAGTAGAAAAGAATTACCACGCGGAATACCTGGGCAGCGGCACCTTTGTCATTAGCAAGCCCAAGCGGCTGAAGCACAAGACGCGTCAATCGCGGTTGCGGAACCCGCGGCGCGGCTCGCGCAAGTAAGCAAGAGGGAAGCCGGCCGTTGGGAAGGGAACGCTCCAGCGGAGCGGGTGGGCCGATGGGGAAGGCGGTTGGAAACTGCCAGGTTAGAAAAGACGGGAACCGGATTCCCTCTCGCTGACACGATATCCGTCCCGCCGGCCGAACCAGCTCCGCCTTCAGTTGTAATCCACTGAGAACAAAGCGGCGAAAAATGTTTGTGGACGTGTGATCGCGGCACGGCGCTCACTCCGCGTCGAACTGGAACACGTCGGTATTTGTGTGGACGACGAGTCTGCCGCCGGCGGGCGGTTTCGGTTCGGCAAAGAAGACGGCGCCATCGGTGCTATCGCCCGGATCGAGGCGCGTTCGCACGAGGGCTATGGCACTGGCGGCCGCGGCGGCGCGCAGGCGAGTGGAACTGACGGCCAGCGCGGCCTGGCGCCGGGACTCGTAGCCGTTGGTGGATTTCACACGCGGGTTGCCGTAAATTCCCGTTTCATACGCGGTGACCAGCTTGACGACGTCATTGCCGCTGCCCTTCTGCATCAACATGTCGATGACGTCGTGGGCGGGCGCGCCATGAACGGCGGGGGAATCGGTATATTCGATGGTGAAGTCTTCCGGCCGGATCACATAAGGCCCGCCCGAACCGTTCGAGACGGCGACTTGCAGGATGGAATACTCGTGCAGGTGGCTGGGCAGGTGGGCGAACATGATGGTGACGCCGGAGCGGGTGAGGGTCTGATAGTGGAGGCCGTTCGACTCGAACTGGATGACCTGCGCGGTGGCCGCGAACGACAGCAGGATCGACAACGCCACCGACGCCCGAAAACTCCGCACCATGCAACCATCTTACGCTAGCGCCTGATCCAAGCGCCGGCGCTACACGGAACCGGCAGCGAGTTGGGCCTGGCGTTTGGAGCGCTCGACGACCTCTTCGACCTCGCGGCGATAGTCGGCAAGCAGCTCGGGCGTGGTGGCTTCGAAGCGCATCACGAGGACCGGCTGCGTGTTGGAGGCGCGCACGAGTCCCCAGCCATTGGGGAACAGCACGCGCACGCCATCCACGTCCACGGTCTTATGGTGGGAACGCAATTCGGCGGAGGCGAGGCGGACAACGTCGAACTTAATCTCGTCGGGGCAATCGAAGCGAATCTCGGGCGTGGTGACGGTGCGCGGCAAATCGGACAGCAGGGTCGAGAGCGGGCGGCTCGAATTGGCCACGATTTCCATCAGGCGGCAGGCGGCGTAGATGGCGTCGTCGAAGCCGTGATAGCGGTCGGCGAAGAACATGTGGCCGCTCATTTCGCCGGCAAGTTCGGCGTGGCTCTCCTTCATCTTGGCCTTGATGAGCGAGTGGCCGGTCTTCCACATGATGGGATTGCCGCCGTGGGCGGCGATATCGTCATACATGAGCTGCGAGCACTTCACCTCGCCGATGAAGGTGGCGCCGGGCTTGCGGGTGAGGATCTCGCGGGCGTAGAGAATCATCAACTGGTCGCCATAGAGGATGTTGCCGAGCTCGTCGACGGCGCCGATGCGGTCGGCGTCGCCATCGAATGCGATACCGAGGTCGGCTTTGGTTTCGCGCACGCGGGCGATCAGGGATTCGAGATTGCGCGGGACGGTGGGATCGGGATGATGGTTGGGGAAATGGCCGTCCATTTCGAAGAACATCTCGACGGGCTCGACGTTGAGGCGCTCGATCACGCGGTGGGTGACCGGGCCGCCGACGCCGTTGCCGGCATCGACCACCACGCGCAGGCGGCGCGGGAAATGGAACTGCGCGGAGATTTCGTCGACGTAAGGGGTCGCCACGTCGGCGTTGGTTTCGCTGCCTTCGCCGCGGTCCAGATCGCCCGCTTCGATCATGCGGCGGAGTTCCTGAATGGCCTCGCCATAGATGGTGCCAGCGCCTAGTACGGCTTTGAAGCCATTGAACTCGGGCGGATTGTGGCTGCCGGTGATCATGACGCCGCCATCGGCCTTCGTGTGCACGGTCGAGTAATAGAGCAAGGGCGTGGGCTGAACGCCGATGTCGGTGACGTGGCAGCCGCTGGCTTTCAGGCCGCGCATGAGGGCGTCGCGGAGGCGGGTGGAACTGAGGCGCGTGTCGCGGCCGAGCGAGAGCTTGGGCCCGCCGTGACGCCGCAGGTAAGTTCCGAGGGCTTGGCCGAGCGCGGCAACGTCGTCGCTCAGGAGCTCGGCGTCGGCGATGCCGCGGATATCGTATTCGCGAAAAATGGTGGGTTTCAGCATGAGGAAACACATATTGTAATTCGGCGACGGCTTCCGGGGCTGGGGTGCTGCCGCTTTCGAGCCACAGTGTGTGGCCGCAGGGTTCCAGTCGGGGGGCGTCGCGAACGCATCCGCTCGACGCGTGCGAGGCGCTTGGCGCCGGACTGGAACGGATTTGGGCGGCTTGGTCGCGCGCGTCGCGGCTGCTGGCCGCGAACGTGCATTGCTTTTTGAGAGCGAGAGAAGACCGCGGGAGGCGCGCGCGCAGAATGGGCGCGTTTGTCGAGCCCCGCGGACTGTGACGGGCGTTCACACCTGTGGATGCCAACCCTCGTTGTTCGGAGCGTCTGAGATCCGCTAGAATGAGTGCTTATCAGCAGTACGGCCGGCTACACCCAAGTGACGTCATTCCCCATGCAAAATCATCGCGGCAGGGCACAACGGAAAGGTATGCGCGCATGAAGTGCTTCGTGCGCTGGAGCATGGCGATGGTGGCGCTGAGTATGGGCGGCCTGTTGGGGCCCGCCCGAGCGCAGCAGGCGCAGACGCCAACGGAGCAGAACGCTCCGCCTGCAAAGACTCCCGCGCAGCCGGCACCGCAGCAGCGCAACCCGTTCGAAGAGGTGCCAGGGACGGCAAAGCCGGCGCAGCAGCCGGCGCCGCCGAATCCGCTCGAACCCGTTCCCGGCGCGCCCACACAGCCAGCGCCACAACTGGAATCGCCCAAGCCGGCCGCCGGCGCGACCGAACCGGTGGTGGGCGACGTGATCAAGGGCATCGAGTTTCGCGGCGCACGGCGTGTTCCATCCGAAACGCTGAAGGCGCTGATCTTCACCAAGGCGGGCGATCTCTATAGCGAAGAGGCCCTGCGGCGCGACTTCATGGCGCTCTGGAACACCGGCCGCTTCGACGACATCGTGCTCGAAACCGAGCCGGACCCGACCGGCGGCTTGGTGCTGCGCTTCGTGGTGACCGAACGCCGCGTGATCCGCACCATCAACTACGAGGGGCTGCACACCGTGACGGTGTCGGAGATACTCGACCGCTTCAAGGAGCGGAAGGTCGGCCTGGTGGTCGAGTCGCAGTACGATCCCAACAAGATTCAGCACGCCGCACAAATCTTGAAGGAATTCCTGTCCGAGCGCGGCCGGCAGTACGCGACCGTGGATCCGGTGGTGGAACAGATTCCGCCGTCTTCGCTAAAGGTAACCTTCGCCGTCAAGGAAGGGCCGAAGGTGAAGGTCGGCAAGATCATCGTCACGGGCAACAAGTCGGAGCCGCAGCGGTGGGTGGTGGCGGCGATGAAGAACCTGCATCCGATGGGTATCCCGCACTCGATCCTGTTCGAGAGCCTGTTCGCCAAGACCTACGACCAGGCCAAGCTCGAGGAAGACAAGGAACGCATCCGGCAAGCGTATCAGGACCATGGGTTCTTCGAATTCAAGGCGCTCGACGAAAGCGTCCGGATCTATCCGAGCGGCGGCCACGGATTGCGCCTGCCGATCGTCAAGATGGAAACGCCCGGCATCTTCGCCGACATCACGATTCCGGTCGAGGAAGGCCGGCTGTATCACCTGCGCGCGATGAATTTCGTCGGCGTCAAGCTGTTCCGCGAGCCCTCGGTGCTGATGTCGCTGTTCGGCATGAAGCAGGGCGACGTGTTCTCGACCGACAAGCTGCGCAAGGGAATGGAGAACATGCGCAAGCTGTACGGCCAGTTCGGATATATCAACTTCGTGCCGGAGCCCTCGTTCGAACCGCAGCCGGGGACGGACCAGATCGACCTCACCATCACCGCCGACGAGGGCCACCAGTTCTTCGTCCGCCGCATCGATTTCGCCGGCAACACCACCACCCGCGACCGCGTGATCCGGCGCGAAATCATGCTGGACGAAGGCGACATGTTCAACAACCAGCTTTGGGACATGAGCATTATGCGCCTCAACCAACTCGGCTATTTCGAAGTGCTGAAGAAGGACGAGGCCGCCGACATCAAGACCAATCCGGGGACCGACACGGTGGATATCACGCTGAAGGTGAAGGAGCGTGGCAAGAACACGATCGGGCTGAACGGCGGCATTTCGGGAATCTCGGGCAGCTTTATCGGGGCGAATTACTCGACCAACAACTTCCTGGGATTGGGCGAGACGCTTTCGTTGAACGGGCAACTCGGCACGCGCCAGCAAAGCGTGACCTTCGGATTCACCGAGCCCTACATATTCGACAGGCCCATTCAGGCGGGGTTCACGGTGTTCCTCAGCCGCTTCGATTACAACCAGGCACGCGAGGCCTCCATCCTGTACGGGCAAAACCTGACGTCCCTCTACCAGTCCATCGAAGGCCCGAACAACCAGAACCTGTTGAATTACGTCCAGAACAGCAAGGGCTTCAACGTTTCGCTGAGCCACGCGCTGCGCCGCAGCTTCTGGCGGAGCAGCGTCACTTACGGGTATAGCGTTTCCGACATCGTCCCCCAGACCCAGGGGGCAACCAACTATTTCGATTACATCAATTTCAGCGGCGTCTACGGGCCCAATTCGCTGCACGGGATCAAGACGAGCTCGATTACGCCGGCTCTGGGATATAACACGGTGAATAATCCGGTCAACCCGACCGGCGGCAAGAGCATTTACTTCTCGGTGGCGGCTGCCGGCAGCGTGATTGGCGGCAACGTCAACACGATCCGGCCGGCGATCGACGTGAAGTACTTCAAGCCATCGCCCATCTTCAGCAAGAAGAACGTGCTGGCCTTCCACGTGAGCACTTGGCTGATCACCGGTTACGGCGGCAAGCTGATCCCACCGTTCTCGCGGAGCTATATGGGCGGCGAGAACGACGTGCGCGGGTTCCAGATGTGGGGAATCACGCCGATCGCCTACATCCCGTCGACCGCGTCCGTGGATGTCTATAACAACGACGGGTCGAAACGAATGCAGAACGTGGTGGTGGGCGGAATCCTACAGCCGCAGGCGGTGACGATGACCATTCCCATTTACCAGGTCTCCACGCCGGGCGGCGACTGGCAGAGTTACGGCAACTTCGAATACCGCATTCCGGTGGTGGGCACTACGGTCAGCCTGGTGCCGTTCTTCGATGCCGGGGTCAACCGGATCATGCGTCCGAGCCAGCTCACGATGGACCCGCAGCGGGTGCTCGATCTCAATCAGCAATTCCCGTCGGCTGGTTACAGCGGGGTGGTGCAGATCGCGTCGGGCACTGAGAAGCCGCGCGCCTCGACCGGGCTGGAGCTCGACGTGACGCTTCCCGTCGTCAATGCGCCCTTCCGGATTTACTTCGCCTACAACCCGCTGCGGCTGGACAAGAACCTGCAGACGCCGATCGCGGCGGACCGCAGCATGTTCCCCAATCAGACGACGTACGACGCCGCGAAAGCCAGTTACGGGCCGCTGTACCCATGGGACGAGAAATCGACTACGCTGCGGTTTACCGTCGGCAGGACGTTCTAGCAGCCGTGCCAGGCGTCCCGCTTTGGATTAGGATTTCACGTTAGGAGTTTGACTTTGAAGAAGAACGTAATCGCAATTCCCGCGCTGCTCTGCTGCGCCGCCGCTCTGGCGTGCGCCCAGGCGCAGCCCGCATCCGCGCAGGCCGCCGTGCCGGCGCATCAGGCATTGTCCGGGGCAGCCCCCACCAAGATCGCGATCATCAATATTCAGTCCGCCATCTTGAACACCAAGCAGGGGCAGAAGGCCGCCGCCGACGTGCAGGCCAAGTTCAGTCCGCGCAAGACGGAGCTGGATAAGAAGCGCTCCGAGATCGACGCGTTGCAGGAGCAGTTGCGCAAGGGCAGCGCCACCATGAGCGACGACGCCAAGGAGCGGCTGCAGAAGGACATCGAGGCCGGCACCAAGGACTTGAACCGCAAGGGCCAGGACATGAACGACGACCTCGAGGCGGAGCAAGGCCGAATCATGCAGGACCTGGGCGGCAGGATGATGAAGGTGGTCGAGGAGTACGCGACGCAGAACGGATTTGCCGTGGTGCTCGACGTGAGCAACCCGCAGACCGACGTGCTGTGGGCTGCCGCTTCCACCAACATCACCCCCGACATCGTGCGCCTGTTCGATGTGGCTAATCCGGGTGCCGAGACGGCGAAACCGGCCGCGCCGGCCCCAGCGAAGAAGCCGTAAGGCAAGAGTCGGGACTACCGAAAGGGCAAGCTTACAGCACTCCCCCGTCGCGGCGCTGGCGCGGGAGTGCCGTAAGCTTGTCTTTTTGTTTAATCGAAGCGGGACAGCGCGGCTGCCATCTGCTAAATGTGGAGTAAGCCCATGAATGTTCTGATTCTCAATGCGGGTAGCTCCAGCCTGAAGTTTCAGGTGATTGCGACCGATCTCGAACGGATCAAGACCTCGAGCGACGAACGGCTGTGCCGCGGCCAGGTGGAACGGCTGGGCGGCGAAGCCATCATCACGGTGCAGAGCCGGACCGGTCCGCGGCGCAAACTGACGGCGCCGATTCGCGACGTGGCGGCGGCGCTCGATTACGTGTTGCGCTGGCTGGCGTCGGAGAATTCGGGAGTGCCCGAAATCCGCAGCCTGGGCGACGTGCATGCGGTGGGACATCGCGTGGTGCACGGCGGCGAGACGTTCCACGAATCGGCGCTGATCACCGACGAAGTGTTGAAGGGCATCGAAGACTGCATCGACCTGGCGCCTTTGCACAATCCCAACAACTTGAAGGGCATTCAGGCGGTGCGCGAGATCTTCGGCAGCCAGACGCCGCAGGTGGCGGTATTCGACACCGCGTTTCACGCGACCATCCCCGAGCACGCGTATCTATACGCGCTGCCCTATCACCTGTACCGCCGCCACCGCATACGCCGCTATGGCTTCCACGGGACGTCGCATCGCTACGTGGCGTATCGGTACCGCGCGCTGTGCGGCCTGACGCGCGAGCAGACCAACCTGGTGACGCTGCACCTGGGCAACGGCTGCTCGGCCTGCGCCATTCGCGGCGGCCATTCGGTGGACACCTCGATGGGCATGACGCCGCTCGAGGGGCTGGTGATGGGGACGCGCTCGGGCGATCTCGATCCGGCCATCCTGAACCTGATGGCGGGCAAGGAAGGGCTTTCGCCGCACGAGGTCGAATCGGTGCTGAATACGCAGTCCGGACTGCTCGGCATTTCCGGCCTGACCAACGACATGAAGGTGCTCGAGGAAGAGTTGCTGGTGCACGAAGACCGGCGCGTGCGGCTGGCCATCGAGATTTTCTGCTACCGTGCCCGCAAGTATGTCGGCGCGTTTCTGGCGGCCATGGGCGGCGCCGACGCGGTCATCTTCACCGGCGGCATCGGCGAAAATTCGCCCCTGGTTCGCGCGCGGATCTGCGATGGCCTCGCCTGGGCCGGTTTGAAAATCGACGCCGCCCGCAACGAGCAGATGGTGCGACGGGAAGGCCGCATCTCGACCGACGATTCCACCCTCAACGCGTGGGTGGTCCCGACCGACGAAGAACTGCTGATTGCGCGCGACACCGTGCGCTGCATCCTGGGCGAGCCGCATCCTGGGTAGCGCGACAACGATAGCCGGGGATTGACGCCGATGAATATCGATGGAGAACAGGAGTCGGCTCCATCGCTGCCCGCAAACGCGCTGGTGTAGTTCTATCGGGGAGCGGCCGCTGTTAGATGGATTTCGTTCCAGCCGAACCGGCTTATCTCAAATTGCGCATTCACGCTTGCCAGCGGTTGGGTGCGCTCGCCCCAATTCATCGACTGAGTCTCACTTCTTTGTATGGTTCAAGGCGCCTTCATTCAACCCCTTCCGCCCATACGCAAAGTGTTCGGCTACGATCTCGAGCCGTGGAAGATGCTGGCGGCTGGAATGATCACCTTGAACCAGACCTTGTCTCCGCCGAAGCGGTTACGGACCAAGGTCTCGTGCTGCCACTGCGCCATGAAAGTCATGTGCCGTTTGTTGGTGTATCCGGCGCTAGGCCCGGCGGCGAAGACCTGTCCTCTGCGGCCCGCACCCCACAGACCGGGCGTGGCGGCCACGCTTTCGCCACCGACCGTGTCGTCGGTCACCTGCGTGAGGACATAGCCGCTAGCTCCGAACATCCAACCGCCGAAATGCTTGCCGGCCAGGTAATCCATGTGGAACTCCTGGCCCGAGTGGTAGTTGGTGGCCTGGTTGGTGGTCTTGAGGTTGTACATCAGTTTGGCGGAGGCTTCCCAACCCGACTTCGGCATGAAGCTGAAAGCAAGCGCAGGCTCAAAGCCGTAGTAGTGTGCGCCCACGCTCACCCTGGGATCGCTCCGGTTGTAGCTGCCCGTGGGGAGGTTGATATCGAGCCCCGTCGCCACATGCCACCGCGGCCGGTGCCACCCCAGAACGAACGGGGAGAATGTTATGTCGCCAACTCTGGACGTGCTGCCATGGCCGTTCAGGTTCATCGACTGATATACCACCGGGACAATGACATGCACTGCGAATTCGGCCCCGAGGATTTTGACAGGGGTTATCTCGGCGAAACGGACGGCCTCGAAGGTGGCATACACCCACGGTGTTGTTCCGTTCAGGTTGACCTTGCCGCCCGAAGCATTCTTCAACTCCCCCGTGTAATAGCCAGAGTAATTGACGCAATAGAAACCTGGCGGCGGGACCGCTCCGGCAAACCAGTTCTCGGCGCCACTCGGATACTGGTCGCCCCCCTCTTTCGCATGCACGGCCGGGGCAATCCAGAGTGCCAGCGCAAGGATGATGATCGGTCTCAATCCGTTCATGCGGTCTTCCTTCAAAAGCCCGTCCGCGCACTTGCAAGGACGCGCGTCTCAACCCGTCGCGGCATTAGACCGCCGCTCGGAGCGACATGATTCTCCGCTCCATGAACATATCGGCAGGTGGAAGCCGGGCATTAGAACAATCCCGAATGCCGACTGACTGCGGGTGTCGAATCTACTTGGAGTCCATGACGGGGTACGCGGTCAGGGGTACACCGACAACCCCGCCAACCATCCTGCCGTCATTGACCGCGCCGGTCTGTGGCTCGAAAAGGAATGCGCCTTTCGAGGGAGTCGCTACGGACCGGGCGCGAGCCCGCCCATGGCGATGCGGAACCCGTTGGCCGCCATAGTGGAGTCAGGAAGTGGCGGCGGTTCTCCCACGAAGCCGATCACGGGAAGAGAACAATATCAACGCTGCCGGCGGACCTGGTCTCTGCGCTCAGTACGGCCACTTCCACCCGTTGATCTCCGGGCTGTCGATGCCGTGCTCGTAGGCGTAGTTGCGGCATTCGATCTGCATATTGCGGAAGCGCTCCTTGGCGTGCGCGCCGATCCGCTGCAGGCGCGGCGTGCGGTCGATCGAGTCGATGGCCAGACTGTAGCGATCGATCTCATTATTAATCGCCAGCTCCATCGGCGTGTTGATGTTGCCCTTTTCCTTGTAGCCGCGCACGTGCATGTTGGCGTGGTTGGTGCGGCGGTAGGCCAGGCGATGAATCAGCCACGGGTAGCCATGGAAGTTGAAGATCACCGGCTTGTCGACGGTGAAGAGCGAATCGAAATCGCGGTCGCTCAATCCGTGCGGATGCTCCGAGCTTGGTTGCAGCTTGAAGAGATCGACCACGTTGATGAAGCGGATCTTCACGTCGGGGAACTCGGTGCGCAGAAGCACGGTGGCCGCCAGTGCTTCCTGGGTGGGAATATCGCCGGCCGCGGCCATCACCAGGTCCGGCTCGCCGCTCGAATCCGTGCTGGCCCATTCCCAGATGCCGATACCCTTGGTGCAGTGCCGGATGGCGGCCTCCATGTCCATGTACTGCAAGTGCATCTGCTTGTCGGAGACGATCACGTTGACGTAATTCTCGCTGCGCAGGCAGTGCGCGGAGACCGAGAGCAGCGAGTTCACGTCGGGCGGAAGATAGATGCGGGTGACGGTGGCGCTCTTATTGACGACCACGTCCAGGAACCCCGGGTCCTGGTGAGTGAAGCCGTTGTGGTCCTG
>PMKM01000055.1 GCA_003157745.1 Bryobacterales bacterium | reverse complement strand
GCACCTGCCGACGGGGCTGGTGGTTTCCTGCCAGGACGAGAAATCGCAGATCAAGAACCGGGCCAAGGCGGAGCGCGTGCTGCGGTCGCGGCTGTACGAGTTGGAACTGAAAAAACAGCAGGAGGCGGTGGGCGCGGAGCGGCGCAGCATGGTGGGCTCGGGCGACCGGAGCGAGAAGATTCGCACCTACAACTTCCCGCAGGACCGCGTTACCGATCACCGCATAGGGCTCTCGCTGCACCATCTCGATTTCGTGATGGACGGCAAGCTGGACGAACTTTTCGATGCGCTTACGACGTATTACCAGAGCCACGCGTACGGCGGCGACACGGCCGCGGCGGACTGAAGGAGCGGGCGGGCGATGATCCTCCACACGGCGCTCCTCGATGGCACGCGGGTGCTGGAGGAAGGCGGCGTGGCAGTGCCGCGGCTGACGGCGGAGGTGCTGCTGGCGCACGCGGTGGGCCGCGACCGCAGCTATCTTTTCGCCCACGGCGAACACGAACTGACGGAACTGGAGTGGCTGCACTACGGGCGCTACCTGCACCAGCGGCTGCAGGGGACGCCAACGCAGTACATCACGGGGCGCCAGGAGTTTTACGGGCGCGAGTTTCGCGTCACGCCCGACGTGTTGATCCCGCGGCCGGAGACGGAGCACGTGGTGGAGGTGGCGGTGCGGCACCTGGTCTCAGGGCTATCGGAAGACCGCTCCCTGACGGTCGCGGCTCCGATCGGAGTAGCGACCCGAGGGAGCGATGTTTGCAGTGGGCAACCGGGCGCCGTGCGGCTGCGCATTCTCGACATCGGGGCCGGCTCGGGGGCGTTGGGGGTGACGCTGGCTCTCGAGACCGGGGCGGAGACCTGGGCGACCGAGATTTCGCCGGAAGCGGCCGCGGTCGCGGCGCGGAATGCGGCGGCGCTGGGCGCCCGCGTAAATGTAGTGGTGGGCGACGTGGCCGCGCCAATCGCGGCGGGCAGCATGGATCTGATCGTTTCGAATCCGCCGTATGTTCCGCTTGGCCAGCGTGAAGGCCTGCAACGTGAGGTGCGCGACTTCGAACCGCATGCGGCGTTGTTCGGCGGGCCAACGGGATTGGAAATCTACCGCCGGATCGTCGACGACGCGCCGCGCGTGCTCCGGTCTGGAGGCTGGCTGGTGATGGAACTGGGTTTCGGTTGCGAAGGCGGCGTGCGCGAGATGATCGGGGGCTGGCGCGAGATCGAAATCACGCCGGACCTGGCCGGAATTCCGCGCGTGATCGCGGCGCGGACGAGCCGCTAAGCGTCGCGCGACGTCTACAGTTGGAAGCCGGCCTGGCGTGCGTCGTTCTCGAACATGCGAACGGTATCGAGCGAGAACTCGTCGAGGTCTTTGCCGAGCAGCGGCAGTTTCGACAGCAGGTCGGGCGTGACGGTGATGATGTGGCACCCGATCGCGTTGGCCTGGACGATATTCAGAAGTTCGCGGGGGCTGGCCCAGATGAGTTCGATTTTCGGATACGCGCGCAGGATGTCGAGCGCCGCGGACATAATCGGGACGGGGTCGCGGCCGGTATCGGCGATCCTGCCGGCGAAGATCGAAAGAAACGCCCCGGGCGCGTCCTGGACGGCTTCGACCACGGCTTCCACCTGGGCGACGGTCATCATGGCGGTCACATTCACCTTCACACCCCGCGCGGCGAGCGAACGCAGCACGGCCAGGCTACTAGCCCCGCGGGTGTTCGTGACGGGGACCTTGACGTAGACGCCGGGGCCCCAGCCGCCGATCTGGATGGCCTGGCGCTCCATCTCTTCGAACTCGTCGGAGAACACCTCGAAGGAGATCGGCCGGTCCGGAATGTGGGTGAGCGCCTCGCGGGCGAAGGCCTCATAGTCGCGCACTCCGGCGCGACGCATGAGCGTCGGGTTAGTCGTGAAACCCTGAATGCTCGGGTCCGCGGCGAGCCGGAGCATCGAGGCGATGTCGGCGGTGTCGGCAAAAAGCTTGATTGTCCATCCTGGTTGCGCGTTCATGACCCACCCCTTTCGAGTATCCATTGGACGGCGGCGGGCAGGTCGGGAGCCTCATGGTCGAAACCCGAGGCCTGCCTTTCGCGGTATCCGCGGTTGAGAAAAACGGTCTTGCATCCGGCGCGTTTTCCAGCTTCTACGTCCCGCCAGCGGTCGCCAACCATAAAGCTGGCGGCGAGATCGATATTCCGCTCGCGGGCGGCTTCGAGCAGCATTCCCGGCGCGGGCTTGCGACAGGCGCAGGCGTCGCCGTCATCGTGCGGGCAAACGCGGACCTCGTCCAGGGCCAACTCGCGCTCGATCCAGCCGTTGATCGCGTCGACCGTACCCCGGGTCTGTTTGCCGCGGGCGATATCGGGTTGATTGGTGACGACGATCAGGAGGTAGCCAGCAGCTTGGAGGGCGGCAGAGGCCTCCCGCGTGCCGGGCAGCAGTTCGATCTCGTTGAGACTGGCGGGCGGGTAGGGACGGCCATCGCGCACGATGGCGCGGTTCAACACGCCGTCGCGATCGAGGAATACGGCCCGCGCGCCAATCTTCATAGGCGGTTCGCCTGCGCGTCGGGAAGCAGAGCCGACATGGAATCGCGCAAGGCGGCAGCCGAGCCGCGGGAGCAGCGCCAGCCGAGCGCGCGAATGCGGTCCGTATTCAGCCGGACGATGGGAACGTCGCCCTTCCAGCCGCGGTTGCCGCCGGAATAGGCGAAGCGGACTGCAGTCGGATCGAGGCCCACGACGGAGGCGGCAATGCGCGCGATTTCGGTCACGGTGATGTAATCGCCGGTGGCGACGTTGTACACCTCGAATGGCTTCGAGGTCTTGGCCTCCGCCAGGAGCACGGCGTTGACCACGTCTTCGACGTGAATATAGGACTTGCTCTGGGTGCCATCGCCGAGGATGGGCAACTCGTGGGGGTCGCGCAGCAACTGGCGCACGAAATCGAAGCCGACGCCGTGAGTCTGCCGGGGACCGACCACGTTGCCGAAGCGGAAGGCGCAGCCGCTGAGCCCGAACATGAAGGAATAGCAGGCGATGAGCGCTTCGCCGGAAAGCTTGCTGGCGCCATAGGTCGAGATCGGGAGGAGCGGTCCGTAATCCTCAGCGGCTTCGCGCTCGCCGAGGTCGCCGTAGACGCCGCTGCCGGAGGCGTAGAGTATCCGGGGCACGCCCGAGACGCGCATGGCTTCGACCACCTGCCTGGTGAGCAGCGTACCCTGGCGGAAGTCGATGTCGGGATCGGTAATGGCGCGGGCGATATCGGGGTTGGAGGCGAGGTGAATGACGATATCGTGGCTGGCCATGGCGTCGCGGAGGCGATCGGCTTCGGCAACGTCGGCGCGGACGACGTGGAGACGCGGGTCGGCGAGGTGGTGTTGATAGTGCCACTCGCGGCCGGCGGAGAAATTGTCGTAGATGGTGACGCGCGAGGTGGCGGGGGTGGCCAGCAACCTGTCGGTGAAATGGCTGCCGATGAAGCCGGCGCCTCCTACGATAAACCAGCGGCTCATTTCACGGACTCCCATTTGGCGGTGGCCGATTGCAGGGCGGGGTGGCTGACGAGCAGGTGCAGGAGGACGGAGCAGATGCCCTCGGTGTGGGGCGTGACGCGGTCGGGGCTGAGGGGAGGAATCACGGCGCAGACGTGGGCCACCTGGCGGGTGAAGCCGCCGTCGCGGCCGACGATACCGAAGATGGCGGCGCCGCGCGCGGAGGCGACCTCGAGGGCGCGGACGATGTTGACCGAGACATTCTTCTCGCGGCTGCCGCCGCCGACGGAGAGGACCAGGACCGCATCGCGCGGGCCGAGGCGGGATCCGGCGAGCCATTCGGCGAAGCAGGTATCCCAACCCTCGTCGTTGACGCGGGCGGTGAGTTCGCTCGCGTTGTCGGTGGGCGTGTATGCCTCAAACCGGCAGAGCTTGCGGAAATCGTTGACGGCGTGGCTGGCGTGGCCGGCCGAGCCTCCCACGCCGAGGATGAAGAGGCGACCGCCGGCGTCGCGGACGGTGGCCAGGCCCTGGGCCAGGCTTTCGAGCGCGTCCACGTCGAGCCGCTCCAAGATGGCGCGGGTTTCACTCAAGAATGCGCTACTGAAACCGCTCATGAGGGTTCCTCCATTGACGAAAACATAAGCTACCTGCGACGCTTGGATGGCGCCACGGGCGGCGTCGCGCAGACCTGATTGTCGAGCGGCAGGGAAACGAGGCGGGCGAGGCTGGGAGCGTAGGGTAGAAGATCGTAAGGCGCATCGTCCACATTGACGAGCCACGCCTTGCGATCGGAATAGTACCGGAGAACCTCTTCATTAAGCGTGGGCCCCATGTCGTGGACCCAGACGATCCGCGCGCGATCGATGTCAGCCTCATTATAGATCCACTCGGTGGTGTTGTAAGCCTGGCGATGGTATTGCACGAAAACCACGTGGCGGCCGGGGATGTCGTGCAACCGGCGAACCATGTCGGCCCGCATAGCGCCCTCGCTGGAGCCCAACGCCGAAAAGAAATGGAAACTGGGTCCCGCCGGGAACCGGCTCGAATCAACGAACGCCCGCACGGGCAGCATGACCAGGCAGACGGCAACCACGGCGCGCGACCACGCCAGGCCGCGAAGGCTCGCCCGGCGGCCTTCGATGCGGAGATAGCGGATGCCCTGGACGATCAGCAGCAGGAAAGGCGCGGCCGCGGCGGCGATGTAGTGTGGAGACGCCACGATGACGGCACCCAGCACGAGCGACGCAGCCAAACACGCCAGGGGCACGCGGAGACGCCGGTCCCGCCACCACCTGCGCCACGAAACGAACAGGGGGATGGAGAGCGCCGGGCCGAGAAAAAAGCGCCAGATCGGTCCAAAATTCAAGGAGCTGAACTGGAGGGCCGGCAGCGGCCACGTCTTACGGAACTGCACGCAGCGTTCCCACTCGTAATAGAGCTGCATGTTGGCGTGGCGGTAAACGGCGGGGGGCAGTTTCTCCCAGGGCAGAGTGAGCGGCCAGCTATACAGGGCCTGGTTGAGCCGGTAGGGCATTACCAGGGGGTTGCCGGTGATGGCACGACAGTAGATCCCGAGCCCGGCGAACCCCAGGGCAAGCACGAGCGCAGCAGGAATCGCCACGCGCAGGAGTCCCAACCACGCCCGTGTGCGGAAGTAATGCCAGGCGAGCGCGGCGGCGATGGGCATGGCGAAAACGGCGCCCTCGAGGGGGCGCGTATAGAGCAACCACACCACGCCGAAACCGAGCGCGAGGCCGAGCGGAATGCTGGAGCGCCGCCGGATGCGCAGGTAGGCACCCAACACGAGCGCGCCCGCGGCTGCGGTGACCGTGCCGCCCCAGTAGCTGTTCACCCAATAGGACAGCGCGCCCCAACGCAGGACGGCCAGCACTCCGGCCAGCAGAGCCCAGCGGGGGGGCAGAATGCCATACGCCATCCACAGCAGCGCCGCGCACATGGCACCGCTCGACAGCAGAATTCCGATCCAGGGATTGCCGAGGATCTGGCCGAGCGCCATAACGATTCCCAACCCCGGGAAATAGATTGAAGCGTAGACCGGGGCGGTGACAATGTGGATGCTCTCGAAATGCATCCACAGCGGGTGCATTGGGTTCGCCAGCCGGCCGTGGGTAAGCGTATCGGCGATCAGCAAATGGCTGAACTCGTCGGGAACCCACGGAACCGGGACCGGGGCCCAGGGCAGCACGGCCACGCGAAACAGGATGGGCGCGAAGAATGCCAAAGCGATGCAAACGGCGCGACGATTGGCTAGCCGCGCTGGCGCCCGCTCCACGCGATCGAACCAGGAGCGCCGGAAAAACCGGAGGCCGAGGGCGCAGAGCAGCAAAAGGCCGATCTCGACGTAGTTGAGATCGAGCAACAAGGACAAGAGGGCGAAAAGGACAGATATCACGAGCGATGCGATCGCGAATTCCATTCCGATATCACCGTGAGCGGTCGAGGCCCGCGCGGGCAGCGCCGGGGGCGCCACGCGAGAAGCGCATGGGAACCAGGCGGAGGATGCGGCGGAAAGTCCACGTGGTGGAGGCCCACCGGTTCAGGGTGGTGGCGCCGATGCGCTCGGCGTAAGGAATGAAGACCTCGGAAACGCGATAGCCGGCGAGCGCGGGTTTGAGGAGCAGTTCGACGGGCAGCGCGGGGCCGTTGGGATCGAACTCGACCGCGTCGAGGATGGTCCGGCGGTACGCGCGCATTCCGGAGTGAACGTCGGTGGTTTTCACGCCCAGCAGCAACCGGGAGACTTTGGCGAAGAGCCAGTTGGCCAGGTAGTTGGGGAAGGGCATGGCGGCCGGCCGGGATTGGAGGCGGGAGGCGTTGACCAGGTCGGTGTTTCCGGAAAGCACCATGCCGGCGATTTCCGGGATGCGGCCGGCCGGATAGGTGTCGTCGCAATCGAGCGTGACGACGACCTCGCCGGAGGCCTCTTTGAGCGCACGAATCATGGCGCGGCCGTATCCCTGGGGCGGAAACTGGCGCACCACGCGCACGCCAAGGGCGGCGGCGAGTTCCGGCGTGCGGTCCTTGCTGCTATCGACCACCAGGATTTCGCAGTCCACGCCAACAGCGGCCCGGATCTCGCCAATCACCTTTTCGACGGCACGTTCCTCGTTCAGCGTAATCATGGCGACCGTGATCTTAGGCATCGTCGATTCCTTATGCGGTCAAGCCTTCGCGCCGCGGATCAACTCCGAGGCCACCCGGAAACCGCGCTCGATGCACTGGTCCATATTGATGTACTCGAACTCGGCGTTGCGGCCGCAGAGGGCAACTCCCAGGGATTGGAAGTAGTTTTTCGCCGTTTCGAGGTGGCGCCGGTAATTGAAATCCTGAACCACATAGCCGTATTTCGCGCGGCACACCTTGGTGTAACAGATATCGCCCGAATGCGCCAGATCCATGGATTCGAGCCCCGACACGACTTTGCGAAGCACCTCGGAGTCGTCCAGTTCCCAGACGCCATCGCCCGAGTTGGCGGTGATTTCGGCCTGGATCAACGAGCGGCCTTCGGGGACATTACCCGGACTGAAGCGGCCGGGAAGCGAAAGGCGATGGAAGGGAAGCCCGGGGTCGGGGACGTAGATGGCGGTGTACTCGGGCAGGCGGCGGCCGGCGAGCCCGAGCGTCACGGTGAACAGAGAATTGAAGCGGAGCGCGGCGACCGAGTCCTTGACTTCCTGGGGCACGTCCTCGAAGATCTCCGCCATTTCGACGATGGGGAGGGTGGAGACGAGGCGGGCATAGGTGCGCTCGCGGAGGCCGTCGCTGACAGTCCAGCCATCGCGGGCGCGGCGCACGTGCCGCACGGCAAAACCGGGTGTGATCGCGCGCACGCGCTCGGCCATTGCCATGGCCAGGGCCTCGATGCCTCCGGTGGCGGGGTAGTAAAAATCGAGTTGGTGCAGGTAGCCCTCGGTGGTCACGCCGACGGCCGCCTTGACGACGTCCTCGAGAGGCGGCTTGGGGACGCGGCCCTCCACCCAATCGAGGCTCATTTCGGCGGCGGGCACCTTCCAGATCTTCTCGTTATAGGGCAACAGGTATTTCTCGGCCAGCCCGGTGCCGAAGGTGTGGTAGATCCATTCCCGGAAGTTGGTGGGAGCGGGGTGGTGGTTCTCGATGTAGTGGTAGAGGCACTCGAAGCGGTCCTGCGGGTCGAGGTCGTAAAGACCGTTTTCGAAGGGGTACTTGACGTAGCGGCCCTTGAAGAAGATTTTGTTGGCGCGGCGGCCGCGGTGGACGTTCTCGCCGAGCAGGGACAGCATGAAGGCCAGCGTTTCCGCGTTGCGGGAAAAGATGATGTGCGGCCCGCCGGCGTCGAAGGTGAAGCCCTCCTCGCGGACGCTGCGGAGGTGGCCGCCCGGCCGCGCGTCGGCTTCGAGCACTTCGGAGGCGCCATCGAGGCGGGAGGCGACGGTGAGGCCGGCGAGGCCTCCGCCAAGAATTCCGGTTTGGGGTGCGGCACGATGGGTCATAGCGGGGGATCCGGTGGCGTGGAGGCCAGGAAAGCTTCGAAATCGCTTAGCCCTTGCGGCGAGCCGATTTCGTAAAAGCGTTGGGTGGCTTCGAACCCGGCGAGCAGCCCTTCGCGGCTGAGCGAGTGAAAGAGGGGCGCGAGGTCGCTCGGTCCGGTTTCGGGCACCCTCCCGTCGATCAGGCCGCGGGTGAGAATGGAGACGCCGGAATCGATGTACTCGAACTCATCGGGCGCGGGGTCGCGGACGGTCTTGTCGTAGAGCACAATGCGGCCGCCGCGGAAGACGACGTTGCTGCGGTCCCACTTGCCGCGGTTGCGCAGCGCGGCCATGGCGGCGGGCAGGCCGCTCGAGGTGAACGCATCCCACAGTGGGCGCAGGGGAACGCGCGGATAGGAATCGCCATAGACGACGGCGAAGGCGGGATCAAGGGCGCCTTCGCGGGAGGCGAGACGGAGGGCGCCGGCGGTGCCGCGCAGTTCGCTGCCCTCGTCGACATAAACCACGCGGAGACCCCACAGGCCCGCGCCGACATAGTCGCGGATCATCTCGCCGTGGTACCCGATTGAGAAAACGACGTCGGTAATGCCCTCGGCGGCGAGCCAGGCGAGTTGATGATCGACGAACGGCTTACCGGCCGCCGGCAGCATGGACTTAGGGCAACGCTCGGTGAGCGGCCGCATGCGCGTGCCGAAACCGCCCGCCAGAATGACGCATTGTCGCCGTGGGCGCACGCCGGGGAGTTCGATCATCAGTCCCTGACAAGCACGGTGGATCCGTCGTGATCGAAGCGGAAACGCAGTTCTCGCAGACCTTGCTCGGCCATGGCGCGCCGCACGCGCATGGGATGTTCCGCGTAAAAGAGCAGATATCCGCCGCCGCCGGCGCCGACGAGTTTGCCGCCGAGCGCGCCGTTCGCCATCGCGACACTGTGCCATTGGTCGATGCAGTCGTTGCTCATGCCCTTCGACCGTCCGCGTTTAATCTCCCAGTGCTCGCGCAGGATGCCGGCATAGGCCGCCGTATCGCCGCGCTCCAGAGCCTCCTTGGCGGCCAATCCGAGTTGCTTGGTGTGGTGCAGATTGTCGAGGATGACTTTGTCGCCTTCGATGGAGCGCTGCTTCTGATCGGAGAGAACCTCGATGGCGTTCCGGGAATAGCCGGTAAAGAACATGAGCAGATTCTGCTCCAGATCGATCAGCGTGTCGGTGGAGATGGCCAGTCGCTGGACGCCGACCGAGCCATCCAGGCGGAAGTCGAAGCAGGTCAGACCGCCGTACGCGGCGATATACTGGTCCTGCTTGCCGACCGCCTGGCCGAGCACGTTGATTTCGATGTCGCATGCCTCTTCAGCCAGCGCCGATGCGGAGACGAACTCGTGCTTGTCGGCATAGACCGCTTTGAGCAGGCCCACCGTGAAGGTGCCCGAGGATCCGAGGCCGGTGCCGGCGGGAACATCGGCTATGCTGGTCAACTCGAGAGAGTCCTGCCCGTTATGGCGCCGCAGCACTTCGCGAAAAATCGGGTGCTGAATCTCGTCGATCGTATTGACATGTTCGAGCGCGGAATACTTCAGCAAATAGCCTTTCCGGAACATCCGGTTCAGACTGACAAAAACGTATTGGGAGATGGCCGCGGAGACGACGCATCCGCCGAACCGGGTGTAGTAGGAAGGAAGATCGGTGCCGCCGCCACCGATCGAAATCCTAAGCGGTGTGCGGGTAATGATCATAGATAATCGGCGAGGGCTACTCCAGGCTCATTATATAATAGGCTCGCAAACGCGACAAACGAGTTGGTTCACGACGGGGGAAGAAACGGCGGATACTGTGGACGAAGAAAGCCCGGCGGACCAGCGGCGCCGGCCCGCTCGCCTGGCGATAGCGCTCCGGTTCGCCGCGGGCCTTGCGGTTTCGACTGGCTGCCTGCTGCTGGCGGCGCGGTCGGTGCCACTACGGGAGCTGTGGAGCATTGCGCGCGCGTTGCCCGTATGGGTGGCAGTGCTCTATCTCTCGGTCGCCAGTTCGAGTCTGTTCCTGCGGGCGTTGCGATGGCGCTTGCTGCTGGCAGGGGCGCGACCCGTGCCTGCCGGAATTGTTTTCGCCGTGAACTCGGCGGGGCAGATGGGAAACAGCCTGCTGCCGGCGCGCCTCGGCGACGTGTTTCGCGCGACCACCCTCGGCCCGGCGGGAATCAGCAGCGGCTTCGCGCTGGCCACGGTTTTCGTCGAGCGCGTGCTCGATACGGGCTTCCTGGTGTTGCTTTCGGCCGTTGCACTGGGGAGTATCGCCGCCGTGCCAGCATGGCTGGCGCGCGCCTCGCGCGTGCTGGCGGGTGTGGCATTGGGCGGCATGGCGTTCGCTCTGCTGCTGCCATTGTTCGAAGCGTCGATATTGCGTGCGGGCGAGCGGTGCGTTCCGGGGCGCTGGCTGGCCAGGTTCCGCGGCCTGGTGGAGCAGTTCGTTCTCGGTCTGCGCAGCCTGCGCAACCCGCGGCGTGTGCTCGGGTTCCTGCTGCTCACGGTGGCGATCTGGTCGCTGGACGGCGCCGGCGCCTGGGTGCTGGGCCGTGGCGTCGGCGCGATGCTTTCTCCCGCACTCACGGTTCTGCTGTTGACCTCGGTGGCACTCTCCAGCGCGGTGCCGCTGGCGCCGGGCAACCTGGGCGTCTATCAGATGGTCGCCGTGGCGGTATTGACGCCGCTCGGCATCGGGCGCGCCAGGGCGCTGGCGCTGGCGGTGGCGTTGCAGTTTCTGATCACCGTCAACCTCCTGTTCTGGGGCCTGGGCAGCGTTTGGTATCTGGGTGGCAGGCGCCGTCCGGAGCGCCGTTAAGGTGGTTTTCGAACCACGGGAGATCGAGTCCCGGTGAGCTGCGATTCCGGCGTCCGGGACCGCAGGCCGCAGACACTACGTCGCCACGGGCGCTCGGCGGCCGGCCCAAAGACGATAGACTCGAGACCGTGCGTCCCTGTGTCGATGTGATCGTCCGTTGTGAACGCACCGAGGACACTCGGGAGCAGCGGGTGATCCGCGCAATTAACGAAGCGGCTTTCGGTCGTTCGGACGAAGCCGATCTGGTCGATAGCTTGCGTGGCGAGTGTGCCATACTCCTCTCCCTCGTCGCCGAGGTGGATCGGCGCATCGTCGGACACATAGTGTTCAGCCGAATGTCGATCGAAACAAGCCGCGGTCCCGTCCCGGCTGTGGCATTGGCCCCCGTGGCTGTGCTTCCCGATCATCAGCGTCGCGGAATTGGCGAGCAACTGATCCGGCGTGGGCTGGATTTGCTGCGGGGACGAGGTGAGCGGATTGTCATTGTCCTCGGGCATCCGAATTACTATCCGCGCTTTGGCTTTTCGAGTGAGAAGGCGCGCCCTCTCGAAAGCCCGTTCTCTCCGCCAGCGTTCATGGCGACGGAACTCAGTCCCGGTGCGCTCGAAGGAATTCGAGGCAAAGTCAGATACCCGGCCGCGTTCGGGCTCTGATATCGAGCGGGACCGAGCCGCTTGAGCGGCGTGGATCGTTCGACCGCTCACCGGTGGTCGCCGGGCGATTGTGGCGTGGGCGCCGGGTTCCGCACAGAATTCGAGTGCTCTGCGGATAACGCCTGCCATTTGAAGATTCGCGGTTTGTCCGCGCATAAGGAGGCACTTTATAACACTCGCAAGAAAGCCACTAGATCGGCTTTCTCGGATTGTGCCAATTGAAGCTCCAGCACCAGATTGAAGAATTCCACCGTGTCTTCGAGAGTAAGTAAACGCCCATCATGCAGATACGGCGGCGAATCCTTCGCCCCGCGAAGCGGAAACGTCTTGATCGGCCCATCCCCGTAGGCCATCATCCCGTTGACCGGATGCGACGTGAAGAAGCGCTCCGTCTGGAGATTGTGCATGAGGTTGTCCGTGTAATACGGAGCTTGATGACATTCCACGCACCGCGCCTTGCCAAAGAACAACTGCTGGCCGCGCATTTCCGCCGCATCCGCTTTCTTGGGATTGAGCTTCCCATCCACGCCGAGCTTAGGTGCCGGGGGAAAGTCGAGTATTGCTTGAAATTCCGCCATGGCGTGCACCTGGCTCCCACGATCGAGGACGTTCACGCCTTTCTTCTGGGCGATCACGGGGTCCCCATCGAAATACGCGGCGCGCTGCTCAAACTCGGTGAAGTCTTCAATGGTCTTCAGCGCTCGCTGCGAGCCGAACAAGCGTTGAATATTCACCCCGCGCAGCGACGGAGTGTTGATGCGATGCCGGAACTCCTGCGGTCGCGAGTCACCCACCAGGTGGGTGGCGCGATTGGTGTGACCGTTGGCGTGACAGTCGAAGCATGCCACTCCCCGGCTCGGGCGTTCCGAGCGCCGGTCTTCGGTGGCATTGAACTGTTGCTGCGGGAACGCAGTCAATAGCAGGCGCAAGCCCTCTATCTGCTTCGGATTCAGAATGCCGTTGAATAACTCGTAGTAGTTATCCAGCGTGACCAACTTGCCATGCGACACATCGCCCAGATCCACGCGGGTAGTCAGATAAAGTGGCGGCGGGAAGTCAGGGAGCAGATGGTCCGGAAAGTCGAAGTCGAGATCGAAACGAGTCAGCTCGCGCCCTTCCTGCTTCTTGATCTCGTCGATTTCGAACTTCGGAAACAGCATGCCGCCCTCAGGATGGTTCGGATGGGGCAAAGGGAGGAAACCGGCCGGGAACAGGTTCCGTTCCTTGATCTGTTCCGGACTCAACTTCGAAAGCTGGTCCCAGCTTGTACCATCGGTGAGTTTGACTCGGACACCCTGTTGCACTGACTTGCCCCCGGACATTTTGACACCCTGAGCCGGGCGATTGCTCAGGTCATACCGCTGATCGAGCAAGGCCATGTGCCGCTTCATGATCTCTGGCTTCGCCGCTGTCATGCGAGTCATGATGGTCGAGAAGCTTTCGTGAATGTCGACCGTCATGTAGCTCGACGGGAGCTTACTATTGTCCTGTGAGCGCACCGCAAGAACGCTTATCAGCAAGCAAGCCACTAGTGCGGCCCATCTTAGTGTGTGGAATGTCACTTTCATTGTCTGAACCTCCAACTGCCTGAACGGCACGTTCCCCGATTTGGCTATTCCTGGCCACTCAAGGAACAGCCTCAACTCATTCGCTCGGGGTTGTTGGCGGCAACGCGGCTCGCTCGTGCCCGGTGATCGAAGCCGAGTCCACCCGCCGCCTTGACAGAAAGAACCTTGGGCGTTACCGATGTTGTGCTGCTTCGGCGGCTTCCGCGTCGGCCTTGGTCTTGTCCATCGTGCCATCCGGGTGGTTCGGCGGAGAGTAGATCGTGTATAGCTTCAACTCCTGCGTCTTCGACGTATTGATCACGTTATGGTACGTCCCCGCCGGGACCACGACCGCATCTCCGTCGCGCGCCGTATGTTCTTCCTTCTCGTTCAAGACGAATTTCGCCTGCCCCTTTTCGATGCGGAAGAACTGGTCGACATGCGGNNTGCACCTCGTCACCAATGTCTTCGCCCGGCCGCAGGCACATCACAACAAGCTGCGAGTGCGGACCGGTGAATAGCACCTGCCGGAAATACGTGTTCTCCAAGGTCTTCTTTTCGATAGGTCCAACATATCCAGTCATGGTGTTTGTCTCCTATGAAGTGTTACGCCCGCTTGTTAGCAAGTCTCGGTCCAGGCGCGAATTTGAGGTCTGCAGTGCTTCACGGTCCTCGTCAGCGCATGAGGCTGCTGTTGCGGTCACGGGACGCCATATCGTCAGCTATCACCAGCAACGGCAGGGCATCGCGTGATGCGTGCTTGGGTGTCAAAAGACGGTGATCGAGTGGCCCTGCAAATGCCCCGAGCCTTGACGTCGGGGGGCGGCTCTGATTCGGCTTTTGAGTCTTTTGCCGTTTAACCATGGGCGCGCTAACCGAATGATAACGACAGCAGGAAAGCGGGCGTCGTGGCGCCAGCGATGCAAGAGATGCACTTTGAGTGCAGAAGTTGCGCCCGTGCGCGGCAGGCAGCATATTTGAAACAAGTGAGGAGTCGAGAGTGAGCGTGAAGATCCAAGTACTTTTTTACAGCATGTACGGGCACATCTATCGGATGTCCGAGGCGGTAGCGGAAGGAGCGCGCGAAGTTGAAGGCGCCGACGTCAGCCTGTATCAGGTCGCCGAACTCGTGCCTGAGGAGGCTTTGGAAAAGGTCGGCGCGAAGGCAGCGCGCGGTGCCTTCGCGCACGTTCCAATTGCCAAGCCTGGGCAGCTTGCCGACGCCGATGCGCTTATCTTCGGCACGCCAACCCGATTCGGCAACATGTGCGCGCAGATGCGCAACTTCTTGGACCAGACCGGACACCTCTGGCTCACCGGGGCTCTTGTCGGCAAGGTCGGTAGCGTCTTCACGTCCACCGCCACCCAGCACGGTGGCCAGGAGACCACCATCACCAGTTTCCACAGCACACTGCTGCATCACGGCATGGTCATCGTGGGCGTTCCGTATAGCGAGCCTGGCCTGCTGAATATGATCGAGATCACTGGCGGCTCGCCCTATGGCGCCGGCACGCTGGCGGGAGCCGATGGGAAGCGCGTGCCGAGCGAGAATGAGTTGGCTATCGCGCGGTTTCAGGGCCGTCACGTCGCGCAAATTGCGAAGAAACTGGCCGGCGGCTGACGCGGGGCCACAGTGCATGGCTGGCGTTTGCGTGTGAACGGCGCCAGCCAACGTAACAAGAAGCGTCGGCTTCAGAAGAGGATAAACTCGATGGCCTACCAAAGCGTCAACCCCTGTGACGGCAAGATTCTGAAAACGTTCCAGGAACTCACCGACAATCAACTTGAGACGGCGCTTGCAGGCGCTGCGGCATGCTTCGAGAACTGGCGGCATACGACTTTCGGCGCGCGTGCGGCCGTGGTCGCAAAAGCTGCCGCCATTCTGCGTGCGCGCGTCGACGAGTTTGCCCGCCCGATGACGCTCGAGATGGGCAAGCTGATCGACCAGGCTCGAGGCGAAGTGGCGCTCAGCGCGGACATCTTCGACTACTACGCCAAGAACGCCGAGCGCTTCCTCGCACCACAACGCCTCGAGCCGGGTTCGGGCGAGGCTGAGATCGAAAGTAGCCCGCTCGGAGTGCTGTTCGGCGTCCAGCCGTGGAACTTTCCCTACTACCAACTGGCGCGTTTTGCCGCGCCCAACCTGATGGCGGGCAACGTCGTCATGGTGAAGCACGCCGGGTGTGTTCCGCAATGCGCCATCGCTTTTGAGAAGCTGTGGCTCGAAGCGGGCGCGCCGGTGGGCGCGTACACCAACCTATTGATCTCGCACGATCAGGTCGCTCAAGCGATCGACGATCCGCGGATCAAGGGTGTCGCGTTGACGGGCAGCGTCGCAGCGGGAAAGCTGGTTGCCGCCCGAGCCGGACAAAACCTCAAGAAGTCGACGATGGAGCTTGGCGGGAGCGACGCCTTTATCGTGCTTGAGGACGCGGACCTCGACCAGACGGTCAAGTGGGCGGTGTGGGCCAAGATGAACAACATGGGCCAATGCTGCGTTGCGGCGAAGCGATTCATCGTCGTCGAAGAATTGGCCGACCGCTTTCTCGCCAACTTTCAGACAGCCCTGGCAGCCCTCACGCCAGGAAACCCGCTGGAGGAGACGACGACGCTCGGCCCCCTATCCACGGAAGCGGCGCTGTTACAACTACTGGATCAGGTCAAACGAGCCCTCGCCGGGGGTGCGACTTTGGTGATGGGCGGCAAGCGAATCGATCGGCCGGGATCGTTCATGCAGCCGACGATTCTAACCGACATCAAGCCTGGCAATCCCGCGTACAGGGAGGAACTCTTCGGGCCGGTCGCGCTCCTGTTCCGGGTCGACAATGAGGACGAAGCAGTGGCGCTGGCCAATGACTCCGATTTCGGCTTGGGTGGTTCGGTCTTCACCAAGGATATTGCGCGCGGCAAACGCGTGGCGCGCCGCATCGACACAGGCATGGTATTCGTCAACCACCCGACCTGGACGGCGCCGGACCTGCCGTTCGGCGGCATCAAAGACTCCGGCTACGGGCGCGAGCTCTCCAGCATGGGAATCCAGGAGTTCGTGAACAAGAAACTGGTTCGCGTCGCTTCGATCGACGCACCGGCATAGAAAGAGCTTTCTAACATGTCAAAACTCAGGAGTTGCGAGGTTCGGCCGGTGTCCCGCGCCGAGGGGATCCCTGCCGCGACTAACTTTACCCTGGTGCGAACCGAACTGGAGCCGCTGCAGGATCGGGAGGTGCTGGTTCGCAACCTCGTCATGCCGGCGGATGCCTTCATCGGCCTGATCCAAGGGCGAAACATCGGCAAGATGGTCGTCGAGTTGGCTCGAGCCAGCGCGCTTGGCGGCTCGCTCCAGATTCGCGTCGCTGGCCTTTACGCTTCAGACGCCGCCGCGGGGCGGATGGAGCAAACAAGTTACCGTCGAGATTGACGGGTAACGGGACCGAACTCACGAAGGAGATTTTCATGTTTATAACGCTGTTTGCGGTGTTGCTTGTACTGTGGCTGCTAGGATTTTTCGCCTTCCACATTGCGGGTGGGCTGATTCACCTATTGCTAATCATAGCGGTGATTTCTTTGGTGATTCACTTCTTTAGGGGCCGTAGCGCCGACTAAATCAGCATCCCGTTTGGCCTTCGGCTTGCAAGCCGGAGTATAGGCAGGCTGTCCCGGCGGTGACCATTTTTGCTGCTTCCGGAACATCCGTGGCTGCGCCGAAGAACAGCAGCGTCAGGCGCGGCACGGGACAGTCCAGCTCGTCATTGGGGCCGAAACCAGGTGTACCCGATGGCTGGCCGCCATGGGGCTTAGTCGAATCCTCGCGCTTCACTTGGCCGGCGAAGAACTGGTGTGCAGTGTTGAGTAGACACCGCCGCTCGACCTGCCACCAGGGTGACGACACATTGGGAACCAAGAAGCGGAAAATGAACATTATCATTCCATGGCGGAAAAGCTAAAGCCTGGTTCTGTGACGACGAGGTTTGGCGTCGATCCCGACGTGCTCAGGCTCGGTCTCGTGAGCTTCCTCACCGATCTCAGTTCCGAGATGATATTTTCCGTTTTCGCGATCTTCTTCACGACGATCGCAGGGGCGTCGAGCGCTTTGCTGGGTCTTGTCGAGGGTTTCGCCGACTTCTCCGCATCATCTTTGGATTATGTGGCGGGTTGGTGGTCGGACAAGACCGGCGAACGCAAGGCCTTTGCTCTCGTAGGATATGGGTTTTCGACGGTCGCCAAAATCATCCTATTGATCGCCAGTTCGGTGGTTGCCCTGAGTTGCTTCCGTATCATCGAGCGCCTGGGCAAGAGCTTCCGCGGTCCGCCACGAGACGCATGGCTGTCTGCTATCGCCGCCAAAGACACCCGGGGGTATTCGTTCGGCATACACAAGGCGCTGGACAAGGCAGGAGCCGTTCTCGGTCCGCTTGTGGCCTATGGATTGCTTTCGTGGCATGGAGAAACGGCTTCATCGTTCCGGATACTGTTCTGGGTCGCGTTTGTTCCTGCCGTGCTCAGTGTTTTCGTGCTTGGCTTGATCAATGAGCCACCCCGCGTTCAGTCCAAACGCGAAAGTATCTTCGTCGCATGGAAGACGTTGAGCCCCGGGTTCAAACGCTACCTTGTGGCGGCGGGGATTTTCGCGCTGGCCTATTTCAGTTTCGGCTTCCTGCTCCTGCGTGCGAATGGTGCCGGTTTCTCGGTGAAAGATGTCGTGCTGCTGTACGCGTTGTTCAATGCCGCTTTTGTCATCGCCGCACCACTCGTCGGCAAACTCGGCGACCGAATCGGCAGGACGCGCATTGTCGTACTGAGTTACCTGCTCTATCTTGTCATGAGCCTCGGGTTCGCTTTCGCGCATGCGAAATGGGAGATCCTCCTCCTATTCGTTATCTNNGGAACGGCGCGCGACGGCAATCGGAGTCTACAATTTCGTGACAGGAGTGATCTACCTGCCTGCCTCGCTGATTGCAGGGGTGCTGTGGGCAGTGCACCCGAGCATTGTCTTCATCGTAGCTGCCTTTCTCTCGCTTGCGGCAATCACTGCATTCGTGTGGTTGCGGCCTGCCGGCAACAGCGCGTGACGGCATTTCGCCCCTGATGGATTGAGACAGCCTTGCGCCGGCAATCAGGTTCTCGGGAGTTGGGGGCGCTCTCTTTTGCTTAGGGTGCTGGATTGGTCATTTGGGAAAACAACCTGATCCAGTGTTTCAAGGAGCCTCGCGCCACGCTACGGGGGGCGCTTCTTGAGAGGAGCGAATCGACCAATACCGCAGAGCGGTTTAATTCTTCGTGTCGCCGACGCACCTTGACAAATAAGTAAGCACTCACTTATGATCATTTTGTGTCCGAAGCTCCGCATCACACCAGCCGCATGTCGGGACAGGACCGCCGCCGGCAGTTAATTGAGACGGCGCTCGATTTGTTTGCCCGCAATGGCTTCAACGGCACCACGACGAAAGAGATCGCCAGGGCCGCCGGTGTGACCGAGGCGGTGATTTTCCGCCACTTCCCGTCCAAGCAGGCACTATACATGGCCGTCCTGGATTTCAAAGTCCAGTCCATCGGGTTGGACGAGTGGTTCAAAGAGACGCGGAGCTGCATGGACCGGAACGACGATGCGGGTCTGCTCCGGGCGATCATGAGAGGGATTTTGCGCGGCTTCCGTTCCGACCCTCGCTATGAGCGAGTCAAGCTGTTTGCCGCGCTCGAAGGCCACGAGGTGGGTCTCTCGCACTATCGCCAATTCGCGATACCGGTTTTCCAGTTGCTGCGCGACTACCTGCTGCGCCGGCAGCGCGAAGGAGCCCTGCGCGAGCAAAACCCAGCGGCGGTCATGGCGGCAGTCTCGGGCATGGCCCAGAACTACGCTGTTTTGACCTCGATGTTTGGCTTTAGCTCGCCGGACCTGACTGACGAGCAAGTCATTGAGATCTTCACCGCAATCATGATGAACGGAATTCAGAAAACATGATTCGACCAGCACTCATACCTGCCGCGGCAATCCTGTTGTTCGGTGCGGGGTGTTCCCGGCAAGACATCGAGGCCACTGGAACGCGGCCGGCGGCCAAGACCACTCGCATATCCATCGCTCAGGCGGAATCGCGCATGGTTCCGGCGACGTTCGAAATCACGGGGACGTTTGCCGCCGACGAAATCTCGGACATCGCGCCATTGACTGCCGGGCGGGTGATCGCAACGCCCGTGAACACGGGCGACTACGTCCGCTGGGGTCAGACGATCTGCGAGTTGGACCACCGCGATGCCCAGCTTCGTCTCGCCCAGGCACGTGCGCAACGGGAGGAAGCCGCATCGGCGCTTCGCCAGGCGGAATCGCGAATCGGACTGGCGGGCGGCGCGAAGTTCGATCCGGGGGCGATGCCCGAAGCGGCCGCCGCGCGCGCCAACCACGAATCGGCGGAAGCGCAGGCCCGCCTGGCAGCCGCCGACGCGAGGCGATTCGAGCTCCTGGTGGCCAGCGGCGACGTTTCGCGCAGCGCCTACGACCGGGCGCGCACGCAACAGGAGACGGCGGAAGCGCAGGCCCACGCCGCGCGCCAGCAGTATGAGGCTTCGCTCAACGGGGCGCGGCAGGGCTGGGGGCGGCGTGGAGATGGCTCAGGCGACCTTGGAGGCCGCCGGGGCGCAGCTTGCGCAGGCGGAAAAGGCTCTGGACGACACGACGATTCGCGCGCCGTTCGACGGCTACATCACGGCGCGGCCGGTGGCGGCGGGCGAGTACGTGGCGTTCAACAACAAGATCGTCACNNAAGGTGACGGCGGTGAATCCGGCGGTCGACCCGAACTCGCGCGTGTTCGTGCTGGAGGCCCGCTTCGACAATCCCGGCGCGGAACTGCGCCCCGGCATGTTCGCTACCGCGCGGGTCGCCCTGCCCGGTGGCGAGAACGCGGTGTTCGTTCCGCGTTCCGCCGTGGTTCGCGACAAGACCACGGATTCCTGGCAGCTCTTCACGGTCGAGAGAGGCTGGGCGCATCTGCGCGTGGTGATGGTGGGGGAAACCGTCGCCGGCGGCGGCTCAATCCGCATCACCTCGGGGCTCAGTGGCGGGGAGACGGTGGCCACCAGTAATCAGAGCGAGCTGTTCGACGGCGCGCCGGTGCAGCCGCGGCCCTAGCGGGAGGATTCCTTCACCATGCATAAGCTCGCACAACTCTGTATCCGGCGGCCGGTTTTCGCCACCATGCTGATTCTGTCGCTGGTGGTGGTGGGCATCTTCTCCTACTTCAGCCTGGGCGTGGATCTGTTTCCGAAGGTCGACATTCCGTCGGTGGCGGTGATCATTGCCGATCCGGGCGCGTCGCCAGAGGAAATCGAGACGGAGATCACGAAGAACGTGGAAGACGCGGTCAATACCATCAGCATGATCGACGAGGTCCGCTCCGTTTCGTCGGAAGGACAGTCGCTGGTGATTGTGACCTTCGATCTGGCCAAGAACGGCGACGTGGCCGCGCAGGAGATTCAGAACAAGGTAAACCTCATCGTCCCGGATCTTCCGCAAAGCGCCAAACAGCCGATGGTGCAGAAGTTCGACCCGGACGCCGCGCCGATCGTGCAGATTGCGGTGTCGGCGCCGCGGTCGCTGCGCGACGTCACCATGATCGCCGACAAGGAGATCAAGCAGAAACTCGAGAACGCGAAGGGCGTGGGCGAAATCGCCATCGTCGGCGGCGCGCGGCGCGAGATCCACGTATTGGTGGACCCGGAGCGCCTACGCGCGTACAACCTGACAGCTGCCGATGTCTTCTACGCACTGCGTGCGCAAAACATGGAATTGCCGGGCGGGAACCTGAACGCCGGCGCGAAGGAGTTTACCGTGCGCACCACCGGCCGGGTGGTGGAGGCGGCGAATTTCAACGAAATCCCCGTGGCCAATCGCGATGGCCACACGGTGAAGGTGCGCGACATCGGTTACGCCGAGGACAGCTACGAAGAACCGCGCAGTTCGGCCCGGTTGGACGGCGTCCCGGCGGTCACCCTGGTAGTGGCCAAGCAGTCCGGCGAGAACACGGTGACGACGGCGAACGAGGTGAAGCGGCGCCTGCGGGAGATTGCGGCGGCGCTGCCGAAAGACGTTCGAGCGGAGGTGATCGGCGATCAGTCCGTGTTTATCCAGGCAGCCGTCGATTCCATCCAGCACCACCTGGTGGAAGGCAGCATCCTCGCCGCCGTGGTCATCTACCTGTTCCTTGCCAATATCCGCACCACGCTGATCGCGGCGGTGGCGATTCCCACGTCGATCATTTCGGCGTTCGGGCTGATGGCGGCGATGGGTTTCACACTGAATCAGATCACCATGCTGGCGCTCACGCTCATGGTGGGAATCGTGATTGACGACGCCATCATCGTGCTGGAGAATATCTACCGCTACATCGAGGAAAAGAACATGCCGCCGTTTGAGGCGGCCATCAAGGGCACTAAGGAAATCGGCCTTGCCGTCATGGCCACCACCTTGAGCCTGCTGGCGGTGTTCCTTCCGGTGGGCTTCATGGGCGGCATCGTGGGCCGCTTCATGAGCTCTTTCGGCTTCACCTCGGCCTTTGCCATCGCGGTTTCCCTGCTGGTCTCCTTCACTCTCACGCCCATGCTCTGCTCCCGCTTCATCAAGCGGCCCGACCCCACCAAACCGGGGCAGCACTCCTCCAAGGATGCCTTCATCTTCAAGCACCTCGATCGCTGGTATACCAGCATGCTCACCTGGAGCATGGCGCACCGCGGCCTCATCGTCCTGGCCTGCGTGGGCGTCATCCTCTCCATCGTTCCCCTGTTCATGTTTGTCGGCAAGAACTTCCTGCCGGTTGACGATCAGTCGCAGTACAACATCCTTATCCGCACTCCCGAAGGCACCTCCATCGCCGCCACCACCAACCTGGCCGAGCAGATCGCTGCCGATGTCCGCCGGTTGCCCGGTGTGGAGCACACCCTGATGACCGCCGGCTCTAGCGCCGACAAGAGCGTCAATAACGCCGTCATCTACGTCAAGCTGACCGATGTCGATCGGCGCCAGGCCTCCCAGCAGCAACTCATGCAGCGCAGCCGCGACCTCATGAAGAAGTACCCGCGAGAGGTTCACACCGGCGTGGAACTGATCTCTACGGTGGGCGGCAACCAGAGCAACGCCGAAATTCAGTACTTCATCCAGGGGCCGGACCTGGGGAAGCTCACCGCCTATTCCCAGGCACTGCTCGCCAAGATGCGGACTAACCCCGGCCTGGTGGATCAGGATACCACGCTACGCTCTGGCAAGCCCGAAGTCCGCCTGGAGATCGACCGGCCGCGCGCCGCCGATCTCGGCGTCAGCGTGATGGACATCGAAATGGCGCTCAACACCTTGGTGGCCGGCCAGACGGCATCTACTTTCAACGCCGGCGAAGATCAGTACGATGTCGTGGTGCGCGCCCAGGAACAGTTCCGCGGCGGCGTCGAAGGCCTGGCCAAGATGACCGTGCCTTCACAAAAACTGCGTTCCGTGGGCCTCGATGAGGTGGTGCGCATCGTCCCCGGCACCGGGCCATCCTCCATTAACCGCATCGGCCGCCAACGCCAGGTCACGGTGACCGCCAACCTGCTGCCCGGCGGATCGCAAGCCGCCATCATCCAACAACTGAACGAGGAGACCGTGAAGCTCGGCATGGAGCCCGGTTACCGCGCCGGCCTCACCGGCATCTCCAAGGAATTGGGGCGAACCGCCTACTACTTCGGGCTCGCCTTTTCGCTGACCTTTATCTTTATGTATATCGTGCTCGCCGCGCAGTTTGAAAGCTTCATCCACCCCATCACCATTCTCATCAGCCTGCCCCTGGCCGTGCCTTTCGGCATTCTGGCGCTGCTCATCGCCGGGCAAACGGTGAACATCTTCTCCGGCCTCGGACTGCTGCTGTTGTTCGGCATCGTCAAGAAGAACGCCATCCTACAGATCGACCACACCAACGGACTGCGTGCCGAAGGCATGAACCGCTACGATGCCATCATCCAGGCGAACCGCGATCGCTTGCGCCCCATCCTGATGACCACCATCGCGCTGGTAGCGGGCATGGCGCCGCTGGTGATTTCC
>PMKM01000211.1 GCA_003157745.1 Bryobacterales bacterium | reverse complement strand
TTTCAGGATTGGAAAATGCTCCGGGCAGGCGTCCGGCGCGCGTTCCGGTTGGCACGGTTTTCGCGCAGCGACGGCTATGCTTTGGCGGTGCCCAGAATCTCGATCGCCTTCTTGATCACGGGGTCGTCTTCGAGTTTCTTCGGCTGCGCCGGTTTCGCTTCCGGCTCGACGATCGGCTCGTCGTTGTCGTCGTACTCGATCTGCGGCTCGGCGTCGGCCACCACGGTTCCCGGCAGGACGCGCGTGTCCTGAATGGCTTTGCCCTCCGGCGAATAGTATTTGGCCACCGAAAGGATAATCGCGCTGCCGTCCTCCATGGTGAGGGCGCGGCGCAACGCGGCGTCGCCATAAGTGGGCTCGCCCACCAGTTGCGCGCGCTTGTTGCCAGCTAAAGCGGCCGCGGCAACTTCGGCGCCGTCCGCCGTTCCGTGATTCACCAGCACCGCCAGGGGCAGGGAAGTGACGGCCTTCGCGGGATCGGCGTCAAAGTCCTTCTCGGGCACTTTTTGACCCTTGAGATACGTGATGCGCCCGCTCGCCAGGAACAGATTCGCGAAGGCTATGCCATCCTCCGGAGTGCCGGTCGAACAGTTGCGCAAATCTACCACCAGCTTTTGCGCCCCCTCCTTCTGCAGGCGGCGGATGGCGTCGGCCGATTGTTGGACCTCGCTGGCCGTCAAGGCGCCGATTCCGAGGTACCCCACCGAACCGGCCAGCATCTTTTCTTCGACCGGCGGCATCGCCAGGTTGACGCGCGTGAGCGTAATGGTCTGCGGTTCCGGATGGCGCGCGCGGACCACGCTCAATTCGATCGTCGTGCCATTGGCGCCCTGCAGCAGAAGGTTGGCGTAAGCCAGCGGCATGTCGCGCGTGGCGATGCCCTTGATGCTTTCGATCATGTCGTGGGTCGACAAGCCCGCGTTGGCTGCCGGCGATCCGGGCAACGTGCCCACCACGCCCATCCAACCCGGCTTCTTCGAAAGCACCAGGCCCACGTCGGCGCGAGTCACGTCCTTGTTCTTCAAGTAGTCCTGGTATTGGTCGGCGTTGAGGTAACTGGCGAACGGATCCACCGCTTCCAGCAGGCCGTTCAACGCGCCCAGCGTGACGCTCTTCATGTCGGGCTCTTCGACGTACTCGCTCTTGATGTGCGCCACCACATCGCTGAACACGCCAATGTGTTTGTAAGTTTCCGACTGATCGGCGCCTCTGCCCGGAAGGCTGCCGGCGACGAGCAGGATCGTGAGACACGCCGACGCGCTCACTACCATGTATTTGATACGGCTAAGCATATGGTTGAAAAGACCGCTCCGAGGGCCCGTGCTTCGATTATACCCCCGCCGCCCTCCATGAATTGGACGTGCACCGGGGCGGTTTGGTGATGATGATTATGAATCCGGCGCTCCAGCTGGCCGGAATTTCGCGCACCGCTGCGGCGGAAACCGGGTTAAGCAAATGGAGGTCACTACACCAAACGTCGGAAATCGTACGGTAAGGCTCTGTTGCGCAAACCTATTGCACGCAACAAAGCAACTGCAATAGGCTTTTGCAACTCCAAAATGCTGGCATTTGACCCGGCGAGGCCGACGTGCACAAACGTTCGTTTGCGCAACACAGCCCCAGGAGCCTTTCGCTGAGTGCTTCTGTGGTTTATCGCCCGTCGATTCTCAAAGCCATCCCAATTTCACTTACCGGACACCACGAACTGGACGATCAATCTGGTTCCACCGATTGCCAGTGAGCATAGCGCGAACACCTTCGCTGCGAAGCCGTTCCTGCGGGTACCCAAGAGGTATGGCGCTCGCCTTATCGAGGCGCGCAATCTGTTCAGCGCCGAGTCGGATCGAAGAAGCTCCGAGGTTCGCGTCAAGTTGCGAGCGAGTGTTCGCCCCGAGGATGGGAATGACTCCCTTGGCGCTCACCCATGCGATCGCGNNTCAAGCAGCGCTTCGTGGTCAGCCCCTGCCTGGGGCACACCTGCTTTGAATTCGGTCGCACGCCCTTTCTCTCCCTTGCGGTACTTCCCTGTGAGGATTCCGGCCGCAAGAGGCGAATAGCCGAGGACTCCTAATCCCATCGCCTCTGCCATGGGCAAGAGTTCGCGCTCCGTCGTTCGCTCAATCAGGCTATATTCNNATGGTCGGTCTTCAGCCGCTTCAAGCTCTCTTCGACAGCTTGCACCATGACCTTCCGGCTGTTTCCCAAAACACCGAGCGAAGGGTTGGTCTGGGGACTCCGAGTGTATTTCGAGATGAGGACGAAGTCATTGCGTTTGTTCCCAACGAACGCTCCGATCAGGCGTTCGGACTCTCCTCCTTGGTACGCGTCAGACAAATCGATCAAGTTGCCGCCCGCTTCTGCATAGCCTTCGAGAATCTTCAAGGCTTCGTCGGGCTCTGTTCCATATCCATACGCCTTTCCCAACATCCCTGTACCCAGGGCGAACTCTGAAACCTTCAGACCTGTTCGATCTCCAAAAACCTTATAGCGCATTGAACTCCTCGTTCCGCCTCTGGAGAGGTCGGTGCAGGCCCACAGATTATTTCCAACCCATGCGTTCGCGCAGGCTCGTGATGTGCGCGCAGTGGTGCTTGCCGTGCCAGGCGTATGCCGAAAGATACGTGTCCAGCCGAACTATGCCCTCCTGCGGATGCTGCAGCGTGCGCGCGAAATCGGCATCCGAGAAACTGCGCAGCAGATCCACCCAGCGCCGGTGCAGGCTATCGAGCAGCGTGAGCGATACCTCCGCCGGCATGGTCTTCGCATCGTGCAACTCCGCCCACTTGGCTTCGTCGTACGGCTTGACGATGGGCGTGTCTTCGGTCAGCGCGAACCGGAAGCGGATATAGGCGTTGATGTGGCTGTCGGGAACATGGTGAATTACCTGCCGCACCGTCCAGCCCTCGGGACGGTAGGGCGTGTCGAGTTGCCGGTCGTCCAGGCCCGCAACCGCCTTGCGGAGTTGGGCTGCCGCCTCGGCGACCGCGGCGATGTCCAGCAACCGCTGGTTCAGATCGACCGGAGTCTTGGAGTCGAACTTGCCGGGAAACTTGCCAATCGGAAATTTGAGGTCCATTGGAAGATAATAGCAGACGCACGACTGAATTTCGGTTCCCGCAGCCTATCCATGTTCCGGGTTAGTCCGTGTCTTCCGTGTTCCCGACTTTCAGTACAGCCAGGAAGGCTTCCTGCGGTATCTCGACG
>PMKM01000026.1 GCA_003157745.1 Bryobacterales bacterium | reverse complement strand
CATTCTGTATTGGACAATTCTACGGCTTGACAAGGGTAGGGAACTGACCTACGCTTGAATTAGCGACTGGACACTCCCGCCCAATCTACTGGTGATCCGAACTAAGTCGGCTCACCTGAGTCCTCTTCTTAGCCTAACCATTTCTGGGAAGGGCGAAGGTGTTTCCTAACTTCATCTGCATTCATCCGGTGGGCGCGGTGTCTCTGTGCGCCTTGATGATACTGCTTGCCGCGCTGGCCAGCCTCAGGAGAGGCTGGGAAGCCGATCCGCTGCGAGCCGAACTTCGTAGCCCAGGCTGCGAGTCGGCGGAGAACTTCTATTACTGAAGGAAAGCGGAGTGTATGGCGGCACTAACATCTGAACCGGCGGAATCGTGGGCGCATCGAGTCCTCTCGTGGATTTATCCGGCGCGCGGATGGGCAGGCGAGCCACGGGTCGATTCGCGGGTGCCCAAGGCCCGCCACCACCACGGCTGGACGGCGCCAACCGCGGCCAAACCTCTGACGCTGCGGCCGGGAGAAGCCAAGTAATGCCATTCGAGAATCACGGCAACCGCCCGTTCACCGCGATGGTGGTCGACAAGAATGCGCCGGCGGCCTCTGGCGTTTACGGGCTATCGAATGCACGGCGGTGGATCTATGTCGGCGAGACCGCCAACATACAAGCCGAGCTGCGCCAACACCTCCGGCATCCGAACCAGCTCCTGCGCGATCACATTGCATCCGGCTATACCTTCGAGCTAAGCCCGGCCGAATACCGTGTCGAGCGCCAGGGCCAGCTCGTCCGCGAGTTGCAGCCCGTGGGAAACGCGTTGCGGGGTTAACCCAACCTTGGTGGCTCACGCGGATTTCCAGCCAAAATCCCCGGTGTCCCGAAACAGAGCCGACCGCCAGGTTCCGCTGCTGCGTTTTGGACGCCCGGCGGCGAGCGGGAATTTCTGCCGCTCGACAAGAGGCCAGCCGTTCTGATATCATCAAGGTGAACACGTGCTGTTTTTTTCTCCCGCACAACCCCACGACCGGCCATCCTATATCCTCAGTAGTTCAGCCGAGGAGTAAAGCGTACCCATCTATGGCTTCCAATACCTATTCTCAGGGCGCCCAAGTCGAACATGCGAAGTTCGGTTTGGGTACGGTAACTTTCAGCAGCGAAGAGCGGATCGTGATCAAGTTCGACGATCACGGCGAAAAGAAATTCGTCACCAACATGGTGATGGGTAGTTTGAAGAAGAGCGACCGACAGCCTCCGGCGGAAAAGCGGGGCTCGCGGAAGCGAAAGGTAGCGCCAGCCGCCGTTTAGCGGCACGACGCATCGAGGGACTCTGGCTTGAACGCACGTCAAAAACGAATGTTCGAAGAGGCGCGGAAACGAAATCCGAACCTCACCATGCCCGCCGAGGCTCAGCCCACCACGGACTGGACCGAGGCCGATCTGGCCCTGATTAAGCAGGGGGTTGGCGACAAATCCACGCGCCAGGCCTCGGCGCCTGGCGAGAGCGGCGAGTCGAACGAATCGCCCACCGGCGAGCAGTCCGGCTCGGTCGTCACCTATTTCGACGCCAAGGGGTTCGGCTTCCTACGCCCGGACGATGGCGGACGGGACATCTTCTTCCATGTGTCGCGCCTGGCCGAAGGGCTGGCGACCGACCTGCGGCCCGGCACGCGCGTGCTCTATGAATTGGGCATGGACCGCGCCGGCAAGATGGCGGCCAGCAGCGTCCGCATCGCGCCCAAGGAAGCCACCGCGTAGCGCGCTCGCGATTGACGCTATAATATAGAGAATCCGCGCCAGCGCCGGTGTCCCCGGCCGGGCGCCGGTTTCCAGGTTCCTGGCATCGCTCATGTTCGACAATCTCTCGGAAAAGCTGCAACGGGTTTTCAAGAACCTTCGCGGCGAAGGCAAACTCTCGGCCGAAAACATGGAAGCCGCCCTGCGGGAAATCCGCCTGGCGCTGCTCGAGGCCGACGTCAATTTCCGGGTCGTCAAACAGCTCATCGAGAATATTAAGCAGAAGGCCATGGGCGAGGAAGTGCTCGCCGCGCTGTCGCCTTCCCAGCAGGTCGTCAAGATCGTCCAGGAAGAACTGATCAAGATTCTCGGCAGCCACGAATCCAAGCTGCGCTTTTCGAATGAGCCGCCCAGCGTCTTCCTCATCGTGGGCCTGCAGGGTTCGGGAAAAACCACGACGACCGGGAAACTGGCGCGCTGGCTTTCCCGCAACGGGCACCGCCCGATGATGGTCTCGGTCGACGTCTACCGCCCGGCGGCGCGCGAGCAACTCAAGGTGATCGCGCGCGAAATCGGCCAGCCCATTTACGAAGGCGCCGCCGAAGAGACGAAGCCGCTCGAATTGGCCCGCGCCGCGCGGCGCGAGAGCGCGAATGGCGGGCGCGACGTGCTGCTGGTCGATACCGCCGGCCGGCTCCACATTGACGACGATCTGATGGGCGAGTTGAGCGAACTGAAGCAGCAGCTCGACCCCGTCGAAATCCTCTTCGTGGCCGACGCCATGACCGGNNAAGTTCGTCGGCGTGGGCGAGAAATTCGACGCGCTCGAACCCTTCCATCCCGACCGCGCCGCCAACCGCATCCTCGGCATGGGCGACATTCTTTCGTTCATCGAGAAGGCCGGCGAGGCCATCGATCAAAAGCAAGCCGTCGAGATGCAGCGCAAGCTGATTGAAAACGAGTTCACGCTCGAGGATTTTCGCGATCAATTGCGGCAGATCCGCAAGCTTGGGCCGCTCAGTTCGCTGCTCGACATGATGCCGAAGGTGGGCCCGCTGCAGGGTCTGAAGGACGTCAAGGTCGACGAAAAAGAGATCGAGCGCGTGGTGGCGATCATCGATTCGATGACGCCGCGCGAACGCGATAATCACATGATCATCAATGGCAGCCGCCGCCGGCGCATCGCCCACGGCAGCGGCACCAGCGTGCAGGAAGTCAACCAGTTGTTGAAGCAGTATGCGCAGGCGCGCAAAATGATGAAGGGCCTTTCCGGCGGCTTTATCGGACGGAAGCTGGGCAAAATGAAGATGCCCGCGGGATTCCCGTTTGGCAAACTGCCGGGAATGTAGAATTCTTGAGAACGACTATGGAGTATCAATGCTGATGATTCGTCTGGCGCGGTTTGGCGCCAAAAAGAAGCCGTTTTACCGCGTAGTGGTAATCGATAAAGAGCTTGCCGCCAGCGGCCGCAACCTGGAAGTGGTGGGCCAGTACAACCCGGTTTCGACGCCGGCTCAGGTCAACCTGAAGCACGACCGGATCGAACACTGGACGCGCCACGGCGCGCAGTTGTCGGACACCGTGAAGCGGTTGGTCGAGAAGTATCCGGCCCCACCCCCGGCCGCGCCGCCGGTAGCCTGACGAGTGAGGCAGGCGTTCCGTCTTCGGGTCCGAAGCGGATTCCGCCTGCCAACGGATTTGCTCGTAGTCGCGGCGAGCCGCCTTCGGTTACCATGGACTAAGGAGCGGGATGCATGAGACAGTTGATTGAGGACATCGCGAAGGCTTTGGTCGACATCCCGGAAGAGGTTTCCGTCCGCGAGGTGCTGGGCGAGCAGGTGACCGTGCTGGAGCTCAAGGTGGCCCCCAGCGACCTGGGTAAGGTGATCGGCAAGCAGGGCCGTACGGCGCGCTCCATCCGCACCATTTTGGGCGCGGCGGGAATGAAGTTGAACCGGCGCTTCACGCTGGAAATTCTCGAGTGAGCTCGCCCGAAGATGCCTGGGTGACGGTGGCCCGGCTGGGCAAGACGCGCGGCAATCGCGGCGAAATCACCGCGCTCGCTCTGAGCGACCGTCCGGAGCGCTTCGAGTCGTTAGGCCAAGTCTACCTGTGCGGAACCGGTGCGCCCGTGCCTCGCCAGGTGGAGCACACCTGGTTTCACAACGAAACCCTCGTCTTCAAGTTCCAGGGCGTCGACACTATCTCCGATGCCGAATTGCTGGTTGGAATGGAAGTGCGCATTCCCATCGCCGAGCGCACCGAAATCGAACCGGGCGAGTACTTCCAATCCGACCTGGTAGGTTGCGGAGTGGTGGACCGCAAGTCCGGCGCGCGCATCGGCACCGTGACCGCGTGGCAGGATGGCGGCGGCTGCGGATTGCTCGAGGTCGACGGCGAATTTTTGATCCCGTTCGCGCGCGCAATCTGCGTCGAGATCGATGTCGCCGCCCGCCGCATCGCGGTCGATCTGCCCGAGGGCTTGCGGGAATTGACGCAATCGTGATCTTCCACGTACTGACGATTTTCCCCGAATTCTTCGCCGGGCCGTTCGCCCACGGCGTGGTCAAGCGCGCGCAGGATGCCGGCCTGCTCGACATCCGCATCCACGACCTGCGCGATTACACCTTCGACCGGCACCGTACCGTGGACGACCGTCCCTTTGGCGGCGGCGAAGGCATGGTGCTGAAGCCCGAGCCGATTTTTCTCGCCGTCGAATCCATCTGGCCCGCGCGCACGCCGTCGCAGAAAGTGATTCTGCTTTCCGCACAGGGCCCGCTCTTCGATCAGGCCGCCGCCAATCGCCTCAGCCAGGAGTCCGAGCTTCTGCTCATCTGCGGCCGCTATGAAGGCGTCGACGAACGCGTGGCCGAGCACCTCGCCGACGAGGAACTCTCGATCGGCAGCTACGTCCTCAGCGGCGGCGAACTGGCGGCGGCCGTGGTGCTCGACGCGACCGCCCGCCTGCTCCCCGGCGTGCTCGGTAACGACACCTCAGCCGCCTTCGAGAGCTTTCAGGAAACCGGCCACGGCGAAGGACTCCTCGATTGCCCTCACTGGACGAGACCCGCCGATTTCCGCGGCTGGAAAGCCCCCGAAGTCCTGCTCAACGGCAATCACGAGCAGATACGCCGCTTCCGCAAAGAGTCCGCCATCGCCAAGACCACGCGACTGCGAAGGGACTTGATCAAGGATGGGCCGGAGCGCGGCGAGTAGGGCGGGAGATGGCGACCCGCGCTAGGTCAGCCATCTTGCTGCATTGGTCCGGGCCACGTCGAGTCGCAGGCCGCGCTCCTGCAGTATCCGCGCCGCAACGGAAGTGTCGCAGCGGAGCAGCGAGACGAGCAAATGCGGCGTGTCCACGGTCGTATCTCCGAGCAGCTTAGCCTCCTCCTCGGCCATGACGAGTATCGATTGACCGTCCGCGCCCAAGACAGGGCTGCAAAACTCAGGACCCGTCACCGGCGTGCCACCCCGAGGCGGTGGACCGACTTCGCTGAACTGAACACGAAAGCTGTGTGTGGCACCCAACAACTGCTGCATCTCGATCGGCTGGCACACCGCAAGCGCGAGAAGAAAGTCCTCTGGGCGCACCTCGCAAGAGCCGATGCGCACGGCCTCAAAGACCGCATAGCCCATTGTCGTTTTCAGCCGTTCGGAGTACCGCGCAGCCGGGATCTTGATCGTTCCGTATTCCACTACGCTGGGAGGCTCCTCTTCTGAATCCAGTCTCTCAACCCTCGCTCGTATTCCGGACAGAGTCTCAGATTCGGACCGAAGCAACTTCGCCGCTACGCAGCCTGGTTCACATAGGATGCCCAGGAGGAGATGGAGCAGTCGGATGGGCCAAGCCATGCCGAACACTCGTTGTCTAAGGCTGTGATCGCGATGCCAGAGCCGCCTCGCCTCCGCTGCCGTATGTAGCAGGATGCTCTTCGATTCGTGGGCCAGGGGAAGAGTGATAGGGCCGTAGGGGTTTGCAGCGGGCGGGAACCGCTTGACCAACTGGACTCTGAGTTCGTCGGCGCGATTGAAGGACCCCAACGCCCGTGCCATCATCTTGGGATGCCAGCACAGTAGCGCGGTGAGCAGATGGTGGGGCCCTATCTGGTACTCATGTGATGCCATCGCCTCATATCGGGCGTAGAAAACCGCCCGACGTGCCGCCGCCGAGTAGCGCTGGAACATGGACGCTCCTCCAAAAGGTCAGTCTACTTCATACTGGCCGTACCCGTGCCGCCCAATGAAGTGCTACACTTTTGTATATACACATGGTCTTCGTGTGGGACGAAAAGAAGAACCGCGGCAACCGCCGGAAACGTGGCATTTCGTTCGAGGCTGCGGCGCGAATCTTCGAGGATCCGAATGTGGTGTCGTACCCGGACCGCGTGGTTGAAGGCGAAGATCGCTGGCACGCGATCGGCACTGCCGGCGGTATTGCAGTCGTGCTCGTGGTCCACACGAGCGAGGAACAGAATGGCGAAGAAGAAATCCGTATCATCTCGGCAAGAAAAGCGAGTCCCCGCGAGCGCGCTCTTTACCACGCGTATCAGTGAGAAGCAGCGCCGGGAATTGGAGCGGCTCGCCGCGCGTCCCGATTCGCGAATCGACTTTTCCGATGCGCCAGAACGGCAGCCGCGGCCAGCCGAAGTCGAAGTCGGCCGTTTCTACCGGCCGATCAAGCAGTTGGTGAGCCTGCGCGTGGATGCCGACGTCCTCCACTGGTTCCGCGGCCGCGGCAAGAAATATCAGACGTATATGAACGAAGTCCTGCGCCGCGAAATGCAGACGAGCGATCGGAGACAGTAGCACCGTCGCACGGCCAAGCCGTCCCTATTGCTTCCCCACTGCGCTCTTCTCCAGCGCCAGTTCGACCACCTCTTCCATCGAATTCACGTAGTGGATGGTCATGTCGGCGATGTGCTCGGTCTTCAGGTCCTCGCGGACGTTGACTTCGTTTTCGGCCGGCATGATGATCTCGCGAACGCCGCTGCGCCGGGCGGCGAGCACCTTCTCCTTGATGCCGCCGACCGGAAGCACCTGGCCGGTGAGCGTGATCTCGCCGGTCATCGCGAGGTTAGGGCGGATCCTCCGCTCGGTCAACATCGAGAGCAGCGCGGCGGCCATCGTTATGCCCGCCGACGGCCCGTCCTTCGGGATCGCGCCGGCCGGCACGTGAATGTGGATGTCGATCGATTTGAACAGCTCGGGGTCGATCCCGTATTGCGCCGACGCGCCGCGCACCCAGGTGAGTGCGGCCTGCACGGATTCCTGCATCACCGGTCCCAATTGTCCGGTCATGATGAGGCCCTTGCTGCCGCCCGGCATGCGGCCGGCTTCGATGAACAGGACATCTCCGCCCACAGGCGTCCACGCCAGGCCCACCGCCACGCCGGGCCGGCGCGTGCGCTCGGCCACTTCCGTATCGGTGCGGAAGCGCGGCGCGCCCAGGTCCTGCTCGACCGTATGCGGCGTCACTTCCAGTTTCTCGTGGCGGCCCTCGGCGATGCGGCGCGCCTGCTTGCGGCAGATCGAGCCCAACTCGCGCTCCAGGTTGCGCACGCCCGCCTCGCGCGTATAGCGGCGAATCACGAAGCGCACCGCGTCGTCGGTGAACACGATGCCGCCATCGGCCTCGAGACCGTTCTCGGTAATCTGCCGCGGAATCAGGTACCGGAACGCGATGATGACTTTTTCGTGCTCCGTATAGCCTTCGAGCGAGATGATCTCCATCCGGTCGCGCAGCGCGTCGGGCACCGGGTCGAGCACGTTGGCGGTGGTGATGAAGAGGACCTTCGAGAGGTCGAACGGCACGTCGAGGTAATTATCGCGGAAGGTGGAATTCTGCTCCGGGTCGAGCACTTCGAGCAGCGCCGAGGCCGGATCGCCGCGGAAATCGCGCCCCAGCTTATCCACTTCATCGAGCATGAAAACGGGATCGTTGACGCCGGCCCGCCGCAGCGCCTGGATCACCTGCCCCGGCAGGGCGCCAATGTAAGTGCGGCGATGGCCGCGAATTTCCGCCTCGTCGTGCATCCCGCCCATCGAGATGCGAGCGAACTTGCGGCCCAGCGCGCGCGCGATCGATTTGCCGAGCGAGGTCTTCCCCACGCCGGGCGGCCCCACGAAGCACAGGATGGGGCCCTTCAACACAGGGCGCAGTTGCAGCACGGCCAGGTAATCGAGGATGCGGTCCTTGACCTTTTCGAGATCGTAGTGATCCTCGTCGAGAATCTCGGCGGCGCGCTTGACGTCGACGGCCGCGCCGGAAGAAGCGCTCCACGGCAACGCGGCCATCCATTCGAGGTACGTGCGCGTGACGCCGTGTTCGGGCGAGGCGGTGGAAAGCCGCGCCAGCCGGTCGAGCTCGCGCATCGCTTCCGCCTTCACCTCCTCCGTCATCCCGGCCGCTTCCAGCTTCAATCGCAGTTCGTCGATCTCGTGCGTCCCTTCGTCGCTCTCGCCCAGCTCTTTTTGAATCGCCTTGAGCTGCTCGCGAAGATAGAATTCGCGCTGGCTCTGCGAGAGCTGGCCCTGCACCTGCGATTGAATCCGGCCGCGCAGTTCCACCAGTTCCAGCTCGCGCGTCAGGTGCAGCAGCACCTGGTTCAGCCGCGCTAGCCCGTCGATTTCCTCGAGCAGTTTCTGCCGGTCGAGATGCACCAGGGTGGGCAGGTTGCCGGCCACGAAATCGGCCAGCCGACCGGGTTCGACGATCTGCGCGGCGGCGGTCGAAAGGTCGTCGGAGAGGCTGGGCGAGGCGGACACGATCTGCTGAAACAGGCTGACCACATTCTGCCGCAGCGCTTCCACCTCCGGCGTGGTCGCGGGTTCCGTCTCCACCAGCTTCTCGACTCGCGCCCGCAGAAACGGCTCGGTGGCCGTGAAGTCGCGAATGCGGATGCGCGTGGTGCCCTCGCAGAACAGCAGCAGGTTGTCGCGCGGCACGCGGATCGCCTTGTGCATCACGCACAGCGTGCCGACTTCAAACAGGTCCTTCGGCTGGGGCGCATCCACTCGCGGGTCGAGCTGCGAGACGATGGCGAGCGCGCGGTTTTCGCCCATGCTCTGCACCAGCGCCACCGAGCTTGGCCGGCCGACGGTAATCGGCATCATCGCGCCGGGATACAGGATCACATCGCGCACCGCCAGAATCGGAACTTCTTCGAGCGGCACCTCAACCGGTTCGTCCATTCGCTCAGTGTAACCCGCCGCGCCGGGGCTCCCTGTGCCGGCGCCATGGGGCTGGACCGGGCCCTCGCATCGGATTACCCTGTTTATGGATGCCGGTGCGGCACCGCCGCCCGGCACCAAGGGGGTGGCTATGTTGCCGCTTGCGAAGATCCTCTTACCGGTGGACTTTTCTTCCCGCTCCGTCGGAGCCGTTCACTGCGCCCAGCGCCTGGCGCAACGCTTTTCCCCGGAAATCGTCCTCCTCCATGTGCTCGCTCCCATGCAATATCGCCTCGGCGATACCGAGATGGGCGGCGTCATGCTGGGCGATTTGTACCGCGCCCAGATCGAGGGCCTGTCCGGCGAGCTCGAGCAGTTCCAGCACGATGAACTGGCCGGCTGCAACGTGCGCCGCCTGGTGCTCGAAGGCGACCCGGCGTTCCGCATCGTCGAGTTCGCGCATCGGGAGAAGGTCAACCTGATCATGATGCCCACCCATGGCCACGGAACCTTCCGCCGCTTCCTGCTCGGCTCCATCACCGCCAAGGTGTTGCACGACGCCGAGTGCCCGGTGTGGACCGGCGTGCACATGGCGGAGGCCGCCGTTCACCCGGTCGAGTTGCGCCAGGTGCTCTGCGCGGTCGACCTGGGTCCGCAAAGCGAACGCGCGCTCAAATGGGCGGATTGGTTGAGCCGCGAGATGGAAGCGAAGCTTACCCTGCTGCATGTGACGCCCGCCTGCGCGCAGACTCCGAACCACGACGACGATGCCTGGCGCGCCAAGCTGCGCGCGACCGCCGAGCAATCCATCGAGCGCCTGCAGGCGAAAGTGGGATCGCAAGCCGAGGTGATGCTCCAGGCCGGCGACCCAGCCAAAGCCATTTGCGCCGCCGCCGTCCAAACCCGCTCGGGCGCGCTCGTCATCGCGCGCGGCAGCGCCGCCGGCGGCTTCGGCCGCCTCCGCACCAACGCCTACGCCATCATTCGCCAGTCGCCCTGCCCCGTGGTGAGCGTGTAGAATCGTGGAACTGGTCATCTGACCAGTACGCATGGTGCTATTCTGGACTCATGCCGAGCCGGATCGTCAGCGCCACGGAATTCAAGGCCAAGTGCCTCGCACTTTTGGATGAAATTGGCCACACGGGCGGCACAATCACCGTTACTAAACGGGGCCGTCCCATGGCCACGGTGGGACCGGTGCGGAAACGGTTGTCGCCTTCCACGGAAGGTCTATGGGCGGGCAAGGTTCGCTTCCCGGAGAAGTTGCTGGCGGCGGACACCACGGATCTCTGGGAAGTCTCGAGCCGTAAATAGAGGATACTCGCCCTGTCCCCTCGCTTGCTGCTGGACACCCACGTGTTGGTTCGCTGGCTCGTCGAGCCGAAACGGCTCTCGCGGGATCAGCTTCGCACGCTCCGCGGCGCGGTCCGGCGCGGGGAACCGCTAGCCCTGAGCGCCGTCACTCTACTCGAAATCGCGGTACTCTCCGGCGCGGGCGGCGCCCGGCTGCGGGTGCCCGTTCATGAATTATTTGCCGCCCTCGATTCAAGCCCTGGGTTTCACGTGGTTCCCCTGGATGTCGCGGTTGCGGCTGAAGTCGCGGCCCTGAAGGACACGCTGCGGGATCCCGCCGACCGGGCCATCGTCGCCACTGCCCGCGTTCACCGTCTTCGGTTGGTGACCTCCGATCGGCGGATCATCGAGTCGAAGCTCGCGCCCGTGGTCGAGTAGACGGTTCGCCGTATCTCATCGGCCAGCACCAGTTCGAACGGGAAGTTTTGACCCAGAGCGATGTGAAGGAGATCCCTGAATACGTGTGAATCCGCGGCCCCGCTCAGCTCGCCCGGCCCGCCTCCGTGATACAGTGCAGGAAGTGACTCCCCGCACTCTCTATCAGGTTCTGGAAGAGGCCGCCGCGCGCTATGGCGACGCACCGGCCTTGCATCAGCCCCAACCGAACGGCGCGTACTTGACGTATTCCTGGAATGAATACCGCCGCGCGGCCCAGGAGATCGCCGCCGGACTACACGCACTGGGAGTCGAAAAGGGACAGGTCGTCGCCCTCGATTCCGAGACGCGCCTCGAGTTTTACCTGGCCGATCTGGGGATCCTGGCCCGCGGCGCCATCGCCGCCGCGCTCTATCCCAGCTACCCCGTCCCCGACCTGATTCGCACGATCGAGGCCACCGGCGCCGTGGCCGTCTTCGTCGAGGATCCGCAGACGTTTCTCGCCCTGCGCCACGCGAGCGTGAGCCGCTGGATTCTGCTCACCGGCCAGGCTGAGGGCGCGCTCGCGCTCGACGATCTCCGCGCGCTCGGCCGCGAAGCGCTGGCGCGCGATGCGGGATTGGCCGCCAAACTCCGCTCCGCCGCGCAGCCGTCCGATCCGGCCGTGCTGTACCTGACTTCGGGCGCCACGGGCGAGCCGAAAATGGCGCTGGTCACGCACCAGGCCATCGTCGCCAACCTGGACATGGGGCCGTACGTGTTCCCCATGGGGCCGCAGGATTCGACCGTCGCCTTTCTACCCTCCGCCCACATCGCGCAGCGCGTCATCATCGGGTTTCTGCCCATTCGCTGCGGCATGGCGGTCCACTTCTTCGAAAGCCTGCTGAAATTGCCGCAGGACATCCGCAGGGTCCGCCCCACCATCCTGCTGGCGCCGCCGCGCATGTGGGAGCGCATCTACTCGACCGTCTGCGCCGAACTGCGCAAGCGCTCGGCCGCCTCCCGCAAGGCGTTCTATACCGGCCTCGCCCTGGCACTGGCCGCGGCCCGCTATCGCCGCGAAGGCAAACCCGTGCCGCTCCGCATTCGCGCTCCACTCGCCGTGGCCGACCGCGTGCTTTTTCGCAAGGTGCGCGCGCGCTTCGGCGGACGCCTGCACATCCCGGTGTCCGGCGCCGCCCCGCTCAGCAAGGACCTGGCCGAGTTCTACGAAGCCATCGGCATGCCCATCATCGAAGGCTACGGCCTCACCGAAGGCGGTGTCGCGGCGGTTAATCCCAGCCACGCTCCCCGCCCCGGCAGCATCGGCAAGGCGATGCCCGGCGTCGAAATCAAGATCACCGCCGATCATGAGTTGCTGATCAAAGGCCCCTGCCTGTTCTCCTCGTACTGGGGCGACCCCGTCACCACGGCCGAGGTTCTGCGCGATGGCTGGCTGCACACCGGCGACCTCGGGTACGTGGACGCCGACGGCTACTACTACATCACCGGCCGCAAGAAAGAGCTGATCGTTTCCTCCACCGGCAAGAAGATTCACCCCAGCCGCGTCGAGGGCCTGTTCAAGATGGAGCCGCTCATCAGCCAGGTGCTGCTGATCGGCGACCGTCTGCCGTATCTCACCGCGCTGTTCACCATCAACACCTCCGTCGCCGAGACGCTGAAGGGCATGGACGTCCCCTCGGGCCGTTCGCCCGCCGAAATCTGCGGCGCGTCGCCAGTCGACAGGGAAGTGCGCCGCATCGTCAACCAGGTCAACCGCCAGCTCGCCCCCTTCGAGCAGGTGCGCCGATTCCGCATCCTGCCGCGCGACTTTTCGATCGAGCAGGGCGAACTGACGGCCACCATGAAGGTGCGCCGCACTCAGGCCATCGAGAATTTCAAGCAGGACATCGACGCCCTCTACGCCGGCCGCGAGTAGCGCGCCCGTCCGCCAGTTCCAATCCGAGCGGCGGCTAAGCGCGTACTCGCGCCTCGCCAGCTACACAAGATGTTGGCACAACCTCCCTAACAATGGTCCGTCTGATAGAAGCTGCGTTTCGTCCATTCCGGCTAGCGGTCGTAAGTGCCCGGTTTGTTGACGCCTCGTGCTAGCCTCTCGAATGAAGCACCCCGCCGCGCCGCCGACGGATGCGGAATCTGATCCGTTGTTTGGGATCGTCTCGGAGGTAGGACGCGTGGCGAAGTGCGGGATCGTACCGGCTGTTCTCTTGACGATTTTGTCCGTGGGGCTTGCTAGCGGACAGGGAAGCGGCGGGCCGGCGAGTATTACGTGCGGAGTGACCGTTCCATACCAGTCATACCCTCGTTCCGAAGGGATGTCCGAACTGACGGGTGACGTTCTCATCATCTGTACCGGCGGCACACCGATGACCGCGGCCAGCGGGACGGCGCCCGCAACCGGAAGCTCGGCAAACGCGATTCCGCAGATGACGGTGGTATTCGACCTCGGCGCTCCGGTGGTCAGCCGTATTCTCGGTGATGGCGGCGTCTCGGAAGCTTTGTTGATGGTGGACGATCCCGGCAGCACCGCTGGCTCCGGCGGGTATGGGGCGAGTTTGCCGGACCTGGTATGTCCCACTCCAACGGCCGCCGCGTGGCAAAGCGCCGAGTCGCCGGGCTGCCAGGAATGGGTCGGCAACATCGGCTCCAATTCCAACGTTCCGGTGTTGAGCACGGGCGGCAATACGAACACCACGCCGGGCTACAACATCTTTCCCGGTGTGGTGAGCGGCAACACCGTCACGTTCCAGGGAGTTCCCTTGCTGCCTCCGGGACCGGGCGGGAGACGGACCTTTCGCATCACGAACATCCGCGTAAGCGTATCGGACTATTATTCGTCATGGCGGGGCACCCTGCTGTCGCATGTGACGCTGCAATCCCCGCTGGTCGCCTCGGACCTCTCCAGTTCGAGCTTTTCGCTCATCGTTCTTCTTCCCGGACTTAACGCCAACGTCTTAGACGCCGCCGACAGCAACATTCTCAAGCCGCCTGTTTTCGTTCAGACTTCCGGCGCCGGCTCGCCCGGATCTCCGAGCGTGGTGGGCTATCTGGATTTCGGTCAGGCGGCGTCATATGGACTCCGCGCACGCACTCTGGCCTACTACGGGCTGCGGGAGAACGGCCCCAACGCCCTCTACTGGGAGGGTGGCGAATCGGCGTTCACTCCTTACGTCGGTTCGACTCCGCAGTACTTCGCCGGCAACACATCGGTGATGCCGGGTCTGGCGGACTCCGGGACGCGGCTGAAGGCGACGTTTCAGAATATTCCGGCCGGAGTCACTATCTACGTTGCCACCCGCGGGGCCGGCAACACAACCAGCGGGCTGGACGGCGAGATGGTTGCGAGCCCTACCGCCGCCGAGGCCGTGCCTCCCGTGGCACCGGTCCTCAGCGTCGGCGGCGTTGGATATGTTCCACTCTCGCCAAGCGGCGGTACGGCGTCGGTGTGCTGGGAGATAGCCAGCCGCCCCAATAGCGATGCGACGTCGAACCTGGATCTCCCTGTCGCCATCTACGCGGCGCCCGGAGCGGCCGCGCCCGGCACGGTGCGAGTCAATCTGTCATTCGCTCCCACGCCGTCGGACGTTTCCGGAGTCCAGTTTATCCCCGAGTTTGCCGCCAACCCCGCCTGGCATACCCTACTCACCATGATTCCGGCGCCCGTGAGTTTCGTGAGTCCGGTGGCCGGCAGTACCGTGACTCTGACCGCCTCCGGCGCTTCGGTGAATGTCACTGGTTCGGCCGATTTGGCTCAGCCCATCAACTTCACCGCTCATGTTACGTACGCCAGCGGCGATGCGCCGTGGCTGAATGCCAACTTCACCGGTGCTGCCGGGGGGCCAAGTGGCACGTGCAGCAGCGATGGCTACGTGCGCTCCACGCCGATGCCATTTTCCCTGAGTCTCGATTGCTCGTTCGCCAAACTCTCGGCCGGCACCCACACTGCAACGGTAACGCTGACCGCGCAGTCTCCCGCCAGCGCCGGAAGTGCCGCCTTCTATGTTCAGTACACGGCGCCGGCTCCAATTGTGCCGGCACTTACCGCGACTCCGGCCAATCTGACCGGAAGCAATGCCGTGTTGGTGGCCAAGGGCGCGAAAGCCAGCGCCACGGTTCAGTTATCCACCACCAGCGCTACGGCGGTGTCGTTTTCGTCGGGGACCTCGGACACTTGGGTGCACGTATCCCCGGTCAACGGTCAGGTGTCCGCCAGCGCGCCAGCGACGGCGACCGTTACTTGCGACGCTACTACCTTGTCTCCCCGGGTTTGGAGTGGGACGGTGTACGTGAGTTACGGTGGTGCTACCTCGGTCGCCATCAACGTTCAGTGCGTTGTGACCGTGCCGGCGCTAACTTTCGTGCCGAGCGCGCTCGCCCTGACATATAACAATATCTCGTCGGTAAAGCCCTTCGGATCGAATGTGACTCTGGAGACGCCCAACAACGACGCCTACAACCTTTCGGCTTCCTATCCAAGCGGCGCCGTGGCGACCAATTTGGTTCAGGTGAATGGTGCGGCGACCGCGATTGGTCTCACTGACGGCACGGCGTTTGCCGTAACCATCGTCAACTACGAGCGCCTGCCCAACGGCACCTATACCGCTACGATCACGGCCACTGACGCCAGCAATCCGGCGATCTCGCAGCCATTCCCCGTGACGCTGACCGTAACCGGATCGACTTTCGCCGCTCTAACGCTCACACCTAGCCAAATCAGTCTGAACGCGTCGAACGGTTATCAGCAGACGGTGACGATCAACGCGGGTGCGGAAGGCTCGCTGATGTGGATTCCCTCCGTCGCTTGGCTGTATCTGACGAGTTCCACGAGCTACATTTCCGCCGGAGGATCGGCGCTGATGACCGTAACGGCCGATCCCAGCGTGACCGGCCCGGGAACGTTCACCGCAAACATATCCGTGAGAGTCGGTTCGAACATTCAGCAGCTTCCGGTAAGTCTGACGGTTGGCGGGGCTCCGGACGGGGCCGTCTCCGGCGGCTTGAGCGTCGCCGGACAGGTTGTGTTCGCCGGCAGCGGCTCCTTCTCGATTTCGTCCAATCCGGTCTACAGCGCCAACAGCGGAAGCACCGAGTGGCTTTCCACGCCGACCCTCGCCGGCAACCCGAGCGCAACCGGAACTCCGCTGACGCTCTACTGCAATCCCGCTTATCTTGCGCCGGGCACGTACACAGCGAGTCTGGGCACCACGATCACAACCGCTGGCGGGTCCTCCTCGGCTTCGCTTCCTATCACCTTCGTGGTTACCGCCGGCCAGGCGATGGAGAGCGCCCCGCCCACCGTAATCATGACTGACGGCGCTGCCCAGCAAAGCGCCTCGATCCAGATAACGGCCACTGGCGCCCCCCCCTCTCGTTCAACCTGGGCGCCGACCGCAACTGGCTGACGGCGGCCGTGCAGGACGCCGCTACCACGCCGGCCACGATCCTGGTGACCGCGGATTCCTCCGCGCTGTCGCCCGGTCTTTACACCGGCAACGTGACGCTTACCAACCTGGACGCGGTGTCGCTGGACGTTCCGGTGGTTCTGATCGTGCCGGGCGCATCGAGCTCGAGCGGTTTAACCGTGAGCGCCCAGTCGCTCTCGTTCGCCACGCAATCGGGAGCAGGCGCGCCCACCGCGCACACGCTCACTGTCTTGGGCACGGGCTCGGCGGCCGTCTCGTTCACGGCGTCAGCTTCGAGCAGCGGCGGTTGGCTCTCGGTCACCCCGGCCGCTGGCGTCACGCCGGCGACGCTGACCGTCGCGGCCAACCAAGCAGGCCTCGCCCCGGGTAACTACACGGGCACAATCTCCATTACGCCTTCCGACGGGACCGCGGTGACCGTCCAGGTCAGCTTCGCCGTCTCCGCCCAAACGTCGATCGCGGTGAGCCCGGCGTCGCTCGATTTCGCCTACCAATCCGGCAGCGGCGCCGCGGTGGCGCCGGGCCAGGTAACGGTCACGGCCAACGGCGGCAACGCCAGCAGCACTGGCAACTGGTTGTCCGTCACTCCAACCTCGGGCTCCACGTCCTCGACCGCAACGCTGACCGTGTCGGTGAACCCGGCCGGCCTGATCGCGAGCATGCAACCCTACCTGGGCAGCATCACTGTCGCCGGCGCCAGCGGCACACTCGGTTCGCAGACGGTCGACATATCGCTCACTATCGCCGTCCCTCTGCCCACCATTGCCGCCATGTTGAACTCAGCCAGCTACGCGGACGGACCAGTATCGCCGGGCGAGATCGTGGCCATCTTCGGCTCAGGGCTCGGCCCCGCCGCCGGGGCCATGCTGACACTGGATTCGACCGGTAAGGTTGCGACCTCGATCGGTGGCGTCACGGTCAGTTTCGGCGGTCATCCGGCACCGTTGATCTACGCGAGCGACACGCAGATCAATGCCGTCGTTCAGTACGAACTGGCCGGCAGCGCGTCTCCGTTCGTCGCGGTGAGATTCGCCGGACAAGTTTCCAATGAACCGGCTCTGACTCTGGCGTCTTCGGCGCCCGCCATTTTCACGCAGACCTCCAATGGCCGCGGTTCGGGCGCAATTCTCAACGGCGACGCCACGCTGAACACGCAGGCGAATCCGGCGGCGCGGGGCAGCGTCATCCAGGTCTTCATGACGGGTGAAGGAACGACGTCTCCCGGTGAGGCCACTGGCGCGGTCACGGCGGTGAACCTGACCGGCGTAGGTCCCCTCACACCGGCGCCGCAGCTTCCCGTATCGGTGCTCATTGGCGGCCAGCCGGCCCAAACGACGTGGGTGGGAGAAGCACCCGGCTGCGTCGCCGGAGTTTTGCAGGTCAACGCCGCGGTTCCTGCAAGCGTCGGAGCCGGCGCGGTTTCGATCACGGTGCGGGTCGGGAACGTCGTCAGCCAGGGCGGCGTTACAGTCTGGGTGAATTAGCCGCGGCACGCGCCGGGTTGAGAGACCGAACCGCTGAATCGCCCCTGCTGGCTTCGACTGCCGGCACCTCCGGCTGACATTCAGCTTCCGCATACGGTGTGAGATCAACCGCCTGAACTCGCCACACTCCGTTCAGCGCCGATGCGGAGCCCAGGATCAGCCCTGGACGCCGGACGGTAGGCTGTCAGTGATTGAAAGAAATGGAGCGTGAGACAGGGCTCGAAACCGAAGCGTCCAGCTTAGCTTCACGCCAATTGCGGGTTCTCCCTGGTTCCGTTCCGTTCCGAGCCGCGACGGCAGGCAGTCTCCATGGGCCGGTTGCCGACCCATGATGATGGAGAACCCATTGGCCGCCATCTTGGAATCAGTGAGTTGGGGCGGTTCTCCAACGGAATCGCCCTGCTCCTGCTAGACACAAACAGGAATGAAAGTCCAGGATGGCTTTCGAGGTGTTTGCAGCACTCGCCAGTTTATGCAAGAAACGGCATTTGGCAAACGAGTCCATTTTGCATCTTCAAATAGAAACGGAAATGGCGTTTCTGCAGTCGCCGCTTTCTGTGCAATCCGAGCGCTATTCCGCGCAAGTTGAGTAATACTGCAGGTTCCTGTTTCGTGTGATGTGTTTCGAGTGAGCGCTTCCCGTTGGCGAAAGCGGTGGCCTCGCGGCGGGCTATCGCACGAGAACATTCCGGCCGGAAGGCGTTTTGCGCGCCGGACAGGCACGCGGCGTCACTTGCGCAAGTTATTGAGCCAGTCGCGCGACCTGGAATACCCGGACAGCAGACTGGCCACCACCGGCGAGGTTGGCCGTAACCGTTCGAGGCCCGAGCGCAGCGCCTCGCGTATGTCTACTCCTGCGTCGTGCGGCCCGGTGATGAGGATGATCGCCTTGCGCTGCTGCGACGACGCCAGTTCGCCGGCTCCTTTGTACTGTCCGGCGTTCACGGCGAGGACGCGTGTGTGTGGGTTCGTGACAGCCGTTTGCACCCACTTCGCCAGTTTGCCGGCTCTTTCGCCGGCCCTCGCCTCCTCCGCGCGGGTGCCTCCTTCGAGCGAGGCGGTGCCGACGCAAATCACTTCGGGAGCGGCGTTGATCGCAGCCACCAAGGAAGGGCTGAGAAGCGTCCGGCCACCCTCTAGTTCGTCGGCGCTTTCCAACCGCCAGGAGAGCTGTTCGGCAAGCACATAGACGGTGAACGGCAGACTCCGATGGCGCGCGTCCTGGCCCACCGTCTCGATGCGGGCTTCCACCTGCGCCGGCGCAGGTGGCGCGGCGGGTGGGTGAACCTCTTTCACCGGGAAGTTGCCGAAGAGCACCGCCAGGGCCACGCCAACCAGGGTGAACAGAATACACGCGACCGAGGCCGGGATGTTGCTCACCAACGGGCGGTTGTGTTGAGCGGCGAGGATAGGATTCGACAGCATCGGGCGGCCTCGGCTACGCGGTCAGCTCTTCGATAGGAAACAGGCAGTGCACCACGTCGATGAGCTGTTCGGTGTCGATCGGTTTGACGACGTAGGCGTCGCACGATTCCCGGAATGCCTGGCTGATGGTCTCGCCATCGTCCGACGCCGTGGTGATCACGACCTTGGCGCCGTGCGGACGAAGCCGGCCGCGCTTCTCCTCTTCCTGCCGGATGATCCGCAACGCCTCGATTCCGCCCATCACCGGCATCAGCAAATCCATGCAGATCAGGTCGAACGGCTCGCCCCGGTCGAGGGCGCTCTGGCACGCATCCACGGCTTCTTTTCCGTCCACGCAACACTGAATCTGCGCATAGGCGGACAGGACTCCCTCCAGCAGGGTTCTGGTCATCAAATCGTCGTCCACTACTAAGATCTTCATAGCCGATGTCCTTTCCGCACGCTCAGCCCTCCCTCATCGCGACACCGCGGCTACCGATGCAATCGGCGTGGTATTCGCCAGGAACGCATCCACCTCGGTAAATACCGCTTCCAGAGTCGGGTGGTCCGCCTGCGAGAAAACGACCCAATCCACACCGATGGACAGTAAAGAGGTTTTGCTTCCCACTTCGATGTACTGCTGGTTGATCATGGCGACTACACCCGATAAGCGGGCTCGGATTTGCCCGAGAGACTCCTTCGAATTGAGAAACATCACGAAGGAGGTTCCTTTCCAGCGCAGCAAGCGGTCGTCCGCGCTCAGCATGGTCTTCAACTGGGTGCCAATCATGGCCAGCATCCGCAGCCGGACCGATTCGCCGAACCGGGTCGCGATGTGGTCGGCACGCCGCAGCCGGACGGCAGCCACATAGGACGCGGAACGCGCTTCGACCGGAATCGCCACGGGTTCCGGTATTGAATCGATATCGTCCCGGTTGTAGGCCGGCGGTTCCGGAACGTCGGCAACCCGCGCCCGGGCCAGTGCGAGTTGGGCCCGCATCCGCTCCATGGTCGTGGCGGACATGCTTCGATGATGGGCGGCCGCCTCGCGCACGGCCCGCAAGCTTTCCCCGAGACTCGTCTTTAGCGCCCGGATGTCGTCCAGTTCCGACGCCCTGCCCAAGTCCTTCTCGATAGACTGTAAACGCGATACGGCGGCGTCGGACTGCCCGGCCAGTTCCGCCACCGTCTCCGTTAACATCGCGACCATGGACTGCCGTTCCTCGCGCTGCTCCCGATTGAATTTGGCGGTGCGTTCGCAGTAGGTTTCCAAGGCTTCCACGGCGTCGCTGGTGATACCCAGCACGCTCATCGGGGATTGCGGCGTGTCCATCTGGCGTACCAGCCGGTTCAACTTCCGCCGGAAGTCCTCGAGATCCGTATCCGTCCCCCGCACCATGTAAGCCGCCACGGCGTCCAGGATCAGTCGGCCCATCTGCATGAGCGCGTCGACGAGATCGTTTTTCGGCGGGGCGCTATTGCGGCGGGTATCCAGAAACTGCTTGATCGAGATCATTTTCTACTGGACTCCTGGACCAACAATGGCTCCTGAGACACTTATCGGCGGCGCGGGACTTTCTGAACAGGGTCTTCCGAAGAGAATCTCTTCCTTTTTTTGCAGTCGGCCGATAAGATACATGCGCGGAAAACGTGGCATGAACCAGAGGTTTGACCTTTCGATCCAACGAGCGGCGCTGATCCTGGCCGGCGGCCTCGGCATGCTGCTGGGAATCCGCGTGGTCATCGGCTGGGTCTTCCGTCTCCCGGGCTTGAGCCGCGCTTGGCCATCCTTCCGCCCCATGGCCGCCGCCGCAGGCATCGCCGCGAGCGTTCTGCTGGGCGTTCTGGTCCGTTTGGTCCTCATCAGCCGGTGCCAGGCGAAAGCTCTGCAGTCGGCCAATCGAAAACTCGCCGAGGAGATCTACGACCGGGAACGGGCGGAGGAGAGACTGCTCGCCAACGAGGAAGAGTTCCGGACCGCGTTTGAGATGGCGCCGTATGGCATGTATGTGTCGGCTCCGGACGGGCGTCTTCTGTTGGTCAACCGGGCGTTCTGCGACTTGGTGGGCCGCTCCGAGGAGGAGCTGCTCACCCGGCGCTGGACCGAGTTGACGCATCCGGACGATCTGGACGCTTCGCTGGCGGCCAGGGATCAACTGCTGTCCGGCCGGATTTCCCGAATGGAGCTCGACAAGCGCTATCTGGGGCGCGGGGGCAAGGTGGTCTCGGCTCGGGTAAGAGTATCGCTGCTGCGCGATAGCGAGGGGGAGCCTCTTCGCCTGATCACCCACGTGGAAGACGACGCCGTCCGCAAAGCCGCCGAACTCGCCTTGCAGCAGCGCGACGAGTACTTCCGAACCGCCTTCGAGTACGCCCCCTTCGGCATGGCTTTGGTCACACGAGACCGCCGATTCCAACGCGTTAACGCGACCTTGTGCCGCATGCTCGGGTACTCCGAAGCGGAACTGCTCGCGCTCAATTGGACGAAGATTTCCGTCCCCGGCGATGTTTCCCGCACGGAAGAGGCAGTCGGCCGCCTGGAGCGCGAACGGCCCGAGTGGGTCGAGTATGAGAAGCGCTACCTGCACAAGGCCGGCCATGTCGTCTGGATCCGGGTCCGCATCTCTCTTTCGCTCGAGAGTGCCGACCAGTGGCACTTCGTCGTTCATATCGAGGACATCACGGAACGGAGGCGAGCCGAGGCAGCCATCCGGAGCAGCGAGGACCGTGTACGGCTGCTGCTCGATTCCGCCGCCGAGGCGATCTATGGCACCGATCTCGAAGGCGTCTGCACGTTTGCCAACTCGGCCTCCCTGCGCATGCTGGGCTACCCCGATTCGCAAGCCGTGATCGGCAAAAACATGCACGTCCTGACCCACCACACGCGAGCCGACGGAAGTCCCTATCCCGCCGACGAGTGCCCAAGCTACCGCTCGATTCGCGGCGAATTGGGGGGGACCCACGTGGACGACGAAGTTCTGTGGCGGGCCGACGGAACCAGTTTTCCCGCCGAGTACTGGTGCCACCCCGTGATCACCGATGGCAGGACGGTCGGCGCGGTCGTGACGTTCCTGGACATCACCCAACGCAAGCGGGCCGAGGAGGAACTCATCCGCGTCAAGGACCTCGCCGAAACCGCCAACCTGGCGAAAGGCCGCTTTCTGGCCAACATGAGCCACGAGATTCGCACCCCTCTCAACGGCGTGATCGGCATGGTCGAACTGCTGCTCGAGAGCCGCCTCGCTCCCGAACAGCGGCGCTGCGCCGAAATCGTGCGCGAGAGCGCGGCGACACTGCGATCCATGCTGGACCATGTCCTCGATCTGTCCAAGATCGAGGCCGGAAAGGCGGCGCTCGAATGCCTGGACTTCGACTTGCGCCAGGTGTTGGAGGGAGTCACCGAAGTGCAGGCCATCGCGGCCCAGCGCAAGGGATTGGAGCTCACCTGCCTGGTGGCGCCCGAAACGGCCGGCCGGTTGCGCGGCGATGCGGGGCGCCTGCGCCAGGTCGTCACCAATCTGGTGGCGAACGCGATTAAGTTCACCGAGCGCGGCGCGGTGGGGATTCGCGTGAAGACGGCCGCCGAACTGGACGGCGCGATCACGCTCGAGTTTGCCATCGCCGATACCGGCATCGGGATACCGCAGGATCGGGCAACGGCTCTCTTCTCGCCATTCGTGCAAGCCGACGAATCCACTACGCGTAAGTACGGAGGCACCGGGCTGGGGCTGGCCATCTGTAAACATCTGGTCGAAATGATGGGCGGCCGGATCGGATTCGACACCGCGGAAGGCCGCGGCTCCACGTTCCACTTCACGGCTGTGTTCGAGAGGCAGGCGACGCCCGCGGCGGGCGCGGACCAGCCGGACAACCTTCGCGGCGTGAGGGTGCTGGTGGTCGACGATAGCGAGCCGAATCGGGAAGTAGTGAGCACGCTCGTGACGAACTGGGGTTGCCGCGCGAGCCAGGTCTCAGACGGTGCCGCGGCGCTGGCGCTGCTGCATCGCGCAACGCGGGAGCGCGATCCATTCGCCATCGCGCTGGTAGACACCGGATTGCCCGGCACCAACGGCGTCGAGATCGCACGGCGGATTGCCGCCGACCAGCGTTTGCTGGCGACTTGCGTCCTGGCCATGGCGCCCCTCGCCGAGCAGGTCGCCGGCGTCGGCGCCGCCTCTCTGATTGCCTGCGTTTCCAAGCCGATCATCGAATCCCGCCTGCACAAAGCGCTCACCGAAGCGATGCATAGCGATGCCGCCGCGCGACGGGCGGCTCCCGCGACGGCCGGACCTCTGCCAGACGCCGCAGATGTGGCGACGCCTGCCCGCATCCTGCTCGCCGAAGATCATCCGATTAACCAGGAGGTGATGCTCCACGTGCTGCGCCGCCTGGGCTATGCCGCCGACCCGGTGGCCAACGGCGCGCTCGCCGTCGAGGCTCTGCGGAACGTCGATTACGACCTGGTCCTGATGGATTGCGAAATGCCGGAGGTCGATGGATATGAAGCCACACGCCAGATCCGCGACCCCGCCACCGGCGTCCGGAATCCGCGCATTCCGGTGGTGGCCGTAACCGCCAACGCGATGATGGGCGACCGCGAAAGCTGCCTGCGCCGCGGCATGGACGACTACCTGGCCAAGCCCGTTGGAGCGAACGAACTGGCGCAAATCCTCGCGAAGTGGATTCCGCGGAGCAAGCCTGCCACAAAGTGCATTTCCTCGAAACCGGCTGCCGTGTTGGGGAGCGACGTCGTCTTCGACCTGGCGAGCCTGCTCAAGCGGGTGAGTGGCAACCGGGCGCTGGCCGAACGGCTGATCGAGCAGTTCCTCGGCGACACGCCGTCCCAGTTGTCGCTACTCAGGCAACACGTCGAGGAGGGCGATGCGCCGGGCGCGCGCCGGCAAGCCCACAAGTTGAAGGGCGCGGCGGCAACCCTCTCGGCCGGCGCGCTGCGCGAGGCCGCCTTTCAGGCCGAGCAGGCGGCGGCGGCCGGCCAGTTGAACCAGTTCGCGGAACGACTCACCGCCATGGAAGGCGAGTTCGATCGCGTCAAAGCCGCCATGCAAACTCCGGCGCCGACGTCGGTGCCGGCCTCAAAATAGCCGCTGCATCGTAGCGCTCGCACTCATGCGTGCCTGCCCGGCCAGCACCGCTCCGCCGCTATTTCTTCGCTTCCGGCGGCGGCCGTCGATAGACGGTTTGAAAGTCCGGCTGGCCGCCGAGTACCAGGCTGGTGGTGGTGCTGACGGACTCGCCGGGCGCATTGGTCGGCGGTTCCGCGGCGGCCACCGCGTCCGTACCCGGGCCCGATTCCCGCGTCTCCTTGGTGACCCGGGGGCCCCGCACCGGCCGGTAATCGACGCGGTCGATCTGCTCCCGCGGAATCGCCAGTTCTTCGGTCTTGACCACGATGATCAGCGAATCCGGATTGGCCTCTTCCATCTTGGCGATGATCGGGTGCAGGCCGCCCTTCTTGAAGATCCGCAGTTCGGTTCCGCTCTTCAGTTCCCGCACCTTCGTCCACGCGTCGTCGGCCGCGAACGCCGTCATGGCCGCGAGCAACACCATCGCAATCCCACGCATCGTCCAATCTCCTCTCTGCTTCGGAGTCTAACAGGAATCGAAGACGGATACCGGCGTCAACGAACCGCCTAACGCTTCGCGATTCGAGCGATGTTCCATGTAGCATGCCAGCCGCAGATTCGGGAGCGCCGGCCGATGTTGCGGCGTTAGTGGGGATCCGTCGGTTGACCTGCCGCATATCAACGTTGCGCGTTTTGCGGCAAGTGGACCGGCGGCGGATCGTTGGCACAGCCATCTTAAGGCAGGCAAGGCCGGTTTTACCGACACGTCGGCCTGCAGGTAAGCTAGGCTTGATTTATGCCTTACGAGCTGAACAAACATCACCTAGCAGTGGCGTTTTCGTCCGGGGCTCTTATCGATGCCGGAAAGCGCGTTGTGTTTGAAGTCCGCGAACTGGGTAGACTTTCCGTGAGCTCTGGCGCCATCGCGGCATCAGACCCTCTGGTCAATCCTAATCCGAGAGCCTACGGTGAAAATGTTCCGAACGGTCACCACCGGGTATCCGTCGCCATAGCCCGGTTTGAGAATGGTGATGAGCGAATTGCCTTTGCGCGAGTTTCATTTACCACCGCGGCACCGGCTACCTGGCGGATGGCGGCACAGGAGGGCCAAGATCATGCCAATCTCGGACCTGACGTCTACTTCGGATACGGCGTTGATTCTGGCACTGGCTGCTTTATGGACCCAGTCGCCGGGAAACTGTTGGCCGAGCGGATGCATGTCGAAGACGAGTACTGCCGCACCATCATCGACGGCATGGAACAAACGTACAAACACACGCGCTCGTGGTTTGAGTTCCGACCGTCCGCAAAGCGAGACGAAAATGTAATCTGCTTTTCTTCCGGATTTGGCGACGGTTCGTATCCATCGTTCTTCGGATTTGATGTGCAGGGCCGATTGAGCGTATTGGTAACCGACTTCCTGGTCCTTGAAGGCGAATAGACCAAGTCGTGGAGTGCAACCTCATGGTGAAGGCTCGGCGGCGCACCTAACAGCAACTTGAGAAGCTGGGGCATCCAGCAGAGATTCGGGTAGTTCTGTTTCCAATCCGGAAGCTCCCCACACGAGCGTGTAGTCGCCATCTCGTCGAGTTGCCAGCGAACGGGGGCACGACGGGCGACTGACCGCTTCCGATTAAATCCCGCCCCATGGACTCCGTCCCGCCCTGTGAGCTATCGTGGGCTTGGAGCGACACAATGGACTACTACGAACAGCATCGGGCGGAGCACCTCGAAACGCTCAAGGCATTCCTGAGCATTCCGAGCATCAGCGCGCTATCGGANNGGCAATCCGCTCGTCTACGCCGAATGGCTGGGCGCGCCCGGCAAACCGACGCTCCTCTTCTATGGCCACTACGACGTGCAGCCGCCCGACCCGCTCGACGAATGGAAGTCGCCGCCGTTCGACCCCACCGTGCGCGGCGACGACATTTTCGCTCGCGGCGCGGTCGACGATAAAGGGCAGGTGTTGATCCAGGTCAAAGCCGTCGAGGGGCTGCTCAAGGCAACTGGCAAGCTGCCGGTGAACGTGAAGTTCCTGCTCGAAGGCGAGGAGGAAACCGGCGGCGAGCACATCGAGGAATACGTCAAGACGCGTCCGCCGCGCCTTAAGGCCGATGCCGCCGTGGTCTGCGATACCGAAATGTTCGCGCCCGAGATGCCCACCATCTGCGTAGGCTTGCGCGGGTTGGTGTACGGCGAATTGGTGGTCGAGGGCGCCAGCCACGATCTGCACTCTGGCGTCTATGGCGGCGCGGCGCCGAATCCGATGCAGGCCATCGCCGAAATCATCTGCGCGTTGAAGGACCGCGACGGCCGCATCCAAATCCCCGGTTTCTACGACCGCGTCACGCCGCCGGCCGAAAAGGAGCGCGCCGCATGGGCCAGCCTGCCCTTCGACGAGCGCGAGTATCTGGAAAAGGAAATCGGCTCGATCGCGCTGGTGGGCGAGCCTGGCGTGCCGCTGTTCGAGCGCGTCTGGGCGCGGCCAACCTTTGAGGTCCACGGCATCCGCGGCGGCTTCACCGGCGAGGGCGCGAAGACCGTGATCCCGGCGCGCGCGCTGGCTAAAATCAGCCTCCGCCTGGTGGCCGACCAGCGCCCCGACGAAGCCGTGGCGCAACTCACGGCCGCTATCAAGGCCGCTACGCCGCGCGGCGTACGCGTCGAATTCAACCTGCTCAGCGCCGGCGCGCCGTCGCTCACCAACCCCGATAACCCGTTCATTCGAGCCGGCGCCGAAGCCATGCGTAAGGTCTTCGGTAAGGACACGGTCTACATACGCTCCGGCGGGTCGATTCCCATCGTCGGCGTGTTCGACCGCTATCTCGGGATTCCCAGCGTGATGATGGGCTTCGGACTTCCCGACGACAACCTGCACGCGCCCAACGAGAAGTTCCACCTGCCGAACTTCTACCGCGGCATCGAATCCGTCGGCAGGTTCCTGGAAATTCTGGGAGCATAAACGCCGGCGGCGCGGACCTCCAGGAATGTTGAGGTTTATCTCGACGTTACCTTTAATCGCGCGCCGCCGCGCCTGCCCCGCTCAGCCCGCCAGTTTCTCGTAGCGCGCGCTGACGAAGTCCCAGTTGATGACGTTGGGGATGGCTTTCAAATACTCGGCGCGGCGGTTCTGGTATTTCAAATAGTAGGCGTGTTCCCAAACGTCCACCGGGAGCAGCGGACGCCGCCCGGCCAAAAGCGGGCTGTCCTGATTGGGCGCCGGGTCGAGCGACAGCTTGCCAGCCGCATCGAGCGAGAGCCATGCCCAACCGCTGCCGAACACGCCCAGCGCGGTCGCCTGCAGCTTGGTCAGGAACGCCTCCGTGCCGCCGAACGCCAGATCGAGCGCCGCCGCCAGGCGCGCGCCCGGCTTGCCGCCCTTGCCGGCTGGAGCCAGCGTTTCCCATAGCAGCGAATGGTTGGCATGACCGCCGGCCTGGTTGCGCACAGCGGTGCGAACGGCCGCGGGCAGCGTCTCCAGCCGCTGCAAAAGCTCGTCCACCGTCATGCCGGCCAGCGACGGCTCGCCGGCCACCACTTTGTTCAGGTTGTCGACATACGCCTGGTGGTGCTTGTCGTGGTGAATTTGCATCGTCTGCGCGTCGATGTACGGCTCCAGCGCATCATATGCGTAAGGTAATTTGGGCAGCGTGAACGGCGCGTTGGACGGCGGAACCGCGGCAGCCGCTGCGCCCACTGCCGCCAGTTCCAGCAGCGCTCTTCGAGTCAGCATGGGTCTCTCTCCTTGGAGAGAGTCTATCACCGGAAGCGTTGCCGGGCGAATCGACCGCAGGTCGCGAAAGGGCCTGTTAAAATGGAAGTAGATGCTCAAGCGCTTTATCCTCTGGGACTACGCGCGCGCCAGTTGGCAGTACGACGTGATGGTGGGGATCATCCTCGCTTTCATCTTCCTCACGCCACGGGAATGGTTCCGCGATCAGCCCCGCATTCCGCGCGCCTCCGCCATCGCCCGGCCCGCTGAAAACGGCGGCAACGTGTTGTTCGTGGATCCGGCGGTGCTGGCCGGCGTCCCCGAGCCACGCCGCCTGGACCGCCTGCGGGCGTTTCTGTTGACCCAGCCCGCCACCGCCAAAGTTTATGTCACGCGCGTGGAGCCGATTCTCGATGCGGAAGGGGAGCTGCAGGGTTACATGGCTTTCGTGCGCCCCTGATGCCGCCTCCCCCTATGCATTCCCGAAAATCACTTTCGCCGAGCCACGCCGCACTTGTCTTGTGGCTGGCCGCAATCGGCACGGCCGCCGCGGCGGCTGCCCCGGATCCGCTCGAAGCCGCACTGGGAGGCATGGATAAAGCGGCTGCCAAGTTCAAGGGCCTGTCGGCCGACGTGGTAAAGGTCGCGCACGACGCAGTGCTGAATGAGGACGATTCGTTCACTGGCACCATCGCGGTGCGGCGCCCCAGGGCGCGTGAATTGACCTTTGTCTTGGACATCCTGCAGCCCGACCCGAAGAAAGTCCGGCTCACCGGCCACAAGCTGGAAATGTATTACCCGAAGAAGAACGAGATGCAGATCGTCGACCTGGATAAGAAGGGCAGCAAGGTGGTGGACCAGTTCATGCTGCTGGGCTTCGGCAGCACTTCGGACGAGCTTCGAAGCGCCTACAAGTTGGAGTTCGGAGGAGCGGAAACCGTGGCCGGGCAGAAGTGCGTGCGCCTGGTGCTGACACCCAAGTCCCCCGAGGTGCTGGCGAAACTACCCAAGTTCGAGCTGTGGCTTTCGGGTTCGCTGGGGATCGCCGTGCAACAGAAGTTGTGGGAGCCGGGCGGCGATTACGAGATGGCCACTTACACCAACATCAGGCTCGGCGCGTCCGGTGAATTGAAGTGGGACGTCCCCAAGGACGCCAAGAAGGTCGTACTGAATAAATAGGCATGGGCAGTAGGCGGGATGAAGACCAGAACCAGCACTCACCGGCTTGAATACCTCGATTGGCTGCGCGGACTCGGCGCGATTATCATGCTGCAGGGGCACGTATTCGATTCCTTCATGAAGCCGGAATTGCGTCCTGGCGGCGCCTGGGTGCTGTCGCAATTCGCCGGCGGCATGCCCCCGGCCATCTTTCTGTTTCTTACCGGCGTCACGCTGGCCTTCCTGATGGATTCGAGCGAGCGCCACGGCCTCGGGCCGGTCGAGCGGGTTTCGGCTGCGTTCCGCCGCTCCGGCTACCTGTTCTTTATCGCCTTCGCTTTCCGTTTGCAGATGTTCGTGACCGGTTTTCCCGCGGCGTGGACGGATCTGTTCAAGGTGGACATCCTCAACTGCATGGGCTTTTCGATCGCCGTGCTCTCCGTGCTGGCCGTCTTCCGCACGCGCCGGCGCGTGGTGGCCGCGGCGCTGGTCGGTCTCGCGATCGCGTTGGCCGGGCCGCTGGTGAGCATGGCAGCCTGGTCGCGCGTTCCCTCGATGATCGCGAATTACATCGCGCCCAGCCGCGTCGCGTTCGGCTTCTTCCCCTGGGCGTCGCACCTGGCGTTCGGCATCGCAGCCGGCAGCCTGATCCGCTCGCTCACGCCGGAGGCGACCGATGCCGCCATGCGATGGATCGCGGCCGGCGCCGGATTGACGATCGTCGCCGCGCAAGCCTGCGCCGCGTCGGCCCGCTCGATCTATGCCGCTTCCGATTTCTGGTTGAACAGTCCGGCGCAAGTGCTGACCAAGCTCGGCGCAACCCTGCTGATGCTTTCGGCCGCGTATCTATGGACGCGCTACGGCGCGCGCCAGGGCGCCTGGAGCCTGGTGCGGCAATTCGGCATCACCTCGCTGCTGGTCTATTGGGTGCACATCGAACTGGTCTACGGCCGCTGGCTGTGGTTCCTCAAGAACAACCTGACGTTGGCGCAGACCGGGGTGGCCGCGGTAGCCGTGATTCTGTTGATGCTGGCCATCTCCGCCGCGCGCACCAACTGGCCCCGCGTCCGCGCCACGCTGGCCGATCTCGGCTGGTCGTACGCTCCCACGCCGGAGCGCGTTCCCGGGGATTAGAATCGGTTGGCAGGCGACAGCGCCTGCCCCACCCAATCACGGGCGTTTCGAAGGCAAAGTGGGACAGACGCTTTCGTCTGTCCACCGCTCTCTCACCGCCGGAACAGATTCCGCAGGATGAACAGCACGTTGGCCGGGCGCTCGGCCAGACGGCGCATATAGTAGGGATACCAGGCCTCGCCGAACGGCACGTAAAGGCGCAGCCGGTAGCCTTCCGCAACCAGCTTCCGTTGCAGATCGCGGCGGATGCCGTACAGCATCTGGAATTCGAACTTGTCGCGCGGGACATTTATGGCGGCGGCGAAGGCCTTCGTCTCGGCGATCATCTTTTCATCGTGCGTGGCGATGGCGGGGTAGTTGCCGCGTTCGAGAAGGATTCTCATCAACTCGACGTAGTTCCTGTCTACATCGGCTTTGTGCGGAAACGCTACGGCGGCCGATTCGAGGTACGCGCCTTTGCACAAGCGCACGCGGATGCCGCGGTCGCAGCAATGCTCGATATCGGCCTGCGAGCGGTAGAGGTACGCCTGGATGACCGTGCCGACGGCTTGATGGCGCGCGTGCAGCTCCGTCACCAGCTCGAGCGTGCGGTCCACGTACTCGCTCGATTCCATATCGACGNNACGCGCAGATACTCGTCGCGCGCCGCCGCCGCTTCGTCGAGCGAGGTGACGCTTTCCCCCAGCCGGTCGAGCGTGAGCGCGATGCGCTCGGCCTGCAATCGCCGCCCGGTCGAGAGCGCGTCTTCGAGCGTGTCGCCCGCCACGAAGCGCGCAGCCAACCGGCGCGCGGCGGCCGAGGTCTCCATCCGGCGCCGTAGCCAAATCAGCCGCGAGAGGAACAGCAAGACAGGGCGCACGATCAACAGACTACCACCTCGCGGAGGCAGGTAAGACATGGGCTGGCAAGAGAGATGCCGGTAAGATGCGCCGATTCTCTACGGCGGTGCTAGAATCACGATTTGGAAACCGTCGGTGAGCCCGCCCTGAAGCCCGAAGAATTGCGCTGTCCCCGATGTTTTGGCAAGGACATTGTGCCCTCGAAGAACCGCGGCCTGATCGACGCGTTGATGATCCATCTGGGCCGCGTTCCCCGGCACTGCCGTTTCTGCGGCAAGCG
>PMKM01000002.1 GCA_003157745.1 Bryobacterales bacterium | reverse complement strand
GCCTGGTCTGAAATCCTGGGACCATTATAGTCGTCGCCCGTCATCTCGTTCCATGTCCGCGCATCCAGTGCGTTATTGCGCAGATACTCAAACATGGTTCCATGAAACTGCGTGGTGCCCTGGCGAGTGATGACGTTGATCTGGCCGCCGCCGGCGCCCCCAAGTTCGGCCGAGTAACTGCCGGTCTGAACCTGAAACTCCTGCACGGCATCGAGCGACAGGCTCATGTTCATCGTATTGAAGGTCGGATCGGTATTAGTTACGCCGTCCAGAAGAAAATAGTTGGCGTTGGGACGGTTTCCGCCGATCGTGATAGCGGAGGCTTGGCCCGGACGCCAGTAGAGCGGGCTCATGTCGCCGGTCTGCGCGCCGTGGCCGATGTGCGCGTCTGGAACTGTGAGCGCCAGGTTGAGCAGCATACGGCCATTCAATGGCAAACTCTCTATCGACTGGGGTTCCACGACCTCGCCGAGGCTGACGTCCTGCGTTCGGAGTGTTTCGGCGGCCTCGACAACCTCCACACTCTCGCGCTTCTCGCCGAGCGCGAGCGCAATATCCAGTGCCATATTCTGGCCGACTTCAAGCAGGACGTCGCGGGTCTGATCGGCAAACCCGGGTGCGACAAATTGAACCGAGTAACTGCCGGGAAGCAGGTTTGGGAATTCAAACAGGCCCTCACCATTGGTGACTGCCTGGCGGACCGCGTCGGTCGCTTTGGCCGTCGCGCTGATGTGGGCGCCGGAAACGGGCGCCTGCGACGGATCCTGAATTCTTCCACTCAGCGTGGCGAAATTGCTCTGCGCACACAGAGTCGCGCAAGCGATGACGATAACTGCGGTAAGTCTGAACATGATAAGGCCTCACTTGGTTCGCATAACTAGAGCGGAATTTCCCGCAGCGGAGGAATCGAGGTCGTGACGGGGGTAGCACCCTGCGAACACACGACCCCCGCGCCCACTGGCTGCGGGTGTCCGACATAGGTCCGGCTCTCAGCGCCGTTCGCAGCGAGAGCAATAGTCGGCGCTAAGTCGACTTTCAAGTACCCGAGTAAAGAGTATCGTATCCGTAACTGCCATTTGCCACAATAATGCAAATGCACTAGCCGTGAGCGGACTGCGCGTGTCGCCGATCCCACGTTTGAGGTCCGCCTTAATTGGTCAACTCGAATCGGCGGCCGCAGGTTGTGAAGTGCCGTAATTGAAAACAAGTATTGACCAGTCCGAATCGCCGGTGAGAAGATGCAGCAGGCCAAAGGAACGCCAGACCGTCAGACGCATCACGACGTTCCGCATGGTACTAGACAGGAGTTGCACAATGCCCGAAAGCGACGTGCTCGCGAATCAGAAGCAGATCATCGAAAACCAGAAGACGATTCTNNGAGGCCATCAAGAAGAACCAGGCCACGCTGGATACCATCGTCAAGAACCAGGAGGAAATCGTTGCGCTCCTGAAGAAGAAGTAGGATGCGCAGTGAGGCCGTTCCAAAGTCGGCCGATCCGTCCGATCCGGCAGAAGGGATACGTCTCTGCCGGATTGGCTGGTCTTTGTCCCATGAATCGCGGTGCATCGCTTCGAGCTCGTGTGGTTCCGGTGCGATCGCTCTGCGCAACGTTCTCTTGGTGCTGCCATCTAAGCGCCGGGCCGGACTGCCGGATCTGGGTTTAGCATGAAAGAGAACACGAATACAGCTCGCGCCCTTCTGCTTCCCGCCCTGGTCGCCGCTATCTTCATCGCCCTTTGGACTGCGATCTGGAGGGCGGGCGTTTTCCACCAGAGCGCGTTCCCGTCACCGCTAGCGGTGGTGCGCGGCTTTGGCTTGGAGGTCGCGACCGGAAGGCTGCTCAACGACAGCGTTACATCGCTATTTCGTGTAACTTGCGGATTCCTGTTAGCGGTGGCTTTGGGCATTCCCGCCGGCGTCTGGATGGGCCAGAAGCTCTCCGCCCGTCTGGCCTTTTTGCCCATGACAAACTTCTTCCGTAATCTCTCTCCTTTGGCCTGGATGCCATTCGCCATTCTTTGGTTCGGAGTCGGCGACGCCGCCGCCATGTTCCTGATCTTCCTTTCGGTCTTTTTTCCGGTGGTGCTCGCTACCATGGCTGCAGTTGGGACTATTCCGCTGGTATACTTCCACGTCGCTCAAAACTACGGACTGCGTCGATTCGAGAAACTCACTCGCGTGACGCTTCCGGCTATCATGCCTCAGGTAATCACCACCCTCCGCGTGACGGCGGGAGTCGCGTGGTTGGTCGACGTCGCCGCAGAAATGATTGCCGGCCGCGACGGTCTTGGCTTTGCCGTGATGGACGCGCGCAACGGGCTCCGCACCGATCTGCTGGTCGTGGAAATGATTGTCATCGGCATCATTGGCGTCCTTATCGATCGCCTTCTGGTGCAACTGACCAACGTTCCCAGTGTGCGCTGGGGTTATGAGAGATAGGCGACCTCCTCTATGACTGGGTGCCTGGAACTGACGAATGTTTCCGTTTCCTTCGAAGCGGTTGAGGTAATTCGCGAACTCTCGCTCGCCATCGTGCAAGGGGAATTCGTAGCCGTTGTCGGGCCGTCCGGCTGCGGAAAGACGACGCTGCTCAACCTCGTTGCCGGTTTTGAGCGGCCCTCTTCAGGCTCAGTCGAATGCCATGGCCAGGTGAGGATGGTTTATCAGGAGGATGGCTTGTTTCCGTGGGCGACCGTGACCGAGAACATCGCCCTGGGGTTGCGTCACATCGGCGATCGGCGCGAGCGAAAGCGCCAAATCGGCGATTTGCTGCGGCTCATTCGCATCGAAGGCTTCGAGCACCATTACCCGCGCCAGTTGTCCGGCGGCATGCGCCAGCTCGTGGAACTGGCCCGCGCCCTGGCAGGCGGTTCCGACGTGTTGCTGATGGACGAGCCTTTTTCGGCCCTGGACTATCTGACGCGTCTTCGCATGCGCAACGAGCTGGCTCGGCTGCTAAGCGAGATGCCCCGAACGGCGGTGCTGGTCACTCACGACATCGAGGAGGCCGCGCAGCTCGCGGATCGGGTCGTTGTACTTACCCAACGCCCTGCCCGCATTCGTCATGAGTTCACTATCTCGACGCCGCGTCCCCGGGAGCCCACAGACTTTGCGGTTGTCGATGCCGTGCGCCGAATTCTAGCTGAACTGGACGTCGAAAGCGGTACCGAGGCCAGCACTAAGTAGGAGGTATTATGCGTCAGTATTATGCAGCCCGATGGATCGTTGGAACAGTCCTGTTTACCGCGGTGCTTGGCGTGCTGCGGTATGAGCCGTGGAAGCATGAAGGCGCGCGCGATGTCGCGGCCCGTCAGCAACTGACGGTCGGGTTCTTGCCGGTGACCTGCCATCTGACATGCCCAGTGACCGACTTCGCGACGCGAACGAGCAGAATGACAAAGTTCGTATCGCAGCGCTTCAACGACTTTCCCACTGTCGTGGAAACGATGAAGGCGGGAAGGCTGGACGCGTCTTTCCTGATTGCGCCTCTGGCAATGAAGCTGCGGGAGCAGGGCTTGCCCGTCAAGATTCTATACCTGGGCCATCGTGATGGATCGGAGGTAATGGTCCGCCGGGACCTACCGGCAACAAGCCTGCGCGATCTGCGCGGCAAGGTTTTCGCGATTCCGAGCATATACAGCAATCAGAATCTGGTGATTCACAAGCTGATGGAGGATCAGGGTGTCAAGCCGAGCGAGATTCGTTTCGTGGAGATGGCTCCTCCGGATATGCCCGAAGCGCTGGCCTCCAAGGCGATCGATGCGTATTTCGTAGGCGAGCCCTATTGCGCGAAGGCCGAACTGGACGGTAGCGGCAAGGTTCTCTATTATGCCAAAGACATCTGGCCTCACTTCATCTCCTGCGTGCTTGTGGTTAACGAGAAGCTAATTCGGGAGCGTCCGGATGTTGCCCGCGATCTTGTGCGCGGAATCGCGGAAAGCGGCGAATGGGCGGAGACCCATCGCGTTCGCGCTGCCAGCGTGGTCGCGCCGTATTTCCGCCAGGATGAGGCGCTCATCCGCCACGTTCTGACCGAGCCGCCAGACCGGGTCAGCTACCGCATGCTCAATCCGACCGATGTGGAGATGCAAGAGATTGCCGATATGGCTCTGCGAGCGGGCATCCTGGAGAAGCGCGCCGACATACGGCACCTCGTCGACCGCTCGTTTATCCCCGACACAATCCGCGCGGTCGACATTCGGTGATCCGGTTCGCGCGCCGCACAGGGCTGCCGCTACTGCTTGCCATCGGGTACCCGGTAGGCGTCGAGGAGTTTGAGCCCCTTCGATTGGTTCACCCGCAACCAGAGTCCGTTGTACCGCGCCTCCGCTAGCGGGCTCTTCAATTCGAAGTTGAACCATTTCAGGTCTCCATAGTGCAGCTTCGAGCGCTCGAACGTGGTGACTGTCAGTTGAAACGGTCCGGAGGCGCTGATGTTCTCAATATCTTGATAACGCCATGTCCGCGAAGCGTTCTTCGTCGGCGAGTTGTAGACAATCTCGTTCGCGCTTACCTGCAGCACTCCCTCGTTTCCGCCAAAGCGGAGGAGGTGCTTCACGGGGACTTCCCATAGCACGTCTGTAACAGCGTCCGCGATTTCCGCTACAAACCGCTGATCCAGCCGGCTCTTGAGAAACAGATACGCGTCTCCAAACGTCTTGTCCGACACAAGGTCAAACTCATACTCGCGCTCGGCCCCCGCTTTCCATTTGTTGCCCTGGTAGGTCAGAACGTCTAGAGACGCAGTTCCCATTTTCAGCTGGTGGATGTCCTGGTAACTCCAATGCCACGTTTTCGGATGGTTCTTGTGCTGCTGAACCTCCACGAACGAAATGCTAGACTGGGTGATCTCCAGTGACCCGACATCTTCAGTTCTCCTGATGTGGAGCAGGCGCCGATGACTACGATATGCTTCGTACCGAAAGGTCTGTTGGGCAAAGATCGTCGGAGCCACAGCCAATGCGATTAGCAGCGCGCCAGCTCTCTGTTCAATTCGAAATGCCATTTCCATACCTCATAGATTGCCGGATACACAACCAGCTCAAGAAGGAACGAAGTGAAGATGCCGCCGATCATCGGCGCGGCTATGCGTTTCATTACATCGGCACCGGCACCAACCGACCACATGATTGGCGCGAGCCCCAGGAACATCGTCGCCACGGTCATGAATTTCGGCCGAATTCGTTTCACGGCGCCCTGTATGATGGCGTTCTGGAGATCTCGCAGGCTTCGGAGCCTGCCCTCGGCCTTCGCCTGGTCGTAGGCAAGGTCGAGATACAGCATCATAAAGACGCCTGTCTCTGCGTCGACGCCCATGAGGGCGATCAGACCGACCCACACACCGATACTCATGTTATAGCCGAGAAAGTGCAGAAACCAGATCGCGCCAATCGCGGAGAACGGAACTGCGAGGAGGATGATCAGCGTCTTCGCCATCGATTTTGTGTTGGCGTAGAGCAAGATGACTATAAGAAAAGCCGTCAACGGAAGAACTATGGTGAGCTTTTCTCTGACGCGCTGCATGGCCTCATATTGCCCGCTCCACTGCAAGGAATAGCCCACCGGAAGGGCGACGCTGTTCTGGATCATCCGCTTGGCTTCGTCCACGTAGCTGCCGATGTCGCGCCCGGCCACGTCTACGTACACGTAGCCGCACAGCATCCCGTTTTCATCGCGGAGCATCGCCGGGCCGGTCACCGCACGGATCTCGGCGAGCTCTGCAATCGGCACCTGGACTTGGCCGTCCATGGCCGGTACCAGGACACGGCCCAGCTTGTCGGTATCGCCGCGGTAATCGCGTTGATAACGGACATTCACCGCATAGCGCTCGCGGCCTTCGATTGTGGTCGTGACGTTCTCACCGCCGATGGCGCTCGTTACTACGTCCTGTGCATTGTCTATGCTGAGACCATAACGCGCAAGTTGGTCGCGGTTCCATTTGAAATCGAGAAAGTACCCGCCTCCGGTTCGCTCGGCGAACGCGCTTCGGGTTCCGCGGATCTTCGGGAGCAGCGCTTCGATTCGCTTGCCTAGCTCCTGGATCTTCATAATGTCGGCCCCATAGATCTTGATTCCAACCGGCGTTCGAATGCCCGTTGTGAGCATGTCCACGCGAGCCTTGATTGGCATCGTCCAGGCGTTTGAAACCCCTGGAATCTGGAGCGCCTCATTCATCTTGCTAACCAGTTGATCGCTCGAGATGTGATCGGGCGTAATCCGCCGAAACACTTCTTTCGACCATTCGGGGGCCCACGATGAATACCACGTGTCAACTTTCCGCCACCGGCTTTCTGGCTTCAGCACGATAACGGTTTCCATCATCGAGAACGGGGCTGGATCCGTCGAAGTTTCGGCCCGGCCGGCCTTGCCGAGGACGGTATCGACTTCCGGGAAGTGTTTGATGATCCTGTCCTGCACCTGCAACAACTGCTGGGCCTGAGTGACCGAGATACCAGGAAGCGTCGTCGGCATGTAGAGCAGCGACCCCTCATCGAGCGGCGGCATGAACTCGGAGCCCAATCGCTCGAACACGGGCACGGTCACGAGGACCAGAAGCAAGGCCGCTGCAATGACTATCCATTTCCAACGCAGCGCCCAAGCGCATACTGGCTGGTAGAGCCTGATTAGAATCCTGCTGATCGGATGGCTGTCTTCCGAGTGGATTTTGCCTACAAGGAGTCCGTTCGCCACTCTCGCCAACCAATGCGGTCGAAACTTAAAGCTCTTCATCCGTGTGAAGAGCAGCCGGATCGCCGGGTCGAGCGTGATGGCCAATACGGCGGCGATAATCATTGAGAAGTTCTTGGTGTAGGCTAGCGGTCTGAAGAGCCGGCCTTCCTGGGCTTCCAGCGTCAGCACCGGAAGAAACGCAACCGCAATCACCAGCAAGGCAAAGAAGCTAGGTCCTCCCACCTGTTTCACGGCATCAATTACCACCCGGCGGTAGTCCTCTTTCCGACCGGTCCGCTCCCACTCTTCCAGTTGTTTGTGGGTTTGCTCGACGACGACAATTGCGGCATCGACCATTGCACCGACTGCGATCGCGATGCCTCCCAGCGACATGATGTTCGACGTTACCCCCATCGCTTTCATCGGGATAAATGAGACGATCACCGCGACGGGAATCGTGATGATGGGAATAATGGCGCTTGGCACATGCCAGAGGAAGATCAGGATCACGATCGCCACTATGACTAACTCTTCGATCAGCGTGCTTTTTAGGTTCCTGATGGAACGCAGGATCAAGTCGGAACGATCATAGGCGGTAACGACCCTTACTCCCGGAGGAAGGCTTCCTTCGATGTCGCGGAGTTTCTGCTTCACGCGCCCGATCACTTGAAGAGCGTTCTCTCCTTGCCGCATAATCACGATCCCGGCGACGGACTCACCGGTCCCGTTCCAATCTGCAATGCCGCGCCGGATATCCGGTCCGAGCGTCACCTCCCCGACATCGGAAACGCGAACCGGAACTCCGTTCTGGTTCCTGGCAACCACGATCTTGCCGATGTCGTCACTGGATTGCGCGTACCCGCGGCCACGTACCATATACTCCGCGCCCGTAAACTCGACCAGTCGCCCGCCGACGTCATTGTTGCCGCTGCGCACTGCATTTACCACTTTGCCAACGGGGATATTGAATGACTGGAGCTTGTCAGGGTCGACGTTCACCTGATACTGCCGCACGAAGCCTCCCAAGGGTGCGACCTCGGCGACGCCTGGGACCGACTTCAGGTAGTAACGCAGATACCAATCCTGATAGCTGCGCAGATCGGCCAGGCTCTGTTTGCCCGTGGTATCGAGCAGGGCGTATTGAAACACCCAACCAACGGCGGTGGCATCCGGTCCAAGTTCGGTTTTCACACCCTGCGGCAGGCGCGGCAGGACCGTCGAAAGATATTCAAGCGTGCGGGAACGCGCCCAATAGATGTCCGTGCCCTCTTGGAAGATAATGTAGACGTACGAATAGCCGAAATCGGAGAATCCCCGCACATCCTTCACTCTTGGGGCACCCAACATCGCCGCCACGAGCGGGTAGGTGACCTGGTCTTCCATGATGTCGGGGCTGCGGTCCCAGCGCGAATAGACAATTACCTGCGTGTCGCTCAGGTCCGGTAGCGCATCGAGCGGAACGGTTCGCATCGACCACAACCCGGCAACTACCGCCGCTGCGACCAGGACGAAGACGACGGGCTTGTTCCGGGCCGAGAACTCAATGACCGCGTCGATCATTGCCTCATGGCTCCGGCCTCGGGCGTCTCGCGCATGCCCGCCCCAGCGGCCTCCATCTGACTTTCGGAATCGATGAGGAAGTTGCCGGAACTGACGACGCGTTCACCTCCCCTGAGACCCGATAGGATTTCAATGCGATTGCCAACCCGTTCGCCGGTCGTAACGCGCCGGGGCTCGAAGAAGCCATTGCCGCGGTCGATGAACACGGACTTCCGTTCGCCGGCATCGAGCACCGCCTCCGCGGGCACAGTGAGGGTCGATGGAAGATTGACGCGAAGTTCGACATCGGCATACATGTCCGGCTTGAGCAGGAGAGCGGGGTTGTCCATATCGAGACGCGCCTTGAGCGTGCGTGTGGTTGGATCGACATCCGGCTGGATATAGGTGATCCGCGCATTGAACACCCGGCCGGGAAGTGCCTGAAAGGACACACTCGCCGCTTCGCCGACGCGAACGTTCTGGGCTTCATGCTCGAACACGTCGGCGACGATCCAGACATGGCTGAGATCGACAATCGTATAGAGTTCCGTCTCGGAGGTTACCTTCAATTGCGGAAAGGCCTTGCGATCCGTCACGTAGCCCGTCGCAGGCGAGTAGAGTGTGGTGTTTTTGATTGGTTGTCCGCTCTGCAGCACCTGATTGATTTGCGCGTCGCTTAGGTCCCACAGCTCCAGGCGGCGGCGAGTGGCCTGGAGAAGCGATTCGCTTTGGGCATATGCCGATGGCAGCGGATTGTTCTGCATCATGGTCTTTGCTCTCGTCGCCAGTAGTAACTCTCTCTGAGCTGCCAGCATGTCCGGGCTGTAGATGGTCAGCAGCGGGTCGCCCTGCTTCACGAACGCTCCCGTGAAGTTGACCAGCACCTTGTCGATCCAGCCGTCCACCTTCGTATGCACCCGCTGGATGCGGGTTTCGTCGATGGCCACTCGACCCACTCCGCGGATCGTCCTGAAGCCACTTCTCACTTCGGCCTCACCATACCTCACGCCGATTAGTTGTTGCTTTTCGGGCGAAATCTGCACGGTTCCGGCGGGCATTGTCGATGCGTCGGCGTTGGCGGATGTGGCAACGTCATCTCCGTATACTGGCACCAGCTTCATGCCGCAATCGGGCGCGATCCCGGGCTTATCCGACTTGTATGCCGGATGCATCGGGTCCACCCAATAGAGAACTTTGCGGTCAGGCTTCTCGCCGGTTGCCGCCACCAAGCCGTTGGTGGCCTTGTATGCATATCCACCTGCAAACGCGGCTGCGATCACCGCCAGTAAACCAATTGCTCGAATGACTGTCATCGGATTCGTTTCAATTCGTCAGCGGTTGGCCCGTGATTTCTTCGAGGCGGCTCAGCGCCAGTGAATAGTTGAGCGCTTCGTCGTAATAGTTCATTTCGAATTCGAGCACCACCGACGCGCTGGAAAGCACCGATGGAAAGTCGACGGTCCCCGTCTCATAGCCGATAATCGACGCTCTTAGCGCCATATCGGATTGCAACAAAACGATCTGTCCGGATATCGTCCTTAGGTTTTGCGCTGCCTGCGCCACAAAGAGTTCATCCTCGTTGGAGGTAGTAGGGGTAGCCAACGCCCCATGTAACTGCGGCGCCTGGGTTTGCGCATAGAGCTTCATCAATCTCGCCGAAGCCTGAGCTTTGGAGAACTCGTCCTGAATCTGGGCCCGGAGCGTCTGGTCCGAAGCTTCGTACGCGCTTCTCGTCTGGGAAAGATCGCTAACCCGCTCGTTCACTCCGGCTCTCTGCTTCCGCCAGGAGTAGAGCGGAATCGCAAAATCCGCTCGAATCTCGTACGCGGGCGGCATGCCGCCGCGGTTGTAATATCCTGCGTTCAAGGTGACGTCGGGATAGAGATTCTTCCGGGCGATGTTTGCGGCCAGTTCCGAACGCTGGATCAGTTTCCGATCTCGGGCAAGGATGGGAGACTTCTCGCGCGCGGAGGTGAATAGTCCTTCAAGCGTAGCGGTGAGGTCCTTCGGTGGTTCATCTTCCGGGCGGTTGATCGGAGATCCCGCTGCCCGATTTAGTAGGCTGTTGATCTCGGCCTCGCGGCTTCTTCGTTCCTGCTCGATCTTGACGATCCGCGTTTCGATGACGGTGAGTTGCATCTGCGCCTTAAACACATCCTGCTGCACGGCCTTCCCGACGGAATAGCGGTCTTCAGTGGCTTTCAAGAACTGCTCCAGCAGAGCGCGATTGCGGACCAACACATCGGATATCGCATACGTGTACTGAAGGCGATAGTAAGCCTGTTTCAGCCGGGAGACTACCGCCAGTTGGACTGATTGATACTGTTCAAACTTCGCCTGGGCGTCTGTGTACGCAATGTCGCCCTTGAGCTTGAGCTTCCCTGGGAAGGGCACTTCCTGCGAGACCATCAAGCGGGCGTTGGCGAGCACTTGGCTCCCTAAGCCGGCGCCGGGGAGAGGATTGCCAACACTCGTGTAGCCAACCGAGACCTTGGGGTCCGGCAGACTGCTCTCCTGGGTCGGCCGCTGTCGCGCGCTTTCATATCTCTCTTGGGCCGCCACAATCTCCGGGTTGTTGCTGATTGCCTCGCTGGTCAAGCCTCGCAGGTTCTCCCGCGGCTTGGCTGTCTGCGCCACCCCGGAAACGGCGCTCACTGCCAGGATCAGTATCACACGGCGTCTCAATGCGTCCTCGCCCGCTCGTCACATCTGGCGTATGCCATCGTTATCCGGCCGGCCACGCTGTACGGCTCAGAGCCGCGAAGACGGCCCGCGCGCGGCAGCAGTGCCATCGCCGGTAAGATGGTGGGGTCCAATGGAAGAGCTGCCGTGGGATCACTGCTTGGATCCTTGCTTGGTGGCTTGGCCACTCTCTTTCAAGTGGGCCACGGCGTCCCCGGTCGCGCCACCTAGCTGGAACGGCGGGCGCACTAGCTTGGTATACTCTAGGGCGGATTCTCTGATTTCCAGGTACTGGTTCTTCCCGACGTTGGTGAACTTCTGCGGCGTCCGGCTTCCGTTAGGCCACCATATTTCCAGGCTCAGAATCCGCGCAGACTTGCCCAGGCCAATGTGCTGCGTAAACGGTGACGCGCCGAACGACCCGCCGCTGCCGACAGTTCGGTAAATGGCGCGTACTCCCTGTCCCCCGTTCTCTACGGTCACCTTAATCCGCGCGCCTATGGCCGAACGGTTGGCCTTTACCCCGACCAGATGAAGGCTCATCCAGTCGTTGCCATGGTTGCCAGGATTCTTGAACAGTCGGACTGCGTGGCTGTCCCCCGGGATAGCCCCGCCGACTCGGAACAGGATGTCCTCGTTTCCCGTGTTCGCCATATCGGCGAATGCAATGCCATGTCCTTTGTGCAATTCACCCAGTCCTGAGGACGCCGTGATGTTCTCGAAGTACTTCCCGTCCTTGTTGTGAAGCAGAACGCTTGGCGTCAAAGACGCATAAGACGGATTGCCGTTGCCAAGATAGATATCTAGATATCCGTCGTTATCGACGTCGCCGAAATTGGCGCCCATCGGCATGAAGACCTTGTCCAGCCTGGTCTCCGCGGTCACATCGCGAAACGTGCCGTTGCCGAGGTTTTTGTAGAGCTTTAACGTTGTGGCATTGTGCGGCAGCCCAACATAGGTTCGAACGGTCTCGTCGAGCGACATGTAGTAGCTTGTCACGAAGAGATCGGGCAGCCCGTCGTTATCGTAATCGAAAAACCAGGTGGCAAAGCCCTGCCCCGGGCCCCCCAAAACGCCAGCCTCCTTCGCAACGTCGGTAAACGTTAAATCGTGATTGTTGTGGTACAGGTAGTTGTCGCCCATTAAGTTCGACACGTACAGGTCCACGTAGCCGTCGTTGTCGTAGTCCGCTGCCGCAACCCCCTTAGCAAACGACACTTTGTCTATTCCGGCGGAATGCGAGATGTCTTTGAATGTTCCATCGCCATTGTTCAGGAAGAGCTGCGCGGGACCGTTTTCGTTGCCCACGAAAAGATCGAGCAAGCCGTCATTATTGATATCCACCCAGACCGCGGCCTGCGTCCGCGTCGGTTCCGCCAGGCCAGCTTCTTTTGTGACATCCGTAAACGTGCCATCGCAGTTATTGCGCAGCAGCGACTTGCGCTGCGCCGTAAGCTCCCACCCGCCGCGCAACACTAGGATGTCCACGCAGCCATCGTTGTTATAGTCGGCCTGGATCATGTTCAGCCCGCCCAATTGATTCGACAAGCCAGCCTTGGCCGTTCGATCCGTAAACGTGCCGTCGCCATTGTTGTGGAAATAGTGCATCGGGCCACACGCGTCGAAACTTGACGTCGCGACGTCAAAGAGGCCATTGTTCTCGAAGTCATCAACGATCATTCCACCGGCTTCGTCGAAGGCATCTAATCCGGCTTCGGGGGCCACGTCCTTGAAGCGACCGATGTCGGCTGTCGATTCGAACAGCGGGGGCGGCAGAAGGTACCGTTGCGGCACATCCGCCGGATACTGTCCCAACATCATATACGCCAGGTTCAGCAGCCACTTCAGTTCCAGGTCGTCGGGCTTTTTCTCGAGACTCGACAAGAAATGACGGATTGCCGTCTCGCCGCTCTCGGTCCGGGCGTAGCTCGCGCCGGCCGCCATGGGAAAAATGCACCGATCGCCAGGGCTATGGTACACGCCGTTTTCCATCTGCAACTTCTGCAAGTAACCGATGCCGATCATCTCATCGAGATAGTCGGCCGCTTTCGGAATTTCGGCCAATGCAACCGGGTAAGCCTGCTCCCATACCCCTATAGCCTGGTCCATCTCCCCTTTGTAAGCGGAATGCAGTCCAATGGACATCTGAAGGGACAAGATGTCGTAATCGGTCTTCTCGGTGGCCGGTGAAGCCTGAGCTTCGGCCAGCAACCGGTTCTGCCGCTCCGTCAGCGCCGCCATCGACTGCCGTTGGGTCTGGCAGGATCGGCGCAGGTCCTGCTCCCAGTGCTCCTCCTTGGGGAAGTTGTTCCATGCGGATTCGGCGTCACTAAGGCCATCGACGCCAAATGAGTAGCGCAAGGTGAGTCTTGAGTTGATGGCGAACTCCCTTGCCTGCTTGGCTCTTTCAAGTGCGATCAACTCCTCGGCCTTCAGTAGTTTCAAGATGGCATATCCCCTGGGCAGCTTAACAACACCCGAGAACTCCCCGGGAATTAAGCCATTCAAAGCCGCTTGCAGTTCGGCACGGAGCATGGTTGGATCGACGTCACCCATGAACCCACCATCTTCCGATGTAGGATCCGTGGACGTCTCCTTGGCAAGCACCGCGAAATCCGCGCCGCCCTTGAGCAGCTCCAGTGTCCGCTGTGCCTTATCGGCCGATTCGACCACGATCAAGCGCAAAGACACCGCCGTTGCCGACCTATCGGGCGGCGGCGCCGCCAGCGCCGGCGTAAAGGCGCATCCTACGCTCAGGACCGCGGCGATCAACAGCGACCGCGACTCGGTAAGGAGTCGCATGCGAGAAACGTGTGGCATTCTTTTCTCAAGAGACGTTGATGTGATAGACGCTTTCACCTACGTCTCTACTATCGGACGAGGGCAACGTCGAAGCAATACTAGGTTCACATTAGTGACAGTGACTTGCACAGTGTGCCGCGCTGGGACAAGTTGTAAGCGACACAATAGGGAGAAGGTGACTGTGCGCACGAGAGCGAGCGGATTCCTGACTGAGTTAGGGAGCGGTCGACAGTCGCAGGCGGGCGCGGCAGTGTGCGAATGCGCTACGTATAATGTCCAACAAGTGGGTCAAGAGACGAATCACTGCAAATGAACACAGACAAGCAGCAGCGTGCGCCTACTGTGTTTATCTGCGATAACCTATCGATCTCAGGCAAACTACATTAGAAGGCCAACTTGACCGCGAGTTGCATCAAACGCGGTGATCCCGCCTGCAGGATCTGACCGAACCCGGGTGACTCCAGGTCGTTCTCTGGCAGTCGTAAGGTCGGATGGTTGAGCAGGTTGAAGCACTCGGCTCGGGACCGCACGTGCCGGGTCTCGTCGATGTTGGAGTACTTGAACAGTAAGACATCGGCGTCTTCGATTACCGGACCGCGCACCACGTTTCTTGCGTTACTGTTTACGCGGTTCGCCCGTAGTCAGAAAAGAAACGCCGGAGATGCCTTTGTCCGAAGCCAGCACATTTCTGAGCCTTTCTGGATTGGCGCCGCTGCTGCATTCAGCTGCCACAAGCATCCGCAGTGCAGTGGCCGGAGTCGTATCGGGCTGGAGCCGAAACATCCAAGGGATGTTTGTCGAAGTCGGCGTCTTATCGGCTGCGAGAGCCACTACTGGCACAGACCTCTTCAGTGCCGTTTGCTCGGCCAGATGACCGGAATTGCGATCCAGCGCGAGAATTGCCAAAGCATGATCGTCCATAAGAGCCTTAACTAGAGCAGTGGATGCGGCTCCCCACTTCTGACCACTCTCTACCGGCAACAGCTTTAGCTCGCGCCCCTTGATTGCGCTCGACGCGATCTCGGCCTGCATCTCCGGTGTTGCAACTACTGCAGAGGCTCTTGGCCCGAAGATTACGATGCTCACTGGTCCTGACGGCGCATCCGTGCGACGCGGCCCCGCATAGTCGACGCCATCCTCGCCCACACGCGCATAAGGCGCCTGCATGGCCGCGGGCGCCGATTGCGTGGAAAGAGGGCTCTGTGGCGCTGCACTCGCTAGCGCAACGGCCCGAGTCTTTTCCATCAAGGCAACGCGAAAAGTGACTGCGCCGTTATGTACCGTGCCTAGGTACAAAGGGGCTGTGTTCTTTAGGTTGGGATCGAAGACCATGTGCCCAGTCACGCCATCGTATTCTTCGACATTGGCCAGCGCGTCGTGAATCCGCGCCCGGTTCAGCCCCGCCTTGCAAATCGAATCCAGCAGCAGATTCATCGTGTCATAGGCCATCGAGGCAAACTGCTCTGGCTTTTCGTGGAACCGGTTCTCAAATCGGCGGTTGAAGTCGATCCAGTGCGGGTCGTTGCGGTTGGGATCGTAGGGATACACGGCCTCGAACCCTTCAGCGGCATCGCCGGCCTCTTTCAGTAGCGTATCGCCCAAAGTGCGAAACGCTCCAAACACGCGCTGCTTCATCCCTGCCGCACGCATTTGCCTTAGAATCGCTGCCGCCTCCGACTCGTCTCCTACCAGAAGGACGGCATCGGGGCGCGAACTGCGGATCACCTTCAGTTGCTTAGTGTAATCCTTGTCTCCTGGCTGAAAGATCTGCTCCATCGCCACCGGATGGCCCAGACGGCGCGAGGCATCGAGAAACTTTGGCAGGCCATAACGGCCGTATCGGCTGCTCGCCCTGAGAACCGCTACACGCTTCAAGCCAAGCTCGGTATAGATGTGGCGAGCCAACGTAAGATACTGCTGCCGGTCATCCTGCATGGCCCCGAGGTACCACGGAATGGTGGTCTCGGGAACCGTAGGATCGCTGTTGGCCGAACTGACGACCGGAAGCTCCGCGCGCAGGGCCACGCGCAGTGCAATGTGCGTTGACTCCGAACTGATGGAGCCGAAGATCGCCCAGACCTCTTCGTCGTAGGCCATCTTCACGGTCTCATTTGAGGCAGAGCCCCAGATCGCCGCGTCAGTGGGCCGGACATCGCCATAGACCGCCTTCGCCTGCCAGTTGTTATAGTCGTTGTGCACCATCAGTTTGAAGGGCTTGCCTCCATAGCCGCCACCAGCATTTGCCTCTTCCACCGCCAACTGCGCGCCGTGCAGCATTCGCAATCCAAGAACCGATTCCGAGTTGTTCTCGATTGGCCCGAAAAAGCCAATGCGCACCTCAGTCAGATCCTTGGGATCTGGGATATTCCTTGCTGCGCCCACATAGATGTTGGGACGGGTGTAGTTGGTGTCGTAGGGCTCTCTAAACCTGGCATACGGTCGCATGTCCGCCGGTTCTCCCGCATAGGGCGTAACTTCGCGGTCGCGTGGAGGTTTTGGAGGATGCGCGCCGCACTCGCATACTCTCTTTCCAGCGCTCGTCTCCATGCTCGTGGCCGCCTCCTGGCCCAGGCAATGAGGCGCTAGACCAGTAGCGAAGATACCGAATATTACCAACAACCATTTCTTGCGCATCGCAATAACTCCTTGCTGTCTTCAGCGTGTTTGTCCGTCGGGAATATCACAGTTGCATTTCACCTCTATGCCCATGCCTTCGCGGCAATCCTGATTTCTTACGGTTGACGAATGCCGTGGCTCAACCCTTCCGCAGTTGCCACCCAAATATCGCCCCCTTGAAAGTCGATGCCGAGCATGTAGCTGTGCGCTGGCGCCGTGGTCACGGGAACGGGCGTTACGATGCCCTTTGCGTCGCGTACCGTCATTTCCGGCTTGCCGTCTGTAAGCGAAGGACGATAGACAGCCCAGTTCACGCCATCGTAATAGGCCAGTCCCTTGTCAGTGCAGAACCAGGCGCGATCGGCATCCACGCCTTTCACCTGATTGGTGAAGTTCGAGGGAAGGCCGCTGTCCTTGACGAGAAAGTTGTGCCAGTAGCGGCCATCATAGTGGCTGTCGCCGAAATACGTGGCCGCCCATATAACGTTGTCCTTCTCGATATAGCTGACGGAAGTGACAATCTCATGGATGAGGCCCTGATCCTTGTAGAGCACCATCTCGGTTTCTCCGTCGGGATCGTCGTACCTGTCCCACTTCGCGGTTTTCTGATCGTATTCGAGAATGCCGCTGCCCCAAATGCCGTAAATGACCTTGGTAGGCGTGGCAGATACCGCATACGTCCAAATCTCGCCCATGGGCGTGTTGCGCTCGTTGTAAAGCGACCACTGATTTGTGTGCAGGTTCAGGCGGCAACCGCCGGCGGCAGTGGCGATCCACACGTTCTCGCCTTCGATTGAGATGTTGTAAACCACGTCGTTGCTCAACCCCGAGTTCAACTGCGTGAAGCTATCGATGTGTCCGCCCGAAATCCGGCTTAGGCCACCCATTGTACCGGCCCACACATCGCCGGTACGCTTGTCCAGAGCGAGAGAAATGACGGCGCGATGTGCCAGCCCGTCCGCGGTTGTGTAGACCTTCCAGGCATGGTTCTCGTAGACCGCCAGTCCTTTCTCCGTGCCCGCCCAGATACGATCTCCCCCGACCAGCACCGCGAAGACGTGGTTGTTTGGCAAACCGTTCGCAGTCGTGAAGTTCTCAAAGCGATAGCGCGGCATCTGCGGCGGCGCGGCAACCGCCAGCGGGACAAGAGCAATCGCGGCGGCTGCCAGTAGCATTGCGATCATGCAGAGCTTCTTCATCACATCCCCCCTTTATCGAGTCCTGAGATACTCGATCAGATCGTTGAGTTCATCCTTGGTCAGATCGTTGGTCCGGCCGTGCTTGTCGTCCTGGTTGTAGATTGTCCATATCTCTTCGAGCGAGCGCGCCGACCCATCGTGCAGGTAAGGGGCTGTGAGTGCGATATTGGTTAGCATTGGCGCCTTCAGAAGTCCCGTATTGTCGTTGGGTTTACGCGTTCCCACATCGAAGATGTTCTGGTTCGTGCCTTTCGGCCCGCTGTGGCAACTGGAGCATCGATTGCTTTCCGGGATAGGCTTCTTAAACTTGTCCACCGCGCGCTCGAATAACACCTTGCCTCGTTCCTGCGCCGACGTCAATTCGCCATTTGCTTGCCGCCAGCGATTGGGGCGCGGAGCCAGACTCCGAACGTAGACGGCCAAATCGGTAAGCATTCGCTCGTCGTAGTTCTCCGACCGCCAAAAGTACTTTTCGGTCCGCGGTCCGCACTCGGTGGGAATGTTTGGGTTGGTTCCGGTCCACTTATATGGCTCCGTGTCCACGATGCCTTCAAGTAATTTGTTGTCCACAGTGTTGCGGCCAAACCCATCCGGTTCCAGGTTCCATTGCACGCCGTCGAATGTGGAATCGATGTGGCAACTTGCACAACCGATCTGGCCCTGGAACGAGAAGCGCGAGGTATAGAAGATCTCTTCTCCGCGGCGCAGAGGCGAGATTGTTTTCGATCCACTTGACGCGAGACTGGGAACCATGCGCTCTTTGTGCTCGTCAACCAGGTTCTGCAAATCTTCAGGTGTCGGCGCATATTGACTTTGCGTGCGGCCATCGCCGTGGCATTTTGAGCAGGTGCTCTTTCCGTCGACGACGCTACTCGCGATAGTCAGATCGTCCTCTCTTGGAAGTGGCGAAGGGGAGGTTGTTGATCCGGTCAGCGTAATAGTGGAAGCAACCCGATTAATGCGCGTGTCGATTACGCTTACTGTGTCATTCAAACGGTTGGCTACAAACAGCCTGCGCCCGTCACGAGAAAACGCAAGGCCCCGCGGATTCAATCCCACGGGAATGCGTGTCACAACGTAATTGGCGCTGGCGGAGAGATCCTGTGCGAAGGGACCGTTGTGCGTGTGGATGAAGCGGAGCAGGCGCGGCACATCGATCACGGTCACAATCTCAGAACCGCCGCATGTAACGTAGATTCGCGACTTGTCGGGCATTATAGCCACGCCGAAAGGCTGCGAAGCATAGCGGTTCAACTCATCGAGTGGAACTTCGACGGGCGTTTTGCCCACATCCGCGCCAAACAATTCGAGCGAATAGGTGAAAGCTCCTCCGTGTTCCACGTGCGCCAGCGGCAAAAGGTTCCTGGGGTGGTACTCGGCCGCAACACCCAGGTGGCCGTCGGCTGATAATGCCACGTGAAAGACGCCCGCAATTGCGGGCAGCGGCACGCGATCCACTACAACCGCTCGCTCCGCATCGATTACTGTGATCTCCGACTCCGGTGGGAGCCTGTTTTCCAACCCTGTACGCCGCGGAACGATCTTCGGGTAAACATGCGTCACATAAATGCGGCTACCGTCGGGCGAGAGTGCAAGATAGCTGGCTCCGCGTCCAGCCACCAGTCGCTTTTCTTCCACTCCGGTTTGGGCATCGAGCACGGCTATATCGTTACTGATCCGATTGGCCACAAACAGGTGCTTTTCAGATAGATTCTCAAGCACGCTCGACGGCTCCGCGCCCACCGGCCAGGTATGGATAACTTCAAGCGCTTCTGTATCGATCACCGAGATCGTATCGTCCCAGGCGTTTGTCACGAACAGCTTGTCGCCCTTGGGAGAAAGCGAAAGTCCACGAGGTACGCGACCCACTGCAATGTTTTTGATCACCGCGAAGCTGACCGCATTCAACACGCGCACTCCGTCGCTTTGCTGGCAGAGTACATATAGCCGCGCGCCGTCAGGTGAAAGCAATACTTCAATCGGCGAAGCGTAGTCTGCCGAAGTGCTCGTCTCCGGTTGCACGGCTGCGCGAACAGGCCTGCCTGTCCACAGAACGACCGAAAGCAACGCCACGCCTACGGCGACAAATCCACCGCACACGCCAGGCCGATATTCATTCTGCGCTTGCCGGCTCATTTAGGCTCCTCCACGGTAAGCACACGATCCACTGGCTGATTTTCGAGCGTCTGCTCACGTCCGCTCGGCCAATGAACGATGAGTTTGTCCACCGTCGTTGCTGCGCCCAAACCGAAGTGCAGACGCTCATCGTTCTGTGAGAGATAGCCTGAGCCAGCCACGCGCTCCGCCGTTTGGCGCTTGCCCGCCGCAAAGACTTCCACCTTTGCTCCAATACCGTCGCGATTGCTCCCCGTTCCGGTTTTCCCGGTACTGGCCCCTTTCAGCTTGATCGCAATCCAATGGCCTGTATTCGTCGAAACGTTGTGCAGCAGCGTTCCCTTCGAACCGAGATTCACCACGAAAGCATCTACCTTCCCGTTGTTCTCGTAGTCGGCAAAACATGCGCCGCGCGCTGTTGTGCGCACGCTCAGCACCGAACCTGCCTCACGCGAAACATCCACAAACTTCCCCTTCCCAAGCCCACGAAACAACGTGTGCTCTTGTGGGATCAAGTGAACGAGCCCGCCGTGAAGGATTAGAATGTCGAGCTGGCCATCGTTGTCGAAGTCGTATATGCCCGCGCCCCAGCTCGCGTATTGCGCGTTTGCCTGGGAAACACCATTCTCTACGCCGAGATCTTCAAAACTCATTGTTCCCGTGTTGTGCAGCAGCCGGTTGTAGCGCCCGTCGGTCACCCACAGATCCAGCCATCCCGTACCTTCGAGATCGGCAAACACAGGCCCCATTGACGAAGTCGATTCGCCATTCTGTCCGTAGGCCGTGTTCGTCTCGGTGCCAATCTCTTCAAAAGTTCCATCATGCTTGTTGTGAAAGAGAAAGTTCTCCGTCCGATCGTTGGAGACATAGATGTCGTCCCAGCCGTCATTATCGAAGTCCGCAGCTGTGACTCCCATCGTCCGGCCCACATAGGCGCTGATACCCGACTTGTCGGATACGTCCGTAAATGTGCCGTCGCAGTTGTTATGGAAAAGTTTGTTCGTCTCGCCCTCGTAATCCAGCGGTCCCGGATAATTGGTCGGCGCATAAAAGGCGCGATAAGTGGGATCGAACTTGACGTAACGGCCCACAAACAGACCGACGCAACCGTGCTTGTCGTAATCGAGCCACGTCGAACTAATTGCCCAGCCGTCCACATTGATGCCGGCCTTCTTGGTCACGTCGGTAAAGTGCCCATTGCCGTCGTTGTGATAGAGAATCGTTTTGCCGTATCCGGTCACCAGCAGATCGACAAAGCCATCGTTGTCATAGTCGCCAGCCGTCACGGCCATTCCATACATATCAGGATCAAGCCCTGCGCTCTCCGTAACGTCGGTGAAGGTGCCGTCGCCGTTGTTCCGATAGAGATGATTGTGCGGCAGAGGATTCGGCTTCACCTTCAGAGGAAACGGATGCACCGAATCGTCCAGCGGCCGTCCGTTCAGAACATAGAGCGACTCCAGACCGGAATTGTTGTAGTCGAGCCACACGCAGCCCGCGCCGGTATCTTCCAGTAGAGAGCCCATCTGACGCGATCCGAAACTGTGCGTGAAGTTGATGCCCGCCTTGTCGCTCGCATCTTCAAAGCGAATCGCCGGCGCCACTTGGGGTGGGCCAGACGGCGCTTTCGAACCATGAGTGGGTTGAGCGATCGGAGCAGTTTGCGCAACGGCCATCGAGGCTGCACCTATCAAATAAAGAAAGCGGAAGTTCATCTCAGTTGCCTCCTGACGTCCGGTGTTGCACTTCGCGCGGATTCTTATCGCCCGTAAGATCTGCGGGGATTGTGGTACGCAGCAGTACAGCTGGCAAGCGATTCTCCGACGTGCGCTCAGGCCCCGTATGGCAGCCCGTGCAGTAGCGCTGTTCTCCTCGGCGAATCCAAAACCACCCGTGTTCCTGGCGCAGCACTGCACCCTTCTTGTCGAGCAGAGCGAAGCGAATGGGCTTGTCGGCTGGAGTTTGCACAAAGAAGGAACCATCCGACTCCACCGGCGCTGTTCCTGTAACGACAGCGCGACCTTCAGCGTCTTGCGTCTCCAGCCGCACCGATGCAGGCTCAACGCGAAGATCCCCTTCGCGTGAGAGGCGCGAATCGAGGGCAAGCAGATTCGCGTAACTCCAATCATGCAGCCCGGAGGGGTGACGCTTGGGTGTTGTACGCGTCGCAACAAGAACAGGCTCGACAATATCCTCGCTGGTCTGAGCAAGCAATGTTCGCAGCGCCGCCGTACCCGGCTTCCATAACTTCAATGCGTAGTGCGCTCCTGCGCTGGCCCGCGTACTCACAAGCCATGTGCCAGAGGCTGTCTCGGAAATCGTGCCATCATACTCGGCGCGCGGCGCAACAATGGGCGACTCATGCGCCAGTGGCGAAGTAAAACGCGCCAGCGAGCCTCCATGCGTAAAGACCACATCGCCATTGGCCAACTGCGTCCCGCCCCACCGCGCCTTGTCGTGATCGCAGCGAACCGATTCCACGCCGGAGCCGTCGGCATAGACGACGTACAACTCGGGCGTTGCGCCGGTGCCGAGGGGAAAGCCGGCTTCAAAGAGAATGCGCCCGTCTGCCAATACTTCGGATGGAAACGCGCTGGCGTGCGCATATGTGAGCGGCAACTTCCCCGATGCCGTTGGATTCAATGGAGCAGTGGGAGGCGAATGCCCGTCCTCGGCGGACTCCAGTCGAAATCCCCATGGCGAGCGCTCGGCCCAGGCGATCCGGCCGCCGGGAAGGTAGAGCGGACGCACGGCATCGGTTGCCGTGTCGACCACCTTGCGCACAGAGTGATTAGCCAGCGTCAACTCCCATATCTGCCATGGATCGCCGGATCTTTGTTTGCCAGTGAAGAGCACCGTTGTTGCATCGAAAGAAATATTCGCATCCGCAGTTGCCGCAAAGCCCGTCACCAGCGGTTCCGCCTTGCCTTCATGAATCGCGAGCAATTGCGCGCCCTTTGAAAAGCGTTCTTCTCCGCGCAAGGCCGCCAATGGCTCATAGACTGGAGCGGCTGTGACGATAATGTCTTCTGCGGGGCTTCGTACCGGTTCAGGCGCAAAGCCGCAAACCAGCATCAGTGCAAACGGAGCGGCAATCGCCATAACTCTTGCCAGGCCTTTCATCCGATATTCTCCGTGGATAGGCGAGTTGTTGTGCGGGCGGCAGTGATCTGCCTCACAAAGTCGGCACACGCGACTATGCGGTAAATGGCGCGCACTCCCTGCCCCCCGTTGTCGACGGTCACCCTAGTCCGCGCGCCTATGGCCGAACGGTTGGCCTTCACTCCCAGCAGACGGAGGCTGATCCAGTCGTTGCCGTGGTTGCCGGGAGGCGCGACGTCACCCATGAACCCACCATCGGCCGATACGGGGTCCATGGACGTCTCTTGGGCAAGCACCGCGAAGTCCGCCCCGCCCATGAGCAACTCCAGAGTCCGTTGGGCCTTCTCGGCCGACTCAACCACGATTAAGCGCAAAGAGACCGGCGTAGCTGGCTTATCGGGAGGTGGCGCCGCCAGCGCCGGCGTAAAACCGCATCCTACGCTCAGGATCGCGGCGATCAACGGCGACCGAGACTCCGTACGGAGCCCCATGCGAGACACGTATGGCATTCTCTCCTCAAGAGACGTTGATGTGACAGAAGCGTCCACCTACCTGTCTACTATCGGACGGTGTCAGCGTCGAAGCAATAATACGTTCGCATTAGTGGCAGTGACTTACAGAGTTGGCCGTACTGAAGCAAGTTATCAGTCATAGGACAGGGAGAAAAAGACAGTAAGTAAGCGGTCGAGCGGCTGCTTGGCTGAGTTAGGTAGCGGCCGAAGGTCGCAAGGCGGGCGTGGTAGTGTTCGAGTGTGGCGCGTAGGATGTTCGACAATTGCGTCAAACGCCAAATAGCCACTGACGAACACAGACAAGCAACAGGATGCGCCTGTCTGTGTTTATCCTCGACTTGCGAACTTGTATTAGGCGAACTACATTAGAAAACCAACTTGACTGCGAGTTGCATCAGACGCGGCGAACCGGCCTGGAGGATCTGGCCGAACGCCGGAGACTCCAGGTCATTCTCCGGTAGTCCGAAGTTCGGATGATTGAGCAGGTTAAAACACTCCGCACGGAACTGCACACGCCGAGTCTCGTCGATGTTGAAGTACTTGAACAACGAGACATCGGCGTCTTCGATGCCCGGACCGCGCACCACATTGCGTCCCTCGTTGCCGAACTGGCCAGCCTGTGTTTGCGGGTTCAGTTGCAGGAAAGGCGCGCGGCTCACCCATTCGTTCGCCGTGTGCGGTTGTCCCGCATTTGGGTTGGAAACGAGGTCGGGCCGGCTGGAGTAGAAGCCGGTCATTTCGGAGGCGCTGCCCTGCAGGGAGACATCGGCGCTGTCGTAGACCGTAAAGGGCGTGCCCGTGGATAGACTCGTGATGGCGTTGAGCTGCCAGCCGTTGGCGATGAACGCGAGCGCCCGCGGAGCAGATCGCAATTTCGGCAGCGCCCAGGTTCCGCTGAACATGAATCGCTGCCTGGCATCCGACAGCGCCGGGCCGTGCTCAGCGGCCAGGTCGGATGGGTTCTGCGCCAAGTCGTTCTCGCCCGCCACGAGTGTGGGCGCCGACCCAGCTTCGTTCAGCGACGAGATATAGTCCAGACTCTTCGAGAATGTATAGGAGGCCAGGAAGCTAAGGCCGTGCGCATACTGCCTCGAAAAGGCGACTTCCAAAGCGTGGTAAGTGGAACTGGAGTCGTCGGCGACGAGTCCGACTGATGCGAAGTTGCAGACTCCGCCGGAGTCGCACGTGGCGTACTGGCGCATTTCGTTGTTGTTGCCCGCATTCACCCCGGGGCCGTAGACAGTGGGGTTCGCTTCGATGAACCGTGATAGATGAGTGCCCTTATTTCCGACATAACGGACGTCAAGCAGATAGTCCTTACCGAGCATTCGCTCGACGGACAAATTCCAGTTCTGTGAGTACGGCGGGAGCATTCCCAATTGTGCCGCGAGCATGGTGACCGGCTGGACGAAGTTCTTAGTTCCAAATGGAGGAGCGGCGCCCCCATAGGGATTGGCCAGGTTGAACCCCAACCCCGACAACAAATCGAAGTCCGTCCATGGTTGCGCGCCAATGGAGACCTGCAACGGTCCTCCCGTGCCGTTCGTGAAGCCGTCGTAGAAGATGCCGAAACCGGCCCGCACGATGGTCTTGTTGTCGCCGAATGGATTCCAGGCGAGGCCCACCCGCGGCATGACCTCCCGGTAGTCGACCGCGGCGACGCCCGCTGGCACGCCAGGATCGCCGGGGAAAACCAGCCCTTTCGGAGCGTTCGGGTAAAGAGTGGATTGCTCGCCGGGCGCCCACGCGTTCATCCGATTCCGAATATCGGTGTAGGGCGTGTTCACCTCGTATCGCAGGCCGAAGTTGAGAGTCAGACGCGGGTTAACGCGGAACTCGTCCTGCGCGTACCCGGCCGCGACCCACTTGCGCAGCCCGCGATCGAACTGGCCGCCGCCCTGGTAGAACTCCACCGATTGCCCCAGCAGGAAGCTGGCGAAGGAGTCACTCGCCGGAAAGGGGGCAAACACAAAGAAGCCGTTGGTCGCGATCCCATAGTCATAGTTCATCTGCTCACGGGTGAGATCGGCGCCAAACTTAAGGTTGTGCCGGCCGCGCGTCATAGCCAGGGCGTAAGATCCCTGGAAGTCGTTTTGGTAGGTGTCCTGCGGTCCGGCAATCGGATTACCCAGCGCCGCGTAACCGCTCACGATGAGATAGGGAACGCCGTCGTTCATACCGAGGGTGGGCTGGTATTGGAATCCGAAATCGCTGCCTGGTGTGTGATTCGCGGCCTGCCCGTTTAGAAATACATTGCGAAAGAAAGACGCGCGCACAGTCTGTACGGTTTCAGGCGAACTCAGGTGGACCCATGAGCCCGTGACTGAATTCGTGACGATGTCGTCGGTCACTGGAAACCCAGGCACGCCCGCTCCACCCATTGGTATCGGATCAAACTGGTGCAAAGACGACGTTGAGTAGCGTGCAAAGAGCTGGTCGCTCAAGCCGAAGTAGTGATCGTAACGGAAGCCACCCTGGTTGTAATTTGTCGACCCTAGCTGAGTGGACTCAAATACGTTTGTCCCGATGTTGGGTAACGGGTATAGTCTTTCCGCCAGCAAGGCGATCGAACTCTGCTGGGACGCCGGAACTCGGTTGCCCGGAAACGGCTGGCCGGTAAACTCGTTGATGAGAGGCGTGGACAGTCCCGTGGATGGGTCCGTGAGTCCGGAGAAATCGCCTGCCCGCTCCGCCGTGGTGGGTACAATGGCGGCCTGGGTCTTGCCCTCGGAATCGCGCTGCCCTTCGTAGTAAAGAAAGTAAAAGTCCTTGTCCTTCCGGACTGGTCCGCCCAGGGTGGCGCCGTATTGATTGCGATGTAGGGGTTCGGTCTGGGAAGCGAAGAAGTTGCGGGAATCCATGGCGTTGTTCCGAAAGAACTCGTAAAGGTCGCCGTGAAAATAGTTGCTTCCCGACTTGGTTACCATCGATGTCGTCGCGCCGCTGGTCTCGCCGTACTCGGCGGGCGCGTTTAGTGTCAGAATGCGGAACTCACTCACGGCATCCACGGGCACGCGCAGAGCGTATCCGCCATTCACGCTGTCCACATTGGTGGCTCCGTCGAGTAGATAGTTGTTCGATTCCGGCCGCTGCCCATTGACAGCATAAGCTTGGCCGCTGCGCGCGATGCCGCCCGCCTCGCCGAGGCCAGGGGTCATCGGGGCGACTCCGGGCTGCAGTAGGCCGAGTTGCGTCAGGTCGCGTCCATTCAGGGGAAGATCAACCGCCTCCTTCTCGGAAACCACGTTACCTAGAGTCTGGCTCGTGTCCACGGTCACGGCTTGCCCCGAAACGCTCACGTCGGTGTGCTCGCTCGCGATCCGCAACTGCACGGGCCAGGACACAACTTGGCCGATGTCGATGCGAATGGATGGAACCGAATACGGCGCGAATCCCTGCGCTTTCACCTCAAGCAAATACGTGCCAACGGGCAGATCGGAAAAATGGAACGCTCCCTGCCGGGACGAGGTGACTGTGCGCGTGAGGCCGGTTTGTGCGTTGTTGACGCTGACTTCCGCGTTCGATACCAGGGCCGCGGCCGGGTCGGTAATTAGCCCTTCGAGTGTTCCGATGGGGGCCTGTGCGCACACGACGGTGCAAATATAGACGAATGATAGTGCGAGAATACTGAGTCGTTTCATGGATAGTGTCTTTACAGCGGAATAGACAATCACAATAGTCCCAAGGTCTGGCCGTTTCAGTCGGCCCGCGTTCGTGACCGGCCCTGGAGGAACCAGATCAGGACACCGCCGGCTGCCAAAACGCCAACCACAGTCCAACTTATGGCGGCCGCGCGGTATTCACTTTCCCGCGCGCTCGCTAGAGCGGTCTGCAGGAACAATACTTCCAGCAGCGTCCAGAATCCGACGACAACCCAAAACCACCACGGGCGCTTGCGAATAGTGATTGTGAAACTGTTGGCATCGTTGGGCATGGTCATCCTCTCACACGCGTTGGCGCGTCTTTCGCCCACCATTGCTCGGGAACGTGCTGTCTCCCGTAGCCGAAGGCATTGTCCATAATGCGGATCAGCCCGTCCGCCGCCGGCGCGACCGATGCCGTGGCTTTCACTACGTCGTGAACCCAAGCCTGGGCGGCTTTCGTGTATGGGCAACTGGCCAAACAGATGCCGCACCCGTTATCGACCTGCTGCCAGTGCTGAAAGCAGAGGTAGGAATCCTCGAACCACGCCTTGTGTCCGGGGTTGCTCCACGGTCCCCGAGTCTTAAAACTCGGTTCGTCGTCGAACGACAGTGCGCCCGATGGGCACGATTCGGCGCACTTCTTACATTTCTTGCAGAACTCGACCAAACCGAAATCGACGGGCTTGTCGCAAGCCATCGGCAGATCGGTAAACACCTTGCACAAGCGGACCGCTGGACCGAATTCCGGAGTGACTAACTTATTGAGGCGGCTAAGTTCCCCAATGCCCGATTCAACCGCGAACGGAACGCTCAGCGCCGTATCGTTCACACTCGGAATTGCCTGATAGCCAAGGCCGCGGATAAACTCGGCCAACGATGCCACCGTGAACGCGGAGTGACTGTAGCCGAGCCCGGTGGCGGCGTCCCCTAATGACGTAGGCGCGCGCGAGAGAAGGTCGAGGTCCATTGGGATGGCAATGGCCACAACCCACTTCATCGTCCTGGGAATCACGAACTTCGTTTCGGTAACGGCGGGGACTTCAACACTCTCGAAGACAATGTCCTTCTTCGCTTGCCGAAGGTTGACGTAACTCTCATTCATCGGCGCGATCCCAACCAGGCCGGCACCATAGAGTCGCGCCGCGGCCTTCACTGTCTCCGCCATCTCCTCCTGAGAAGCGGTGTGACGCGCCACGCCCAACTCAGCCGGAGTGTTTACGGCGACGCGCGTCCACGAGAGCAGGCCCTCGCCCGGCTTGATACTCTTCATCAAGGTCCACGCGCCCTCGCTCAACTGGTGGTCGGGCAAGCGAAAGCCGGGTTTTCTGTCTCGCATCCACCCTGCCAGACGTTTGGCTTTGGCTGCCTGCTCCGCTTCGAACGAGCCTTCGCCTTCGCGCGCAGTTATCAACTGCTTGTAAATCTCGAAGATGTTGTCGCCGGAGAACCGCCTAAACTCGGCGGTCTTATCTCCCAAGGTTGGATGGTCCACGCTCTTCACCCACCGGGCGCGTTTCCGCCCGCTGCCGGTCGAAGTTCCTTCCAGCAATGCGACGGCCGCCGGTACGCCGCCTGCAGCAATAAGTCCGGCTGCCGTCAACAAGGCGCGCCGTCCAGTCTGCTTGCCTTCACTTTCCACGTATTTGCTCCTGTCCACGCCGTGGATTCCGCGTCCGAACGACCCACCGGAAGTTCGTCCGAAGCCCAGACCGGCGCACAACCGTTCAGCGGCAAATCCCCGGTCGACTTGAGACTCAGGACCTTAGTCAGTTCGAGCCGGACATTGCGACTCTGTTTCGGGAGGTCAGACAGACCCCACCCTTTGCGACTACCTGCGAACCAAGGCCGCCGTTTTGACTTTTCGATGATATCTGCGCCGGAACCGCGCGCCCGCGACGGACCCTGAGTTCTCCAATTCAGCGTCGCGAAG
>PMKM01000061.1 GCA_003157745.1 Bryobacterales bacterium | reverse complement strand
CCAGGTGGAAGCCGTGGTGCTCGAGGTGCATCCCAAGGAGCGCCGCATTTCGCTCGGCCTCAAGCAGCTCGAGCCCAATCCGTGGACCACCATCGACACCCGCTATAGCGTCGGTTCGGTCGTCGAGGGCCGCGTGCGCAACATGACCGACTTCGGCGCTTTTATCGAAATCGAAGAGGGCATCGACGGCCTGGTGCACGTCTCCGACCTGTCCTGGACCAAGCGCGTCAAGCATCCCTCCGAGGTGTTGAAAAAGGGCCAGACCATCCAGGCCGTGATTCTGGCCATCGATTCGGCCGCGCACCGCCTCTCGCTCGGCGTCAAACAGTTGCAGCCCGACGCCTGGGAGAGCTTTTTTCAGACCCACCAGGTGGGCGATACGGTGCAGGGCAAGGTGTGCCGCCTGGCCAGCTTCGGCGCGTTTGTCGAATTGGCCGAAGGCGTGGAAGGCTTGTGCCACTTCTCCGAGGTGCCGGGCTACACCGGTAAGCGCGGCGCCGAGCCGCCGCTCGCCGCCGGCCAGGAGTTCGCCTTCAAGATCGTCAAGATGAGCGAAGCGGAAAAGAAGATCGGCCTCAGTCTGCGGGCTGCGGTCGACGACGAAGAAAAGACCCGGTTGGGGGACTACCAGCGGCACGCCGCCGCGGCGACTTCCACCATCGAAGAAGCGATGAACTTACGCGAACCTGAACCGAAGTAAACTTGCAAATGGAGCCGAATCGGGCGATACTTCGGATTCATAACCGATTGAGATTCTGGAGAATGGGATGACGAAAGCGGATCTGATTGAAGAGGTCTCCCGCGTAGTGGAAATGACGCGGAAAGAGTCCGAGGTCATCGTGGAGGCCATTTTCGATAGCGTCGTGCGCTCCTTGCGCAACGGCGACAAGATCGAGATTCGCGGCTTTGGCAGCTTTCGCACGCGTCAGCGCCAGCCTCGCATCGGCCGCAATCCGAAGACCGGGGCGCGGGTCGAAGTTCCCGCCAAGAAGATTCCGTACTTCAAGCCGAGCAAGGAATTGAAGGACGTCGTCAACCTCTCCGCCGCGCCCGCCGTGCCCGCCGAGGCTCCCGCGCCCGCGCCGCAACAGGTCCCGAACCCGTAGCCCCGCGCGCGGCGCCCATTCCCATGGACTATTTGTGGACCCCCTGGCGCTACAACTACGTCACCGCCGCCCCGCCCGAGCCCGGCGTCTGCGTCTTCTGCCGCGCCGCCACCGCCGCCGACCGCGATGCTTTCGTGGTCCACCGCGCCCTCCATAATTTCGTCATCCTCAACCGCTTCCCCTACACCAGCGGCCACGTCATGGTCGTGCCGTTCGCCCACGTTGCATCCATCGAAGACCTGCCCGACGACGCCCTGGCCGAGATGATGCGCCTGGCGCGCGACTCGGTCCGGCACCTGCGCATCGTCTATCGCCCCGATGGCTGGAACGTCGGCATGAACCTCGGCCGGAGCGCCGGCGCCGGCATCGCCGCCCACGCCCACATGCACGTGCTGCCGCGCTGGAGCGGCGATACCAGCTTCGTCACCACCACCGGCGAAACCCGCGTGGTTCCCGAAGCCCTCGAGACCACCTGGGAAAAGCTCTCCGCCGCCTTCCGCGCCGCGTAGGCATTATCGCCAAATAGCCGTGCCCGGCTTCGGGTGCGGACGTAGCGCACGCACTCATGCGTGCCGTGTCGAGACTCTTCTCGACACCTCTTCTCTTTTGGGGGCGCCAGGCGTCGGCACGAGTGCGTGCGCTACATCGACATGGGTGGGGCATGCTTTAGCTTGCCCGTCTTCCGATCGCATCTTCCTTGAATCGCGCCCCGGAATTCGGCATGATAGCGTGAGGAGCAAATCATGCTACAAGGTTTCAAGAAGTTCGTGATGCGCGGCAACGTGATCGACCTGGCCGTGGCCGTCGTGATGGGCGGCGCGTTTGGCGCGGTCGTAACGGCGCTGGTCAAGGACCTCCTCACGCCGATCATCGCCGCCGTGGTGGGGAAGCCGGATTTCAGCGGCATAGTGTTCACCATCAATGGCAGCAAGTTCCCGATTGGCGATTTCCTCAACGCCGCGGTCGGATTCGTGCTGATTTCGCTGGCGGTCTATTTCTTCGTGGTGGCGCCCATGAACGCACTGACGGCCCGCCTGCATCGCGGCGAAGCCCCGCCCGATCCAACCACGAAGAAATGCCCCGAATGCCTGAGCGAAGTCCCCATCGCCGCCCGGCGCTGCGCCTTCTGCACCAGCACGCTCGCGTAGCCCGGGCCCGGATCCGCGGCGTGGGCCTCCAGGCCTGCTGCGTCGAGATTCATCTCGACATTCGCCCGCCTTCGTCCCGCCCGCCGACTCGCTAATCACGAAGGCGCGCCCCCAAAAAACACGCAGGGCAGGCGCGGCCCGTGGCCGATAACGCCTGCCCGGTGAGAAAAGACACTCCCGCGCGAATCGTGCCGCCTACTGGGTCATCGCCACGGTCCCGGCAGTCGAGTTGCTCGACGTTCCGTTGGCCATGGTCAAGGACGAGGAGCCGTTGAACTGCAGAGCATAGACATCGAGGCCCGTGATGCCGATTTCGGAGGGTTGTCCCGTAATCAACAACGGCGTGGTGGGCAGATAGATCTGGCCATCCAACGTGAACGTGCCGTGCGCGTTGATGGTGCTCTGGTCGGCTTGGCCGGGCCCGCTCGGGGCGGGAAGGCCCGGGTCCTGGTAAATCAGAATCCCGGTATAATCGGGGCTGCCCACCGCCGATGGGCCGCTGGTCGGCGCCGTCAGGTCGACCTTGACGATGTTGGAATCGCCAAACGAAAAGCCGTGATAGCTCTGGCCCCCGTACGCCGTCAGGTAAAACGTGACTCCACCCGATCCATCGCCGCCGGTAGTAGTGTTGGTTACCGTCGATGAATTCTGGATCGTGAACTGGCCCCCATTCATGATATAGACGCCGGGATTGAACTGCACCACGGCACCCTGAATAGTCAGTCCTCCGCAGTAGACCCCCGCGTTCAGCACAATCGGGTGGGTAGTGCTGCTCGATCCGCCGTTCTTCCCGGTCGCATAGTTCGTGTTGCTGTCGAAAGTGGTCTGTGACGCCTCGCCGTTGGGAAAACTCCCGCAGGTGGGGCCGGTATTCAACGCGGCGGAGGCGGTTATGCCGCCGACCGCTGGAAGCGCGAGACCCAGGTTCGGATTGGTGACGGAACACGGATTCGTATTGGTGTTGTTCGGCAGGCCGCTGCCGGATGTAATCGTGCTTTGGCTTCCCAGCGGTGTGTTCTCGCCCCCGCAGTCGGTGATCCCGCCGCCCGTGATGGAGCCCTGACCGTTGGCGGAAATCGCGTTCGGACCCGGAGACATGACGGCGATGCCGCATCCGGCAACCAGACTTGCGCCGGTGCCAGTGGCGAACAGCGCTCCCTCGCCGCCGCCCCAGAAGTCGGTCGAGTTCGGATCCGTGATCGTCACGCAGGCGCTTGCGCTCGCGGAAATCGTCGCCGTGGTGAACGCGTTCACAGACCCGGTCTTATTGCCCAGCACGACAGAGAACAACTGGGGGACCTTCTGCTCGATCAATACCTCGGCCCAATAAACGGCAGTGGCTCCGCCGCTCAGCGGCGCGCTGTTGACGCCCTCCGCCACCTGAATGGCGCTGGCCGGGAAACCGTTGCTCTCGGCGTATTCGCAGGCGGTATAGGCGGAATAGCCGGCCGTGGTCAGCGACGAGCAACTGGTGAACGCGGTCGCGCTCGCCAGGCAGGTCCCCGACGTCGAGCAATACTTGTGCGATGGGCTCGCTGCGGGGTTATTATACTGCCACTTGGCGGCGTACACCGCGGACATCGCCGCGGCGTCGGTCGCCGCCTGCTCGGATTGCTTCACGTAGTGCATCCAGCCGACATCGACCGCCAGTCCCAACACCCCCATCAGGAAGGTGATCGAGAACGTCACCATCACGAGTGCCTGGCCGCGCCGGCCCCTTCCGGACCTCGTTCGTCCAGTCTGCGTCTGCTGCGTGTTTGGATAGCTCATGTCTCGCCTGCCTTATTGAACCAGTTGAGTTGTCGCTGCGCCGAGATTGACCGTGCCAGCCAGCTTCATCGGTCCCACTGTCGGCCAGAACATCGCGAACGGCGTGGCAAACGGGTAAGTCCCGGATACGGTAAGCGTGTCGTAAAAAGCGCTCCCGGGCGGAAATGCAGCGGCGTTCGCCAGGCATGCGCTCGCCGTGCACGTGGCCACCGTGGTCAGGGTTCCCGCCGTGGTCGACGTGCCGCCCGTGGTGCCGCTGAAGGTGAGGGTCAGCTTGGTGGGAACCAGCCCCGGACTATTATTGACGATCTGCTGCGCGACCGTTCCCACCGTGCCCGTGTGTATCGAGGCGTAACGGGTCCCCACGTCGACCGCGCTCGCAAGCGTATTGTAGGTGAACATCCCAAGCGACACTTGCACGATAGCCAGAATCGCAAAAAGCACCGGAATCCCCACCAGCAGGAACTCGATCATCTGGCTGCCGCGCACCCTCCTGCGGCTGCGCGCTCGAACCCTCCGCCGCGTCATTGCTGGATCCTCATCGTCACCGAACGCTTGATCGTCGTCTGTCCTGTGAAAATGCCGGGGATCGGGGCTAATTGCGGCGTCCGATACCAAACCGTGACCGTGACTGCCGGCACTGTCGTGCCATCCGGGATTGTCGTGGGCGCAGTCATGGTCAACGCCACCGGGTTGGCCGAGGTCACCGCCAGCGACGATAGCGAAGTACCCGTCGTGCAGGTTGCCGACGAAGGAACGTTGCCAAGCAGCTTCACTGCCGGCATCACGTAGTTCGCACATGCCGTCGCCGGGCTCGGGCTGCCCGAGGTCGTGTTCGCGTTGGTCGTGCTCTGCGATGCCCAAAGCGCCGCCGAACGCGTCGCGTTTTCCACCGTCACCAGCCCATAGAGCGCGAAACCGGCATCTACCGCGCCGATAAACAGAAAAAACAACCAGGGGAGCAGCAGACTGGCCTCAATGACCGCTCCGCCGCGCCGCCTGCCAGAACATCTACCCACAAGCCTCTCTCGCTTCGAGTTGCCTAGCATTGCGCCGCCCTTTGGACCGAAATGTAAAGTATCGTACATAAAAATTATAGCGGCGGCGGTTTGTAATGAATAGGGCTGAAGGTACTGTGACTAGCGCTAACTTTCCAGCGCGTTCTCAGCGGATTCTCTTGGGAGACTAAGGCCCTTGCCGACAAATGCCGTGGTATGGCACGGCACTTCCCGCTTGCCTCTCACCGCCAATTGGGGAACGGGTTGGTGCGAACCTGGCGGCACGCGGCAATCAGCTCCGGGAGCAGCTTGCGGCGTTCGAACAGGCGCCCGAGCAGTTGCGCCACGGCGTCCTCTTCGTCTTCGATCCACTCCGGCGGGATGGCTTTCCAGGCCTGGTCCATCACCTCTTCGGGAAAGTGCATGGTCTGATCCAGCCACGGCGCGAAATCGTCGAGCGAACGCACGCTCTCGTAAACCAGGCGCCGCGGGTAGAGCCCCTGCAGCGGCGCATCCGGAAAATCCCAGTTGGGTCCGTTGAAGGCGAAACCGTGGTCGATCATGCGCGCCACNNCCGTCGGCGTTGCCGACCCATTTGTCGAACACCAGGATGGCGCGAAAGTCCTCGAGGTTGGCCACCTTCGGCAGCAGCGCATCGGGGAGGTAATCGTAAACCGCCGTGCGCGCCGGGTCGCCCGGATAGCGCGAACCGAAGTGCCAGCCCGGCTCGACCGCCACCCGCATCGCGCCGAGCGTCATGTGGATGTCCGGGTTCCCGGCCAGAAACTCCTCGCTCACCCGCACCAGCGCCGTCTCGGGCGCCGCCACCTGCAAATAGCCCAGCAGGCGCGAAGCCAGCAGCTCGTTGACCAGGATGCGCCGGTGCTGCGGATTATTGCGGAATTTGACGACGTACCACTGCCCATCGTCGGCTTCCATCAGGTGCGCCTGCGCGCCTCCTCGCATTCTTCGAATGTGCCGTACGGCGGTGAGCGGCATCGGCTGTGAAATCGGGTAACCTAGAGTTTTACCACACGGAGGAGCGGAACGAAGATGGCGGAAACGGAAAATCTCTCGAACGGCGCGGAAAACAGCGCCCAGGCGTCCCAGGCGGCCGGACGCACCAAAGACGAAGTCGCCCTCGAGCTGATGCGGTTCATCACGCTGCAGACCGGCTACGGCAAGGCGCCGCAGTCCTCAGCCGGCTTTTCCGGCAAACCCGGCACGCGCTCGGCGGACGAACACGCCGAAGCGCTGCTCGAACTCTTCCTGCGCTGCCGTCAGGTCGTGAACCGGGAAGACTAGCGGGAACCGCGGAAGGCGTTCCCGCCGCCCGTTAGCGCTTCTTCGCGCCCTTCTTGGCTGGAGCCTTTTTGGCCGGAGCTTTCTTGGCCGGCGCCTTTACCGCCGCCTTCTTGACGGCCTTTTTCGCCACGGCTTTCTTCACGGCCTTCTTCGCCGGAGCCTTCTTGGCGGGAGCCTTCTTCACGGCGGCCTTCTTGACGGCCTTTTTTACGACAGCTTTTTTCACGGGACCTTTCTTGACGGCTTTCTTGGCCGGCGCCTTGGGGGCGGCCTTCTTGGCCGCGGCCGGCTTGGGCGCGGTGGCTTTCTTCACGGGCTTCTTCGGTGGCGCTTCCACAACGGCCGCTGGTTCGGGCGGCACGGGCTCAACCGGCTCCGGCTGGGCCGCGAGAGCGACTACGCCTTCCACAATTTCGATTTCCATGATGCCTTCTTCTTCGTCCTCGTCGTCTTCCTCGTCGTACTCGTCGAGCTTAGATTCCAGTTCCTCCTGCTCCTCGTCTTCGTAGTCGTGGAAGTCTTCCATCTCTTCTTCGTCTTTGGCAGCGATCAGTGAGCGATGCGGCATTCGCCAAGCCTCCTGAAGTCTGGGCACAATCAAACATAGAATACCCCTTTTTCGCCAGGAGGCAATAGAGAAAACAGTTAGTCTCGAAAAAATTGCCCGGCGACTATTTCCCCGTGGCGTGCGCGACGAGCATCGTGGGCTTGCGCGTGGGCCTCTGCGCGGCTGCCGCGGGGCCGGCCTGCTTCGCTCGCGGCCCGGCGCTTGCGTGCAGTTTGCTGGATGCCCGACGCGTCGCCGGAGCCCGGTGCGAGGGCGCCGCGGATGCCATGTGCGACGCGCCATGCGCGCCCGTGCGGCCTGCCACCCCGCGTCGGGGCGCGGTGCGCCACAGCACCGGCGCGGGCCGCGCGGCGGCCGGAATTGCCAATAAATCGCCTTCCACGGCCGCATGGTTCGGCAGGCGATTGGATTCGAGCAGGCTTGCCGCCGAGACGCCAAACCGCGTGCCGATGGTGGCCAACGTCTCGCCCGCCACCACCCGGTGCAGCCGCCACGACGCGCGATGCTCGGCCGGAATCAGCCCCAGCGCAGCCGTCAACCGCGGCCCGGAGCCCTTCGGCACGTGCACCGCATAGTGGGCCGGCGCCAGCGTGCTCAGCAGCGCCGGATTCATCGCCGCCAGTTCCGGCGCCGACGTGTCCGTCACATCGGCGATCAAGGGAAGCGACGTCAGCGCCGTCAACTCGACCGTATCGTACTCGAGCGGCGGGTCCATCTGCACCTGGTCCAACCCGTACGCCGCCGCGTTCTTCTCCATGATCGTCATGGCCAGAATGATCGGCACGTAATTGGTGGTTTCGATGGGCAACTCGCCCCGCGCGCGCAGTTCCCAGAAATCCGCGTAGCCGGTCCGCTCCACGGCCGCCTGCACCGTCATCGGACCGCAGTCGTAGGCGGCAATCGCCAGGTACCAGTCGCCGAACATGTTGTAGAGATCGTGCAGGTGGCGCGCGGCGGCGCGGGTCGCTTTCTCCGGGTCCAGACGGTCGTCCGTATATGCCGTGCGCTGTAGCCCGTACTCGGCGCCGCGAAACGCCATGAACTGCCACATCCCGCTCGCGCGCGCCGGCGATATCGCGCGCGGCAGGAAGCCGCTCTCGGCCTGCGCCAGGTGAATCAACTCCTGCGGCACGCCCTCTTCGTCCAGCACCCGCTTGATCATCGGGCGGTAGCGCCCGGAACGCTGCATCGCCACCGTGATCGTCGAGTGCCCGCGCGTCGAAAAGTAGCTGACGTAGCCGAGCACCGCGTCCGTCACCGACAGTGGCAATTGCGAAACCGTCGCCGCCATCTGGTCGAGCACCCGGGCCTTGATCTTCGGGTCCACCGGGAACGTCATCTGCAGGATGTCTTCGAGCGGCGCCTTGTCGAAACGTCCCGCCTCGCTCGTGTCGGAAGCGCCCAACGCCTCCAGATCGTAGCTGTGGATCGCGTCCACCATCTGGTCCATCTGCCGCTCGTAGCCCGCACGGTCGGCCGGGTTCAGATCGGAGGCTTCGAGCATCGCGTCGATCGCCAGATCGAACTCCGCCCGCGCCGCGTCGAATTTCCCGCTGCCATACGCCTGCTTGCCCGCCGCGAAGTGCCGCTCCGCGTCGTCCACCTTCAGGTCCCCCCGCGTGGGGCGCGGAGGCATCTGCGGAGCCGTCACCAGGAAGCCTGGCACGTCCTTGATGTATACGTTCGGTTCGACTATGGGCGGGCGGTCCAGATCGAGATCGATCGGCGTGTGCCGGGCAGCCGGAGGCAGAAAGGCGTTTTGGAATCCCGAATGCTGATTAACTCCGCATCCGGCGACTAAGGAGGCCCCGGCGAGCACGATTAAGGATAGGACAGTCTCTGTTCGCGCGTTCATCCACAAACTCGACGAAAGAATCTAAGGCACTTACGCTATCCGCTCTCCGAGAGCACCGTCCATACGTTACAACACTATGAGTGCGTAACGCAACAGGTTGTACGGTACCGACCGGGCTAAAGTGTATCTTTTACACCTTGCCCTGTGTCGTTATTCCTCTTCTTCCTCTTCGCCCGTTTTGGCCGCCTTGGCCGCTGCAATGATCTTATCGGCCTGCAATTGCGGCACGTAATCGTAGTGGTCGAACTCCATCGAAAAGCTTGCCCGGCCCTGCGTCATCGCCGTCAGGTCGCTCTGGTAGCTGAGCATCTCCGCCATCGGCACATGCGCGCGGATGATCGTCGTGGTCCCTTTCGTTTCATTGCCCGAGATGCGTCCGCGCCGGCTGTTCAAGTCGCCCATCAGATCGCCCGAATACTCGCCCGGCGCCTGAATCTCCACGTTCATGATCGGTTCGAGCAGCGTCGGCTTGGCTTCCAGCATGGCCGCCTTGAAGGCCTTGCGCGCCGCCAGCTTGAACGCCAGTTCCGAGCTGTCGACGTCGTGGTAGGAGCCGTCGTAAACGGTCACCTTGAAGTCGACCATCGGGTAGCCGGCCAGGAAGCCCTTTTCGGCGGTTTCGATGATGCCCTTCTCGACCGCGGGAATGAAGTTGCGCGGAATCGAGCCGCCGAAAATCTCGTTGGCGAACTCGAATTTGGCGCCGCGCGGCAGCGGGTCCATCTTGATCCAGCAATCGCCGAACTGGCCGTGCCCGCCCGTCTGCTTCTTGTGCCGCCCCTGCACGTCGGCGTGGCCGCGAATCGTCTCGCGATACGGAATCTTGGGCGCCTTCAGCGTCACGTCCACGCTGTAGCGCTTCTTCAACCGGCTGACCACGATCTCGACGTGCTGCTGCCCGGCGCCAGCCAGCAGAAACTCGCGCGTCTGCGGGTCGCGGTAGAACCGCAGCGACTGGTCCTCTTCGAGAATCCGGTGCACCGCGTTGCCCATCCGGTCTTCGTCGTTGCGCGACTTGGCTTCAATCGCGAAGGCGATCGATGGCTCGGGCAGCTTCACCGGCGGGTAGGTCGCCGTGTGGCCCTTATCCGCCAGCGTGTCGCCCGTCAGCGTATCTTTCAACTTCGCCACGGCGCCGATGTCGCCCGCGTGCAGTTCGGTCGCCGGCTGCAGCGTCTTGCCCTGCGGCGTGCTCAGGTGGGCGAATCGCTCCGGCGCGCTGCGGGTCAGGTTCTGCAGCGCGGCGTCGTTCTTCACGATACCCGTGATGACCTTGAAGTAGGTGATGCGGCCGGCAAACGGATCGGCCGTAGTCTTGAACACGAACAACGAGCAGGGGCCGCTCTCGGCGATCTTCTGCGTGGACTCCTTGCCGTCCGCGGTCACGCTCGCAAAACCGTCGCGTTCGGTCGGAGCCGGCATGTTTTCCACGATGAAGTTCAAAATCAGGTCGGTGCCGACGTTGTGCAAAGCCCCGGCGCAGAGCACGGGGTAGATGCGCAGTTCGCGGATGGCCTGCTTCAGCCCGGCGTCGATCTGCTCGGGCGCCAGCGTGCCCTTGTCGAAGAACTCTTCGAGCAGGGCGTCGTTGCCCTCCGCCACCATTTCGATCAGCGCCTCGTGCGCGGCCTTGGCGGCTTCGGCGTACTCGGCGGGAATCTCGCCCTCTTTGCCTTTGCCATCGCCATCGGCCGTGTACGTGTACGATTTCATACGCACCAGATCGACCACGCCCGAGAACTCGCGCTCGGCGCCGATCGGCAGTTGTACCGGCACGGCGGCGCGCCCGAAGGCGGCCTGCACGCTTTCGAGCGTGCGCGTGAAGTCGGCGCGCTCGCGGTCGAGCTTGTTGATCACCACCGCGCGCGGCAGCTTGAAATCGTCGGCGAAACTCCAGACCTTTTCCGTCTGCACTTCCACGCCCGCCACCCCGTCCACCAGCACCAGGGCCGAATCCGCCGCCACCAGCGAGGCGCGCGTGTCGTTGATAAAGATGTTATATCCGGGGGTATCGAGGATATTCAGCTTGGTCTTCTTCCACTCCGCCACGGCAACGGCGGTCGAGATGGAGAACTTACGGGCGATTTCTTCCTCGTCGAAATCGGTGATCGTGTTGCCTTCATCGACGCGCAGCAGCCGGTTCGCCGCTCCCGCCGTGAACAACAAGCCCGCGGTGAGCGATGTCTTCCCGGAATCGCCGTGGCCCACCAATCCGACGTTCCGAATGTCCTTGCTTTCGTAGACCTTCATGCTCGGCCCCCTATTGCAAAACGGAATAGTAACACGGCTGTAGCGCCCGGTGGGGATGAAGGTGGAGAAAGGCGAGGTCCGGCATTTTGGTTGAACGATTCCGGCCACGCGCGGCCGCCTGCAGCCGTGGTCCGGACCAGAGTTGCCCGCGTCCTCAGGCGGTCCGTTGGCCGGAATCCGTGTGAGAGACTATGAGCATGCGCAGCTTCCGCTTCGTTGCCACCGCTCTTCTGGTTGCGTCCGGCATCTTAATCGGACAGCCGAAACCAACCGAACCGGCTGGTCCCGAGAGCTATCCGGTCTGGTGGTCTCCAGAATTGAAGCTGAAGAACCTGGCCGATATTCCGGCGCGGATGAAGCAGGCGTTTTCCCAGGACGACATGGATGAGCTGCAAACAGGGACCGCCGACACCCCCGTGCCCCATAATTGCGAGGAACTGTTGCAGATTACGGACGCCGAGGTGATCCACGTCAGCGCCTATCGCAGGGACGAGTGGGGCACACTGGGATCTCAGTGCGCGGCGCTTCGCGCTCTGAAAGCCGCGACTCCCGCGAAGCGATCGTTTGTGCATAATCTGCAATGGACGGTGCAGCTCTTTTCGCTTCTACCCACGTCGAGCGCGTGGGGCAACGATCCGATCGACGGGGAGATCCCTGCCTCGGAAGGGAAGGGGTTAAGCATACGCGAGTTTTGGCCAAAAGCGAAATACACGGCCAACAGGTTCGGAGACCTTTTGCAAAAGGAAAACGGAGAGGACGAACGCAACGTCGCTTGGTGGGCCGCCTACGTGAAATACGCGTCGGGCGACTTTAATGGAGACGGCCTGGAGGACATAATGATCTGGACCACCGGCGGTAGCGGGGACGACCCGGCCGCACGACGGGACTACCTGTACCTCCTGACCCGCACATCGCCGGGACCAAATACGAAGTTGACCCTGCTTCAGCGTTTGTACTGAAGCCCCTGAATAATGGAAAAGTACTGCCTGGGCGGACGATACGAGATTGTTCCGGATCGGGTAGGCTGGGGTCCATGTTTTCCGAATCGCTGAGGCGTGAAGTCGCCCTTCAGCATCCGGGCCGTGTCCCCGAACATCAACTGCATCCCATAGGCCTGCGAGAACAGCATGCGCGTCCAGTTGTTGCGATCTGGGCGGACGTTCTTCATGTTGCACTGCTGCGCAACCGTCTGCCAGTCGAACGCCCGGGCAGCGTGCATCAGGTGAGGATATCCCGGAATTTTCGCCTTCTTGTCTCCAGTCAGCCCGGCCAAGCCAAGGCCGTAAACCATGCTCATAAGACCCATCTTTGCCTCGCAGGGAAACCACATCCAGTCCGGAGCGAACACCCCGGGGAGGCCTCCAAAGAGCCCTCTCATCTTCTCCTTCATGAGCTTAATGACCTCGCTCGGGGAAAGGTCTAGCTTGGTGTATCGCTTCTGTGCCGCGGCTTTGAGCTGTTGCCTGGGGGCGCCTGGGACGTACAGTTTCTGCACGGTGTAGTAATCTGTAGCGATGTCCGCCGGTGTAGCCTTCCCTGAGCCATCGCGGCGGATGAACGGAAGCTTCTGGGCCTCTGCCACCGTGGCCAACATGCATCCGCGTCCGGTCGTGACGTGTCCGTCGCTATCCACATACAGATACGGAACGTCGTCTTCCAGCACCTTCGTCGCCCCGTCAAAGTACACTTGATCGATCTCGTAGGTCGGGACGCCTGGGTAATAGGTGCGCGAGGGAAGCCCAAGGCCCTTGGGTATGCCGCAGGCCATTTCGCCGAAGCAAGCGGCCTGTCGGGCGTCCGCTGGGTGAACCTCAAGCACCTCGACCTTCGAATTGTCCGCCATCGTTTTCCTCCGAAACGGTGTGACGTGGAGAACCCATTTTAGCGCTTCGAGCCGCCCCTGTTTCCCCGCGGGCCCACATGCTTTAGCTTGCCCGCATAAAGCGGGAGTTGTGCGCTCGCCATTCCCGAGCCGGGAACGCTGGAGCCGCCCGGCGCTTGGCTGCGATCCGGGAATTCATCATCATGGTCGTATTAGAGTGTCGCTCACGCTGGACGACGAACTGGTGCGCAGGGTCCGCCAGATCGCGGCCGAATGGGAGACTACGCTCACCAGCTTGGTGCGGGATCACCTGGAATGAACGGTCGCCCAGCGCGCCGCGCTGGAGCGAAGCTTCGAGACCATCAGGCCTCACATCGGGGAACGAAACTGGTCGCGGGCCGGCCTTCACGTCCGCCCATAGAATCCGAGCCAACCGTGGCGCACGCTGTCCAGCGTGNNAGCCTGAAAGGCTGCGCCACGCGCGGCTGCTAAGATCCCACCACTCCCGTCAGCGGGCTGCTCGCGCTCGCGTAGAGCTTCTTCTGCATGCGGCCGGCTTCGAACGCCAGGCGCCCGGCTTCCACTGCGAGCTTCATCGCGCGGGCCATCTTCTCGGCATCGTCCGCAAGCGCGATCGCGGTATTCATGAGCACGCCATCGGCGCCCAACTCCATCGCGATGGCGGCGTCGGAAGCCGTGCCGACCCCGGCATCGACAATCATCGGAACTTCCGTGATCATCTCGCGGAAAATCCGCAGATTCGTCATGTTCTGGATGCCCAGGCCGGAACCGATCGGCGCCGCGAGCGGCATCACCGCGGCTGCCCCGGCATCGATCAGGCGGCGCGCGTTCACGATGTCGTCATTCGTATACGGCAGAACCACGAAGCCCTCTTTCGACGAGCGTGCGGGTGGCTTCGAGCAGGCCGGCGTTATCCGGGAAGAGCGTCTTCTCGTCGCCGATCACTTCGAGCTTGATCCAATTCGACAAGCCCACTTCGCGCGCCAGCATGGCCGTGCGGATTGCGTCGTCGGCGGTGTAGCAGGCGGCCGTGTTGGGCAGGATGAAGATCTTCGTGCGGTCGATAAAATCGAGCAGCGATTCCTTCGTCTTGTCGGTGAGGTTGACGCGGCGCACGGCCACCGTGACCATGTCGGCCCCGGTCGCCTGGTGGCAGCGCTGCATCTCCTGAAACGTCCGATACTTGCCGGTGCCGACGATCAGGCGGGAACGGAATTCGCGGCCGGCGATGGTGAGCGATTGCGGCATCCTTCCATTGTAGCGGGGCATGCGCGCCGGGGTCGCGATGGCGGAGTCCCGTAATCCGTCCGTAAGCAGGCGTGATCGTAACCGACGATCCTGCCAGGGATCCAACGGCTGCCCGTGGCAGCGCACCTGCCAGGTGCGACCGCTCCCTATGGTCGCGGCTCTGAAAGCGAATCGGAGCCGCGACCATAGGGAGCGGTCGTAGGCGGCGCGCGCTTACGGACGGATTACGGGAATCGCGCTAGCATGATGGGTTGAAACCGCTACGCAAATCCGTCGAGGTTACCTTGACCCTGGCCGCGGGCGTCGCGCTGGCCGCCTGCGGAGCCAGGCGCGCCGACCCTTGCGACGCCGCCACCTTCAACGAACAGGCTTGCCAGGACGCCGTCGCCAAGGGCGGCTATTACTGGGGCGGCGACTGGTATCCGATGAACTATTCGCACCCGTATCCGTACTACTACGATGGATATCGCGGCTACGTGGCGCGCGGCGGCGCCGTGGTGGCGGCGCCGGCCGGTTCCTATAGCCCGGGATCGGTCGAACGCGGCGGGTTCGGCGCCGCCGGCGGCGCGCACGGAGGCGGCGAAGGAGCGGGAGAATAATGCGGCGGATTGCAGCGGAACCACGCGCCAATTGGCAGCAGAAGGTCGAAGCGGCCGGCTTGATCTGGCATTCGGGCGACCAGGTTTACTGGAACGAAGCGGCCTTCTACGAGTTCACGGCCAAGGAGGTCGACGCCCTCGAAGCCGCCACCAACGAGCTCGAGAAGATGACGCTGGCCGCCGCGCAGCACATCGTCGATAACAAGCTCTACGCGCGGATGGGGATTTCGGAAATCGCCGTGCCGCTGATCGAAGCCTCCTGGGAAGCCGAGCCGCCCTCGCTCTATGGCCGCTTCGACCTGGCCTACGATGGCGTCGGCGCGCCCAAACTGCTCGAATATAATGCCGATACGCCCACCTCGCTCGTCGAAGCCGCCGTGGTGCAGTGGTATTGGCTGCAGGAGACGTTTCCGAAGCGGGACCAATTCAATTCGCTGCACGAGCGCCTGATCGCCCTGTGGAAAGAACTGAAACCATACCTGCCCGGCGGCCGCATCGATTTCTGCTCGATGGACGACATCGAGGACGGCATGACGGTGACCTACCTCGAAGACACCGCGCAGCAGGCCGGCCTGGAGGCGTCGAGCTTTCCCATCGGCGAAATCGGCTGGAACGGGCGCGAATTCGTGGGGCCGTCCAGCGCCCCGCTCGGAGCCGTGTTCAAGTTGTACCCCTGGGAGTGGATGATGAAGGATGCCTTCGCCAGCCACCTGGGCGCGGCGAAGACGATCTGGATGGAGCCGGCCTGGAAAATGCTATTGTCGAACAAGGGGCTGCTGCCTGTGCTCTGGCAACTCTACCCGCGGCATCCGTATTTGCTCGAAGCCAGTTTCGACGGGCCCGGCCTGCTGTTGAATTGGGTCAAAAAGCCCCTGCTCGGCCGCGAGGGCGCCAACATTACCTGGCACCAGCCGGGGCGGGACATCGAGACTCCGGGCGGCTACGGCGGCGAAGGGTTCATCTACCAGGCGATGGCGCCGCCCAAGACGTTCGACGGCAAGTACGCCGTGTTGGGCAGTTGGGTGATCGGACACGAAGAAGGCAACGCGGCCGGCGGGATGGGGGTTCGCGAATCGGATACACCGGTGATCGGGAATCTCAGCCAGTTCGTGCCGCATCTGTTCGACTAAGGAGGATTGCGGCCCACCGGCCGCGGACATCTATGAGCCAAATTCACGCGTTAGCCGCTAATGAGGCGAAGGGACTCTTGCAGCCGTTTTCATTCGATCCGGGCCCGCTCGGCGACGAGCAGGTGGAAATCGCCGTCGCCTATTGCGGCGTCTGCCACTCGGATCTTTCCATGCTCAACAACGAGTGGCAGTTCACCCGGTACCCGTTCGTCCCGGGGCACGAGGCCATCGGCAAAGTGGTCGCCGTGGGCTCGCACGCCAAGGCCGTGAGCGTCGGGCAGACGGTGGGCCTCGGCTGGAATTCCGGCAGTTGCATGGCGTGCAAGAGCTGCATGACCGGCAACCACAACATGTGCGAGCGGCTCGAGCAGACCATCGTCGGCCGCTATGGCGCGTTTGCCACGCGCGTGCGCTGCCACTGGAGCTGGGCGACGCCGATTCCCGACGGGCTGGACGTGGCCAAGGCCGGCCCCCTGCTCTGCGGCGGCATCACGGTTTTCAACCCCCTCTGCGAAATGGACGTGCGCCCCACCGACCACGTGGCCGTGATCGGCATCGGCGGCCTGGGACACCTGGCATTGCAGTTCCTCAACAAGTGGGGATGCGACGTGACCGCCTTCACCTCGACCGCGAAGAAGGCCGATGAGGCGCGGCGCCTGGGCGCGCACCGCGTGATCGATTCCCATTCGGCCGACGGGTTGAAGAAGGCAGCCGGCAGTTTCGATTTCATCCTCTCGACGGTGAACGCGGATCTCGATTGGGGCGCGTATATCGGCGCGCTGGCGCCGAAGGGCCGCCTGCACGTGGTCGGTGTGGCGCCGCGTCCGCTGCCGGTCGCCGCCTTCGCGCTGATCGCGGCGCAACGCTCGGTGAGCGGTTCGCCCTCGGGCGCGCCCGCTACTGTGGCGCGAATGCTCGAATTCGCCGCGCGTCACGCGGTCGCACCGGTCGTGGAAGAATTTCCCATGACCCAGGCCAACCAGGCGCTCGAACATCTGGAAGCCGGCAAGGCCCGCTACCGCATCGTGCTCAAGAACGATATCGAGTGACCCTGCCGGCCAAGCCCTCGCCGTTCCCAAGGTAACGCCGGCGGTCTCTGCCGCCGGTGCACCGCGCATCGTGTGCCCGCCCGCCGCTCTTGAGCGGCATGGTCGAATGGTGCGACCAGTGTGAATGCACGCGCACCCGCTATCGCTCCTGCCGCGAATCTGACGAGATCTCTATCGGTCACACCGGATAGCAAGTCCGCAAGCCCTGCGTTTATACCCTCTTGGCCCGTGACGACCGGTCCGTTCCGCGCGCCCTGCGCCTATCCTGCGGACATGGAGAGAGTTTCCAGGACCGATCGTGCCACAGCCGTCCTGGCTGCCGCAGCTCACGAGTTCAACGACGAGTTGACCGTGATCATGAACGCCGTCGCCGAATCGCTGGACGCCCTGCCGCCGGAGCACCCGGTTTATCACGGCCTGATCGAAGCCCAATGCGCCGCCCATCGCCTGGCGCAGCGGGCCCAGGGCATGCTCTGCTTCAGTGCGCGCCGCGGCCTCCGCCCGGCCCCGTCGTGCTTGGAAGCGCTGCTCTGGCCGTAAGGCACGTGCGTGGCGCCGGCTATCCAGCCGGCTGAGCCGGGAGTCCTCTCGGCTTTTCTTGTTTTCCTCCGGAGTATCTTGTCCCGGCTCGAAACATCGCGCCTGCCTTAAACTAAGAACACATGAACCTCCTGGTGCCGAATCTGGGCTCGACGTCGCTCAAGTATCAGATTCTCGAAATGCCCGGCGAAGCCGTGCTGGCCCGGGGCAAACTGGAACGCGTGACGGATTATGGCGCGGCCCTGGCGCAGATCTCGACCGGCGGCATTCCGATTCATGCCATCGCGCTTAAGGCCGTACACGCGGGCCCGGATTATCGCGGCACGTTTCTGGTGGACGCGGCCGTGCTCGCCGCCATGCGGCGCTACCTGCCGGCCGCCGCGCTGCACAACGCCATCTACCTGGCGGCCATCGAGGCGTTCGAGAAGGCCATGCCCGGCCTGCCCATCGTGTGCGCATTCGAGCCCGAGTTTCACCGGACCATGCCCGAGCACGCCCGCCTCTATGGCGTCCCCGCCGCCTGGCGTGAGGAAGGCGTCGTCAAGTACGGGTTTCACGGCGCGTCCCACCAGTTCATCGCCGGACGCGTGCGCGAGATGCTCGGTCGCGACCCCAAGCTGGTGAGCTGCCACCTGGGCGGCAGCTCGTCCATCTGCGCCGTCGTCGGCGGCCATTCCGTCGACACCACCATGGGATTCTCGCCCCAATCCGGTCTGGAAAACGCCACGCGCTCCGGCGACGTCGACGTCTTCGCCGTGCTCTATATAATGGAGCGCCGCGGTTGGGGCGTCGAGGAAGTGCGCCGCCAACTGGCCCAGTCGAGCGGTCTGGCCGGTCTCTCCGGCATCGCCGGCGGCGATGTGCGTGACCTCGAGGCCGCCGCCGCGGCCGGTAACCGCAACGCCGCGCTCGCGCTCGCCGTCTTCGTCTACCAGGTGAAGAAAACCATCGGCGCCTATGCCGCCGCCATGGGAGGGATTGAAGCCATCGGCTTCACCGGCGGCATCGGCGAAAACTCCGCTCGCCTGCGCGCGGCCTGCTGCCAGGGACTCGAGTTCCTGGGTATCCGTCTCGATCGCGAGAGAAACGAAACCGGCGCCGGCGACCGCGCCGTCTCTACCGCCGCTTCGCCCGTCACCGTCTTGGCCCTCGCCACCAACGAAGAACTGATCGTCGCCCGCCGCGCCTGGAAGGCGCTCGCGGAGCGGGGAAGCTAGTACTCGGTAGGATGCTCGATCCCTCCAGCGAACTGCATCTGGCCGAGCAGGGATACGAGTCCACCGCGCTGGCCGAGTTATTGGGAGTGCCCGCGGGCAAGGTGAACGACGCGGCGGCTGTATCGTGCGCTGGATCGGCTGCTGCCGCACAGGGCGGCTCTGGAGAAGCATCTCAAGCAACGCCTCGGTGAGTTATTCCAACTCGACTATAACTTGCTCTTATACGATGTCACGACGGTCGAAGAGATGGCGCTGACGATGGAGGGTAAGTGCGGAAAGGCGAACCGGATCTGGGTGATCGATCGCGGCATGGTATCGGCCGCCAATGTGTCGTTTCTCAAACAGGGCAGCCGGCGCTACGTCCTGGGTACGGCGAAAGGCAAGTTGCGGCAGTATGAGAAGCAGTTACTCGCCGGTGACTGGCGAGAGGTGCATGAAGGCCTGGAAGTGAAGTTATCCCCGGCGCCGGCGGGCGATGAAGTCTTCATTCTCTACCGTGGCGCGCAGCGGTGTTTGAAGGAGCAGGCGATGCACGATCGCTTCGAGCAACGCATCGAAAAGAAACTGACTGCGATGGTGGAGAGTTGCCGGAAGCTGAAACAGAACCCGCTGGTGACGTCACGGCAGGTAGGTAAGTTACTCGGGCGGAACTCGCGCGCCGGTGCGCCGGAGTAAGTGCGAAGAGTGGCGTGACCGGGCGCGCTTGAGCGAAGGCTGTTACCTGCTGCGCAGCAATGTGACCGACTGGAGTGGAGAGGAGTTATGGCGCGCTTACACCCAACTGACGGAAGCGGAGGCCGCGTTCCGGCTGCGTAAGAGTGACTTAGTGATGCGGCCCGTCTGGTATCAAAAGGAGCATCGGGTGCAGGCGCACACCTTAGTCTGCTTCCTGGCGTACGTGCTCTGGAAAACGCTTGGGCGGCTTTGCCACCAGGCCGGACAGGGCGACGAGCCGCGCAAAATCTCTGCCGAGTTGCAGCACATCGCCCTCGTGGACGTCGTCATGCCGACGCGGCCGAGGACCGCGGTCCGCAAGCGGTGCATCAGCCGCCCGACCGAGCATCAGGCGACTCTTCTGCAGCGGCTCGACCTGCAACTGCCAGCCAGCCTCGAAATGACAGGAGTGTAGTGAAGACTTCGCTACATCCGTGTTGCAAGAAAAGAACTTATTCGTCCAGGTGCGGAAGTTAGGCTAACTCGAGGGCCTGTCTGACAACAGTCTCGCAGCAGGATTCCGGATCTCCGTTGGCCGTTCGGGGATACAGCGGTATCGGCGCATGGCTTCAGCCCA
>PMKM01000203.1 GCA_003157745.1 Bryobacterales bacterium | reverse complement strand
GACGGACAACAACAGCAGCAGCCGATTGTACTTCACCGCCGCCCATTGGAATTTGTCAGGCGGCTCCTCCGACAACGTGTCCTGGCACGTGCGGATCGACTTCACGGCGCTCGGTTGGAGCAATGTGGATAAGGTCTGGTGGACCATCGCTCCCGCGCTCCCGAACAGCCAGGCTTACCAGTCCACCGAGTGGAAGATGGTGGTCACCAATTGGACGGTGACCAGCAATCCGGCCGGCAAGCGTGCTCTCAAGGTGGCAGGGCCAGGATCGGTTCGTATCGAGGAAGACAGCACGTGGGTCGGCATGTCGGGTTACTGGGAGCCAGCTCCCGGCAACGATCCCGTGAATNNGCGTTCGCCTTCTGGAGCCAGGGGCGGGCGATCCGCGCCGCGGCTGCCGGGGCCAGCGTCACCATCGAGACCCACTGCCAGTCCACGCACGACATCTACGTCGGCACGCGCCTCGATGCCACCTGCGGAATCGTGAGCGCGACGCTCGACGGCGGCGGGCCGGTCACGCTCGACTGCTACTATCCGGCGGCGACTACGTCGCAGACGCGGCGGCTGCTGTTCCCCGGTGTTGCCGCCGGTCAGCACAGAGTTGTGATTACGCTCTCGGGCAATAAGAATCCGTCGAGCCAGGGCTGGTACTTCTATTTCGATTTTCTCGAATGCGCCGTCAAAACCGACGTCCCGGATCCGGTCGCGACGACCACCGCCGTCGGCGCGGCCACAGACTTCGATACCGACAATACGTACAAGCTCTCCCCGCAGAGGCTGGTGTGGAACATCCAGAAGCTTGGGCTGCTCGGCGAGATCGATCATTACTGCGGCGTCTTCTGGTGGAAGCAGGCGGTGGCGTCGAATCCGTCATACCCGCAATGCACGGTCACGTTCTCCGGCACCTGGAACGATCAGGATGTCGTGTGGCTGCACATCGGCGGCTCCGCGATCGGCAAGACGGTCTTCGGGGGGCAGGACAACAGCAGCACGATTGCGCGGCACTTCGCCAACTTCATCAACGCAATCTTCGATGGAGTGTGGGCCGCGGCCACTGGCAGCGTCCTCACGATCACATCCCATTCGTTCGCAAGCGGCTGGCAGTTTCACGTGTACACAGAACTGCCCGCATCCAATACCGGCAGCGGCCATGGTGCCGTGGTCGGCGATCTGCAAGGCGGTACGTATGGCGTGAAGTGGGTTATCGATCCGACCCAGACGCCTGCGCTCAACAGGGCCTTCCGCGACTGGAACACGGATTTCTTTGGCCTGCTCAAGACCAGTTCCATGAGCGCCGTCTGCTCGTTTTCGCAGGAGCTGGTGCAGCCCCCGGACAATCCCGGTGGAGGCGCGGTGTGGGTTCAACGCTTCCCAGACGGCTCCCCGGTCGAGACCGCCACCGGCTTCGGAAGCCTGAACAGTTCCCAGATCGCGTTCAGTTCGGGGCCGCAGGCGTACATGGGGCAGGCGCATGCGACGATGGCCGGTTTGATGCTGGCTGCGGGGCTGACGCCGAAGCTCCAGTTCGGCGAGATCCTCTGGTGGTTCCAGGCGAACGCCTCTGGGATGGCGTTTTACGATGCTGACGCGCGGTCCGCGGCACAGTCGGCGCTCGGCCGCGCGATGACAACGTTTCTTACGCCTAACGACGATCCCTCGGTCAACGCTTACGCTGACGCGAACTTCCTGCGGACGCGCCTGTACAATTACGTGGCTGCGATCCAAAGCTATGTCCTAACGCAGTGCCCCTCGGCAATCTTCGAACTGCTGTGGCCGATGGACGTTAACGACCCGGATACCTGCAAGCTGCTGCGGTATATCAACCTACCCTCCCAATGGGCAGCCCGCGCGGGCTCTGGCTTCGACACATTCCTGATCGAGGGCTATCAGTATCCGGGAATCGATCACAACCTCGACCAGGCGACCCGGTGCGCCGCGTACCCGTGGAAGGAACTCGGGTGGGACCAGGCCCACTGCCGCTACCTGATGGGCCTCTATTACGGCACNNCTGGGCCTACGACCATCTCTGCCTGTTTGCATGGCCGGTCCCACTGCCCACGAGCGACGACCGCTCATTCATTTACTGATTCAACCCAAGAGGTGTCACATGGAAGATCGCGAACAGCGCCTGAAGGAAGTCGCGCGCATTGCCGTCACGCTTGAAGCGCAGACGGGCTGCCCCGCCCAATTGCTCATTGCGCAGTGGGCATTGGAATCGGAGTGGGGCGCGAAGCCCGCCGGGAACAACAACTTCTTCGGAATAAAAAAGAGCGACCGTCACAAGCTTTGCTGCACCGTGGCAACACGCGAGGTCGTGGACGGAAAGTCCATCGTGCAGAACCTCCAGTTCGCCGACTACGATTCCCTGGAGGATTCGTGCCGCGACTATGCCTGGCTGATTACCTGCGGCGCGCCGTACCACGCGGCTTGGCAGCAGTATTTGAATGACCGCGATCTGCACACGCTCATTGCGGCAGTTGCGCGCGTTTACGCCACCGATCCGAATTACGCTCGCGTGGCGGCGGTGATCGCCAGCCAGGGCGACGTAGCGCAGTCCATCGCTGACGCGCGCCAGGAGATACCAGCATGAGCGCGCAAGAAATCACTATCGCAGTTTCCATCCTGACCTTGGTTTCCGGGGCAATCAACGTGTACGTCGGCCTTCGACTGGCTGCCCTCCAGGCGCAGATCAAGGCCGACTCCGCGGCGGCCGAGATTGCCCTGGTGAAGCAGTTCGTTGAGTGGAAGGACGACATGCTGCAACTGCTGAATGGCAAGTACGTCACCGCCACGCTGGTCGCGGAGATTCGGACTGGTATCGCACACGACGTTTCGCGGATCGACAAGGTGCTGGACCGCATCGAGCGGCGGTGCGAAGATCGGGGGGCAACTGGCTGCGTCTTCCACCCAGCGCCTGAACACACGTCCGAGGAGCAGGGGTAATCAAGGGCGCAAATGGCTGCACTGCCGCCGCGCCCACACCCGGCTTCTGTCCGGACCCTGGACGCGGATGGCTGGCGTGTGCCATTGGGCATCCCAGCCGATGTGGACGCGTTCGCCCTCGCCTCGCCTTTGTGCCGCCGTTGCGGCGGCCGGGGCGCCGTGAGGAAGTATCGCGACTGGCGAACCTGCGCGTGCGTCCACCGGGCTGTCTTCCGTGCGTGCCTCGACACCTACCGCCACTGCCAGGCCAACATGACCGGCAGCGGCGGCTGTGCCTTCGAACTGGTGGGCCACGCGCAGGGGAAGTGTGCCATCACGGCATCGTTCAAGCGGGCCGAATTCTCAGCCGATTTCGTCATGACCGCCCGGCGCGCGCTCGCCGGCCGGCCCATTGAACGGGCTGTCTTCGAATTCCATTTCCTCGCCGGTGAGGAATGGAAGGTCGCAGTCTCACACGTGAACTCCCGCCTCCGGCTGGCCCGCCCGCTATACCGCGGCTCCTTCTTTCACGCCGTCTACCGCGCGCAGGAGATGGTCGCCCGCAACATCCTCGCCAGCGCTCCGTACCGGCTGTATCCCACGAGCGCGTATTTTGCAGGCTTTTTTCTCTCCGCGGCAGACCTTACCCTCACACGGTTGCGGATTCACTAACCGCAAACTCAGTGGGCTCATCGAGATGCGCGGGCCTCACAGTTTTCGGGATTTTCGCCCGTCCAACTTTATAGCTATAAAAAGATTTATTTTCAATCTCATAACCCCTATTTCACTCAAACGGTTCCGATCAAAATCGCAAAGTTGGAAATCGCGAATATGCTTGAACCGCCTTATTTTTGGGGCTATTCTGCGACTGTACTTCGCAATTAGAAACCGCTTCAGAGCGGGACAACACACAAACACAATTCGGGCACAACGCCATTCGTGTGCCTGAACTCGACTGGGGAAGGTCAGCGATGGTGACTCAACGGGAGAGGTCTGCCCGGAAGCGGACCAAAAAGCGGTCGTATGAACGGCGGGGTTCCGATCTCGTCAGGCTCGCGGCGGAACTTTCCGGCACGTCCGCTTCGATGGTCTACGCGGTACTGAATGAGCGCGCGGTCTCCGCGCCGGTATCGCGGGCTATCGAGGAAGCGCGTGTGCAATTAGAACGACCGCGGAGGCGCGTGGCATGACCGGCACGAGCGTTGAGGTGGATGCCGGTCGGATCGTGCTGCGGCCGTCCTTCGCGGACATGCTGCTGTGCGGACAGATTCCCGGCGGCGCCTGGGACAGGGCGCGACGGGCATGGTCGTTCCCCGCGACGATGCAGGTTGCGGCGGCGATCCGCGCGAAGGTGCGCCACCTGAACGCCACCGAGCAGTTCGATGTATTGCTCGCCGGTGCCGAGCCACATGTCAGGAGGGAACCAAGTGGTACGAGCGAATTCACGGGCAGCCATCCGGTAACGGCGCTGGCACCCGTGAATGCACCGCAACTCGAGGCGGCGATTCCGGAGGGAATGCGCACGCGTCCCTGGCGTCATCAGGTGGCGGCCTATACGTTTTGCCTCGACAAGTTCGCCACCGGCGTTCGCGCGATCCTTCTGGCGATGGGGATGGGCACCGGAAAGACGCTGGTCGCCATCATGCTGCTGCTATTCCTACGCGCGCGCCGCGTGATGATCGCGTGCCCGCTCCGCGTGGTTCAGGTTTGGGTCACCCAGATCGAACGGCACGTCGGCATCGATGTCGTCGTTGTTGCGCTCGACGAGGACGCCGGCTCGGTCGAAGATAAACGCCAACTGGCAGAGGAGCGGATGCGCCTGGCGCACGCGCGCGGCGTGCCGTTCATCGCGGTGATCAACTTCGACAGCGTGTGGCGGGAGCCGTTTGCATCCTGGGCAGAGAAAGTCCAGTGGGATTTGATCATTCCCGACGAGGCCCACCGGATCAAGGCTCCCGGCGGCAAGGCCTCGCTCTGCTTTAAGCGGCTGCGGATGCACTCCGCGTACCGGGTTGCGCTTACCGGGACGCCGATGCCGCACGGGCCGATGGACATCTACGCCATCTTCCGGTTCCTGGACATTTCGATTTTCGGGCCCTCCTTCAGCGCCTTCCGGCAAACATACGCCGTGATGGGCGGCTACCAGAACAAGCAGATCACCGGCTTCCAGAAGCTCGACCAACTGGAACGCCTCATGAGCAGGATAACGTTTCGGGTGGGGAAAGAAGTGCTGGACCTGCCGCCGGAAACCCACGTTACTTATCATTGCGACCTGACGCCGGAAGCGGCGCGGATCTATCGGGACGAAGACCAGGACTTGGTGGCCCGCGTGAACAACGGCACCGTGACGGCGGCGAACGCAATGGTAAAGCTCCTACGGCTTCAGCAGATCACCGGGGGCTGCGTTCCGACAGACGATGGCGTCGTGCACCGCATCGACAACTCGAAGCAGAAGCTTTTCGCCGACACCCTGGAAGATATCGGCAGCGACGAACCGGTGGTGGTCTTCTGCCGCTTCCACGCGGACTTGGACGCCATCCACAAGGCTTGCGAACAGAGCAAGTGCATCAGCCTCGAACTGTCCGGACGCCGCGATGAATTGAAACGTTGGCAGGATGGCGAGGGCCAGGTTCTCGCTGCGCAAATCAGTGCGGGCGGCATTGGAGTCGATCTCACCCGCGCGCGTTTTTCCATGTATTACTCGCTGTCTTTTTCGTTGGGCGAGTACGATCAGGCGCTCTCCCGCGTCCACCGCCCCGGCCAGACGCGCCCAGTTGAACACATCCACCTTGTCGCGAGGAACACCGTGGATGCCAGGATCATGCGCGCGTTGGAGAAGCGCGCGGAAGTTGTGCAGTCGATCCTCGCGGAAATCACGAACTAGCCAGGAGGCCAAGCCGCTCATGAACATGGAGCAACTCAGGGAATTTGTGTCCCTGGAGAACCGCAAACGCGATCTGGACGCCGAATTGAAAGCGGCGAACCAGAGGCTCGATGAACTGGAGGATCTCATCATCCCGCAGTTCATCGAGGCGGGCGTCCCTTCGATCGCCGTCACGGTCGATGGCAGCACCCGCACGCTTTCCATTTACCCGGACGTTTACGCCAGCCCGCTCAACGGCCGCACCGAGGTCGCCGCCGCACTGAAGGCTTCAGAGTTGGGCCAGTACGTCGCGGAAAACTACAACAGCAACTCGCTCACGGCCTACGTGCGCGAAGTGTGGCGCGAAGTCCTGCTGCTCGCCAAACAGCAGAATCGCGTGGCCGGAGAGGAGGACGTCCGCGCCGCACTGCCCAAACCGCTGGGCGAGGTCCTCAAGATCTCCCTGGTCCACAAACTCAGCAGCCGGAAGAAAGCCTGAAAGGAGAAACGATGTCGCAGGAACTTGTAAGGATGAGCGAAGCGCCCAAGGCGCTCACGCTCGCAAAAGAAGAAGCGGTGGCGGTCCAGGAAGCGTTCGCCATCAACATTGCCAGCGGTGCGGTCTCGGAATTCGATCTGCCGCGGATCAAGATCATGAGCGGGGCTGCCCTCTGGCTCATCCCGAAGCTCGAAGGGGATGAGACGGCGCCCAGCATCGAGGGCGTGATCGTTTATGCCCGCGATACCCGCGCCTACTACGCTGCCAAAAATGCGGGGAGCGTGCCGCCGGATTGCTCGTCGCCGGATGCAATTACGGGCGCGGCGAGGCCAGGAATCAACCTGGGCGGCGAGTGCGCGAAGTGCCCGATGGCGCAGTACGGCAGCGCCGTGGATGCGGATGGGCAGGCGGGGGAGGGGCAAGCGTGCAAGCAAATGAAGCAACTGTTCATGCTTCGCGGCGAGTCGATGTTTCCCGAAGTCGCCTCGCTGCCGCCCACCAGCCTGAAGAACGCGCGCCAGTTCTTCCTGAAGCTGGCGTCGCAGGGCGTTCCTTATTTCCATGCGCTCGTCCAGATCCCCTTGGAGAAAGCGCAGAACGGCAACCAGATCTATGGCAAAGCCAGCTTGCGATTCGTTCGCCGGCTGAACGCCGAAGAATCGCAGCGGGCGGTTGAGTTCCACGAACTGTCCAAAAGCTTCGCCGGCCGCGTCCGGACCACGGAGTAAAGGAGGAGACGTGTTCCAGGAAACCATCGTACAAATCAACAACGGCGCGGCGGTCGCGGAACTTTCCGACGCGCTCAGGAAGGTTGTCGCGTCCGTGCGGGAAACCGGCAAGAGCGGCTCGATCACGCTCACGTTGAAGGTGGCGCCCGCTTCGAAGGGCAACGCCGACGTGCTGCTCATCGAGTCGCAGGTGAAAACCAAGCTGCCGGAACCCGAGCGCGGCATGACGATTTTCTATGCCACCGACAACAACCTGCTCGTCCGCAACGATCCAAAACAGCAAATGCTGCCGCTTCGCGTGGTCGAGTTTGACCAGCCGAGAGATCTCAGGGAGGTAAAGACGAATGCCGTATAACGACGACAACAGCAAGATCGGGGACGTCCAGTCCGCGATCGCCGCCGGAGCCGCACTGGGCGATCCTCGTGCGATTCCGGAATCAGTGGTGCCGGTGGGCTTCTACACCGTGGTGCCGGAGAACTACAAGGTCGAATCGCTCGAAGACTTCATGGCCCGCCCGCTGCGAATCCAGCAGAAGGTGGAACTCCACGACGCCGCATCCTTCATCGCTTATGTGGGGGAGTTCGGCGATCACGAGGTCAGCCGCATCTTCTTCGATCAGGAGCACGAGTCGTTCCAGGTAGTGATCGACTATCACGTCGGCAACGGGGTGCCGGGCTGGTGCGAGCACGTCGCCGGGTTCGCCGCGCGCCGCTCCGTGGAATTCACCACCTGGATGAACCAGAACCGCAAGCAGATGACCCAGGTCGATTTCGCACGGTTCCTCGAAGACAACATGCCCGACGTGGTGGAACCGAACAGCGCGGAGTTGCTTCAGGTCGCTCTTACGTTCGAAGCCAAGAAGTCGGTCGAGTTCTCCTCCGGCGTGCGGCTGAACAACGGGCAGATTCAGTTTGCCTACGACGAGGTGGTGCGCGGCGCCGCCCAGAAGGGAACGCTCGAGGTGCCCGAGCAGTTCATTCTCGGCATTCCCATTCATGTCGGCGGCCCGGCTTACCGCATTCCGGTGCGGTTCCGGTGGCGGCTGCAGGAAGGGAAGGCAGTCTTCTGGTACGAGGTCGTGCGCCCGCACCGGTTTATCGAAGACGCGCTCCGCGAGATCCGGGAACGCATCGGGCAAGAAACCGGGCTCGACGTATTAGCGGGCGTGGCGAAGTAGCGGAACGAAGCCAAGGAGACCGAGAGAACCATCAAGGCCGAGCGAGCCATGCAGCCAGAAGGAACCATCGTGTCGGAGCGAGCCAATGGGCGCGAGAGCACCAATGGGCAAGAGCGAATAGAGGGAGTCGAAATGGAAACCACCACTATCATCGAGGCGCCGGAGGCAATCCAGCGTCTCAAACGCGACCTCGTTACGGCCGCAGCCACACTGAGTACCAACGAAGCGCGGTACCTCGTTGACGCTTACTACGCGATCCAGGAGAACCGGAAGACCGCCGGCAACCAGGTCCGCGCGCTCGCGGAATCGAAGGAGCCGCACACGGTGATCCTGTGGCTCTTCGATCAGAACGAGATTCTGGAAAAGCAGATCAAGCGCGCCCTCGATTCCTGGACCGACTCCATCCCGGCGGCGGTGTGGGCCAAAGGGATCGTGGGCATTGGCCCCGTGATCTCGGCCGGCCTGGCGGCGCACATCGACATTACCCGGTGTCCCACCGTGGGCCGTATCTGGCGGTTCGCCGGCCTCGACCCCACCCAGGAGTGGCTTCCCAAGACTAAACGCCCTTGGAACGCCGCGCTCAAGACCCTGTGCTGGAAAATCGGCGAATCGTTCGTCAAGCAATCGTGCCGCGAGGGCGACTTCTATGGGCAACTGTATCAGCAGCGCAAGCAGCAGGAGACCGCCGCGAACGAGGCTGGCAAGTTCGCGGATCAGGCCCGCGCCAAACTGCAGCGCTTCAACATCGGCAAGAACACGGAGGCGTACAAATGGTACGCCCAAGGGAAGCTCCCTCCGGCCCACGTTCACGCGCGCGCAAAGCGCTGGGCTGTGAAGCTCTTCCTGGCGCACTACCACCACGTCGCCTGGAAGCTGGCCACCGGCCAGGAGCCTCCCAAGCCGTACGTGATCTCGCACCTGAATCACGTCGACTTCATCAAGCCGCCCAACTTCCCGGAGGGTACTGCATGAGCACGCTCTTATCCCCGGTGCTCATCGATCTCGATTCCCTCACGCCGCACCCCGCGAACCCGCGCATCGTGGAGCGCGAGGATGTCATCGCCACTATCGAGCAGCAGATCAAATCCGCCGGCTTCGACCCCAGTCACGCGATCATGGTGCGGCCCCTGGACGCCGCCTACCAGATTGTCAGCGGGCACAACCGAACCACGGCCGCGCGGCGCGCCGGATTGAAGCAGATCCCGGCGTGGGTCCGCGAAATGGACGATGACACCGCGTTCATGCAGTTGCTGCTATCGAACACCCAGGGCGAACTCTCACCGCTGGAGCGCGGGATGCACGCGCTGGCGGCAACGGATGCCGGCTGCACTGTTCGTGACTACGCCGACCGCGTAGGGCTCTCGAAATCTATGGTGCAGGTGGAATTGAGCGCGGCGCGGGTGGCCTTGTCCACCCAGGTGGACAAATCCAAGTTGGTCCGCAGCAGCAAGCACCTCGCTGAAATTCACGCCTCGCCCGAGTCCTGCTGGCCTGCGCTGATCACGCGCCTGCTCGATGGCAAATGGACGGTGGAGCAGACCAACACAGCCGTCAAGGCGCTCATCGCCGTTAAGCCGCCACGGGGCTACGAGAAGTTCTTCGCCAGTGAAAGGCTCCAGGAGATGGCGGCCGCCGGCTTGGACCCGAACGAAATCACTCGGCTTTGCGTTCGCGCGATCGAGCGCGGCAGGGCCGATATTCGCGACGTCCAGTTTTCAGTCGAAGAGCATTCCGCCAAGTTCGAAGAGTGGCTGGCGGCATCCGGCGCCTGGGATGAGCGCGCGATCACGGAGAAGGCGCAGCAGCTCATCGACAATCAGCGGGCCCTTCGGCGGGAGAGCGAGGCCAAGGTCGCCAAGCTCAAACGCGCGGTAACGCTGGCCGAATGGAAGACGCTGACTGCGGCGGAACAAGAGGCTGCGTGCTGGGTGACGAATCCGAAAGCCAAACCCAACAAGCAGGACAACGACGCCATCGAGTGGGCGCGATGGTCGTGGAACCCGGTCACCGGCTGCTCACACAACTGCCCCTACTGCTACGCACGGGATCTCGCCGAGAAATACTACCCGCAGAAGTTCGAACCTTCCATCGTGCCGGATGCGTTGAGCGCACCCTTGAATGTCACACCGCCGAAGGAAGCCGCGACCGACCTTGGACTGAAGAACATCTTCACCTGCTCGATGGCGGATTTGTTCGGCAACTGGGTGCCGAAAGAGTGGATCGACACGGTTCTTGGCATCGCGCGCCAGGCAAAGCAATGGAATTTCCTGATGCTCACCAAGTTCCCGCAGCGCTTGGCCGAGTTTGAATTCCCCGACAACGTCTGGACCGGCGCCACTGTCGACTGCCAGGCGCGCGTGGCAGTTACGGAGCGCGCCATGCGGCAGGTTAAAGCCTCGGTCAAGTGGGTCTCCATCGAGCCAATGATCGAGCTGATCGCGATGGATTTCAGTGTCTTCCAGTGGGTCGTGATCGGCGGTGCAAGAGCATCGTCTCAGACCCCGGCCTGGCGGCCGCCGCGCCGATGGGTAATCGACGTCACGCACCGGGCGATGCAAGCGGGATGCGCCGTCTACCACAAAGACAACCTCAATCTGGAAAGGCTGCGCAGCTATCCGGGCTTCGACGACAAGGAGCCGGCTGCGGCACCGTCGCCCTTCCACTACCTGAAGGAGCGCGCAAAGCCGGAGGGCAAGTAGATGAAGTTCGCCGCGCTCCCCAGTTCGCTTTGCCGGCACCGCTGGAGTTTTCCGCGCCGGTGGCCCGCGTTCCAAGGCCAAGCCAACGTAGACGTGCAGACCTGCACGAAGTGCGGGGCGCGGCGACGGTCGCTAGTGCAGTTTGGGCGGGGGCGCGGACCGGTTGTCGGCGAGCGGGAGTTGCGGGAGGCAATCCATGAAGCACCAAGCCGTTCTTGAAAAGGCCATCGTTACCAGGATCATCAAAACGCTGAAGAACAAGCCGCACGTGGTCGTCCGAAAGCGCCACGGTACCGCGATGGGGATGGCTGGCGACCCCGACCTTTACGGCACCATCAACGGGCGCCATTTCGAGATCGAGGTGAAGCGGCCCAACGACTCGTCGTCGCAGTTGACCGAACTCCAAACGCAGCGGCTCATGGAATGGAAAGCGGCGGGCGCGATCACCGGTGTGGCGCGCAGTGTTGAGGAGGCTCTGGTCATTCTCGGTTTGGCGCGGCCGGTCGAAACGGAGGAGTCGTGATCTACGGGTCGGTGTGCTCGGGCATCGAAGCGGCCACCGTTGCTTGGCACGGTTTGGGCTGGACCCCCGCGTGGTTCGCCGAGATCGATCCGTTCGCGCGCGCGGTCCTGGCGCACCGCTATTCGGAGGTGAAGAACCTTGGCGATTTCACGGCGATCCGGGGGCACTGGCTCAGGCGCATCGGAACAACTCCAGTTGAGCTTCTCGTCGGAGGAACTCCCTGCCAGGCCTTTAGCGTCGCGGGCCACCGCCTTGGAGTGGATGACCCGCGTGGCAACCTCACGCTGGAATTTCTCCGCGCTGTTAAGTGCCTGCGACCTCGGTGGGTCGTCTGGGAGAACGTCCCTGGTGTGTTGTCGATCGACTCCGGACGGACGTTTGGAACCATCCTCCGGACCCTGGCTCAACTCGGGTATGGGACCGCTTACCGAATTCTGGACGCTCAGCACTTCGGAGTGCCCCAGCGCCGCCGCCGCGTCTTCGTTGTTGGATTTGCTGGAGCGTGGCAGGCTGCCGCTGCGGTACTTTTTGAGCGCGAGAGCCTGCGCCGGGATCTTGCGCCGCGCCGGAAGCCGCGGGAGGTCGTTACCGCCATCACTGCGAACAGCCTTGGAACGTGTGGCGGCGATCCAAAGCAGGCCCAGGCCGGCCACATCCTCCCCGCCGAAGTCGTCCAGCACTCCGTAAGCGCGAAGTGGGCCAAGCGGACCAGCGGGCCAAGCGGAAACGAGCATCATAACCTCGTCGCGCACACTCTTCGCGGCGAGGGATTCGACGCAACGGAGGACGGCAGCGGGCGCGGCATTCCCATCCTCCCGGTTTCCGAACCCTGTGGAACGTTGAACTCAAACGGTAAGGCGGCGGGCAGTGCGACTCAGCAGGATGCCGAATCCAACCTGCTGGTCCCAATCGCGTTCTCGTGCAAGGACCATGGCGCCGATGCCATGGAGGACGTTGCGCCGACGCTGCGCGCCATGGGCCACGACGCATCGCATCCCAACGCGGGCGGGCAGATCGCGGTCGCCTTCCGCGGCTGCGGGCAGGATGGATTCGTTCCGCGCGAGGTGACGCCGCCGATCCTGGCCACTGACGGCGGCAACGTAGGTGTTCCCATGGTCTTCGAGTCCCGCTTCGCGCGCAACGGTCGCGGCGCGCCCGATGTCGTCGCTCCGCCATTGAAGGCGCAGTCGGGGAGTTCCGGCCGGGGCGACGGCGCACCGCTGCTGGCAACGTGGATCGCCGTCAGAAGGCTCACACCGCGTGAGTGCGAGCGGCTGCAGGGATTTCCCGACGACTGGACGCTTATCCCGAACTACCGGCAGAAACTCCGTGCGGAGGAAGTCGAAGAGATGGCCTGCTATTTGGGAATCGGTCTCGAAGAAGCCGTCCGATTGGGCGCCACCCCGGACGGTCCCCGCTACAAGGCCATCGGCAACTCCATGGCGGTTCCGGTCATGCGGTGGATTGGGCAGCGCATCGACCACGTGGACCGCGTCCTCATGGAGGCGGCATGAACGGCTTCTACAGCCGAGCGGCTATGCGCGAAGCGCGTCCGGAACGCGAGGCCGGAAACACGGTCTCGGCCCGCCTGGTCACGCTGGCAGACGTGCCAGCCGACGCGCCGTACGAAGATGCGGATGCTCTACTCCACGTGTGGGTGGATGACAAATTCATCCCATACGCGAAATGGGTCGCTTCGCGGCCGGTCAGCGTCGAGTCGGTTGCCGTCGAGCAAACGCCGATCCCTGCCGACGCCACATGTGTTACCGGGACTTGCGGCGGCACTCTGGTGTGGCTCGTGCGCGATGGCGACCGCTGGTTGATGCATGTGGGATCGCGGAAAGCCAGCGGCCGGCGGCGCGATTTTGCCTCGCCCTTCCTGGGGCACGCGATTCGGACGGCAGAGTTCTGGTACGGCGCGCCAGTGAACGGTTGGCGCGCCGAAGGAAAGAGAAATGGAAGCGGCAATGCCGGGGATTCATCTGCCCAAGAAGCCCGCGCGGAGGCGGCGAATGGCTGACTTGTACGACCTCGCCCGCTGCGACGCCGAGATTGCCGCGATTGAAGACATGCTCCGTGCCGGCCACCCCGATCTCCAAGGGCTGCTGCTGGCTCTTTCGGATTGGTCGCATGAGAAGCGGTTGATCGAGGAGGCGATCCGCTGCCGGGAGTTGACCAAATGACCCCGCTTGAATTCCTCAATCAACTTTGGCAGGAGAAGCCCGAAGATCATCACATCCTTATATGGACGCAACCCGATAAGCGGTCGCGTTGGTTCACCAGCGTTGCCTCCGCGGCCGAATACGTGGGCTCCGTTAACGGCGGCAGGGACGTGTACGTCGGCGTCGGTCTGGCCGGCAAGGACCACGGCCCCACGCACCGGTGTGCCTCGGAAGAGATCACCGGGTTGACCGGCATGTGGTCGGATTTGGATCTCCTGTCCGACGCGCACAGCAAGAAGGCGCTCCCGCAGACCGTCCAGCAGGCGCTCACGATCCTTCCCGCTTCGATGCCGCCGACAATCATTATCGCGACCGGCAACGGGCTGCACTGTTGGTGGCTGTTCAAGGAGCCTTACATCTTCGATGGCGAAGAGGATCGCATGGACGTGGCCCGCGTCGTAACGCGGTGGCACACGATGTTGCAGTTGACCGCCGCCACGCATGGCTGGGCCTATGATCGGCTGTCCGACCTTGCGCGCGTGTTGCGCCTGCCGTCCACCACCAACTTCAAGGACGGCGCGCATCCGAAACCGGTCGAGATCTATTCTTTTACCGACCGCCGATACAACATCTCGGACTTCGAGGAATTTCTGGACGACGCCGCGATCCCCGATCCAGAAGCCGATGAGAAGGCCTCGCGACAGTGGGCCGAACGGTTCGCGGACAAGCCCCTGGTCATCGATCTGAACGCACGGATTCCTGATGACGTGATTGAGGCGTGGGCCAACTGCGGCGACGTCGCGGGAATGCGATTCCGGAACACCTGGAATCGCCAGAGGCACGACCTGAAGGACCAAAGCCAGAGCGGGTACGATCTCGCCCTGGCGTGCTTCGGTTTGGATGCCAGCCTTTCCGAAGCCCAGATCGTCGATCTCATCATCCACCACCGCCATCTTCACGGCCAGAGGCCTCGCACCAGGGTTGACTACTTTCAGCGGACCATCACGAAGGCGGCGAGGCGGGTCCAAGGAATAGACCCATTCGCCGCGCCACTCGGAACTCCTGGCGTCCCAGCGCCCGCACTCCCGGCGCCGCCCGGATCGGCACAGACCGGCCCCTCTGGCGAACAGGGTGCCTCAGGCGCGCCGGAGAACGGCCAGCCGAAGCAGAACGCCACCCTCGATCCGGCGCGCGCCAGGGCGAAGCTGTGCGAAAAGGTGTCGCAGGTCCTCGGAATCCGGGTGCTGCGCCTCATCAAGATCACCGGCAAGGAGCCTCAGTACCGGATGGAACTGGCGGAGGGGAAGATCGAGTTCCCTTCCGTGGTAAAGCTCATTTCCCAGGATGCCGTACGGGTCGCCATCGCAGCCACAGTGGGCAGATTGATTGTGAAGCTGAAGCCCAAGCATTGGGACCAGTTGGCGCAGATGCTTCTTGACGCCTGCCAGATCGAAGAAGGCACTGAAGAAGTCGAGTGGGAAGGTGCCGCCCGGATGTATTTGCAGCATTACCTCTCCGAGACTGGCTTCATCCCGTCCGTCGAGGACCAGCGTATTCAGGACCAGCGCAGGCCCATGGTGATCGACGGGAAGATCACAGTCTGCGCTGGCGATCTCCAGGTGTACGTCAACAAGACCACGTTCCAGGCGCTTTCGGTCAAAGCCGTGGCCGGGATGCTCTCGGCGCTGGGCGCAAAAAGCATGCGGCATCGTGGAGCGAAATTCAAAGAGCAATCGAGGTGGGTGCTGCCGGAGGAATTCGATCCGGCTGATTACTCGACCAACAAGGAGTCGCGCCATGAGTAACGCCGACGCCACCGGCACCCTCGAGGGAATCGGCCAGCAGGACCACGAGGAAACTTCGGAATACAGGATCTTCGGACCACCAGGCACGGGCAAAACCACCAACCTCACCCGCCAGATTCGGCGCGCCGTCGAGCGGTATGGCTCGAACGCGATCCTGGTCACTTCCTTTTCGCGCGCCGCCGCCCATGAGCTCGCCGGCCGCGACCTCCCCGTCGATCCGGACAGGGTAGGCACGCTGCACTCTCATTGCTTCCACGCGCTGGGAGGTCCGGAGATCGCGGAGGCGAACGTGGAAGAATGGAACCGCGACAACCCGCACCTCGCCATCACGCCGGTGAAGAAGCACACGAAGCTCGACGGGGAAGAGACCGCCGAAGACGAGAGCGACGACCTGGAGAAGCGGGGCGACGAGCTCCTTGCCCAGTTGTCGCGGTTCCGCGGCATGATGCTGTCGCGCGATCTTTGGCCGGTCATGCTGCGGGAATTCGAACAGCAGTGGAGCACGTACAAGCAGGCGAACGGGCTGCTCGACTTCACCGACTTGATCGACGCCTGCCTTCGCGACGTCTACACCGCACCGAAGAATCCGTCCGTGATCTTCGCCGACGAGGCGCAGGATCTCAACAAAATGCAGTTGACGCTGATCCGGAAGTGGGGCCGGCGCGCCGAGTACTTCATCGTGGCAGGCGACGACGATCAGACGATCTATTCGTTCACGGGCGCCACGCCGGAAGCCATGCTCGATCCCGAAATTCCCCTCGATCACAAGATCATCTTGAAGCAGTCATACCGCGTCCCACAGTCGGTCCACCGGCTGGCGAACGGGCTGATCCAGCAGGTGACTCGCCGCCAGGAGAAGGAATACCTGGCGCGCAGCGAGGCCGGCGGCGTGGAGCGGCTTACCCGAGGATCGTATGGCTCCCCCGAGTATTTCATTCTCAAAAGCGCCAACGAGCATATGGAGCGCGGCCAAACCGTGATGTTCCTGGCGTCGTGCTCCTATATGTTGCGCCCGCTCGTTTCCGTCCTTCGGAAGAATGGCGTGCCTTTCCACAACCCGTACCGCCGCAGCAATGGCTTCTGGAATCCGATCCGCGCGGGCCGGCGCGGTTCGACGGTCAACCGGATCGCCGCGCTGCTCGTGGCGCATCCGGGGTGGGGAGACGACGCCCGCCCGTGGACGCACGGCGATCTGGGTCAATGGGCAGAGTGCCTTCAATCGAAGGGCGTGCTGCGCCATGGAGCGAAGAAGAAGCTCGCGGGCTATGCCGGCGAGGATCCGGTGAGCAGCGATGCCTTCGACGATCTCTTCGAACGCCCCGCGCTCGATTCTCTGCTGGAAGCTTACGAGGGCGACTACCGGGTGCTGCTCCAGTGGTGGCGCGATCACGTCACCGCCGACGTCCATGCGCGGTCCCAGTTCCCCGCCGACATAGCTACCAGGCGGGGCCCGCGCGCGCTTTTCGAAACACCGAAGGCGATCGTCGGGACCATCCACTCGGTCAAGGGCGGCCAGGCCGACGTGGTGTATCTCTTTCCGGACCTGTCGCAGGCCGGCGACGCGCAGTACGCGCGCGGCGGCGCGGCCCGCGACTCCGTGATCCGGCAGTTCTATGTGGGCGTGACGCGCACGCGCGAAAAACTCTATCTGTGCCAGCGCGAAACCGGCATGGCGGTCACAATATGAGCGGCGTTCCCGAAGTTGTCGATCTGACAAAGGTGGCTCCGGTTCCGTGGGCGTGGGTCGATGAACGCGTATACGCCGCAATCCGCGGCTGCAGCGTGAAGGTGCTGCAGAGGGAGCGCCGGCTGAATATCGGCTGCCCCTTCCGGCGCATCAATGGCACGACGATTCGATACAGGATGGGCGACATCACGGTGTTTCTGGAATCGCAGCCTGGTGGCGGCGGTGGCGCCGCCGGGCCCGATAATCAGACGCGGTCCCGGCCCGGCCGGCCGCCCAAATCTTCGACTTGACTGTTTCGCGACGCTGGACCCCCATGGGGTCGAGGCAAAGAGTCCGCCGCATGAGTGTTTTCAAAAACGGCAAGTTTTACCATTACGAGTTCTTCCTGGATGGCCGGCGGCACCGCGGCTCCACCGGCACCGCCAACAAGGCACAGGCGATCCAGGAAGAGCGCCGCCAGCGGGAACGATTAGAGAAGAGCTACAGCCAAGTCATTGAAGAGGAAGCCCGCGAACAAAGGCGGAAGACGATCCAGCAGGCGGCAGACGAGTTCCTTGTCGAATACAAGGCCAAGCACGAAGCGCCCACGTTCGCGGTCTACGCTCTCGGACACGTGACCGAACACCTCGGCAAAAAGCTCGTGGTCGAGATCACGCCGACGGTTGTGAAAGGCTACCAGACCGCTCGGCTGGCGGCGAAGGCCGGTCCGAAGACCATCAACGACGAAGTGCTGCTGCTGTTGCGGCTATGTGGCGACCAGGGAGATTTGATCCGCGCGAAATTGCGCCGCGAGAAGGCGATGAAGCTCGCGCTTCCGCCGTCGCCGGGGCGCGCCTACACCGCCGACGAGAAAGCGCGCATGCTCGCGGAGGCGGCGAAGCTGCGGAGCAAAAACATGTACCCTGCGCTCGTTCTGGATCTGAACTGCGGCTTGCGCGACAAGGAACTCCGTGAACTCCGGTGGCAGCAGGTTGACCTCCTCGATAAGAAGCAGCTCACTGTGGGCAAATCAAAGACCGACGCAGGCACGGGCCGGGTGATCCCGCTGAACGACACGGTCATGATCGCCCTCGAGGCGCACGCCGCGTGGTACATCCGGCGGTTCGGTGAGTGCAAGCCGGAATGGTACGTCTTCCCTGCCGGGAAAGGCCAGCCGAACGACCCCACCCGCCCCGTAACGACGTTGCGAACGGCGTGGACCAAGGTCCGCGACAAAGCGAAGGTCGTTGGGCGGTGGCACGACAACCGCCATACGCTGGTCACGGAACTTTCTGAGTCTGGCGCGGGGGACGAGGTGATCATGAGCATCGCTGGCCACGTCTCGCGCGCCATGCTTTCCCGCTACTCCCACGTGCGAATGGAAGCCAAACGGCGCGCCCTCGACGAAATCGCCTCGCGACAGCGGGTAGCGGACGAGAAGCGTAGGGAGGAAGCGGCGCGAGCACAGCAGGTCACCTCCGGCGCGATGAATCAGCGCGGCGCGACGCCGGTTCAATAGCGCCAGTTTCAGACCATGCTTCGTTTGCAGCCAGGACTCCCCGGATCGCGCCGTTGCACAGCGGCCGCTGTGTGAAGTCAGAAACCGTGAAACGCCTGCCCAGCCTTTTCGAAAGGCATGCGAGACACATGCAATCAGTGGGTGTCAACCCCAAGCTCTTCCAGAGCTTGGGCCGGAGCATGAACAGTTCGCCCGGGTACTTCCCGCAATCACAACAGTCGCCAGAGCTCCACGGCATCAACACCTCCTTGCCTATCTCCTCAATCAAACGGCCCGCCATAACGGGAGGGGAATTTCCGTCTCGATTATATTCCCTGCGTTGGCGGGTATTCCCAACGTGCGGAGGGAGGCGAAAGGGGCGCCCTCGCACCCGGGGCGCCGACCCGGGACGAAGAGCCACACAAGGAAGCTGAACGGCGGCAGAAGGCCGCGAGCGCGTGGCCCTAAGCGGTGCTACAGTAATTCCGTGGTACGGGGAAATGGATGCGTCACGCTCGGCAGACACTGGCGACCGAGAAAATCGAGGTGACCGGCTTTAAGAACGACTATGAGCCTTCTTGATAAGTTCTCTGATGTAATCGGCAATGATCCGGGGAACTGCGTGGTGGTTGTGGGCGCCGGACTGTCGAAACAGGGCGTTCGCGTCGGGAACAAGGGGCTTCCCGACTGGGATGGACTAACGCGGCTGATGGTCGATTCTCTCGAAGAGACTAAGCGGTGCTCGGCCGAGGCGATCACACAATTCCGCGCATGGCTCGCCGAAGATCCGCCACGGTATCTTGACATTGCCGATGCATTCCGCAACGCGCATACCCACGATCTAGACGGGTACGAGCGATTTCTCCGTCGACACCTCCGCCCTGATGACTTGGTGGAGTCTGAATTGCACCAACTCATCCTCGGTATCGGATTCAAAGGAATCGTATGCTACAACTTCGACCTGGTCTTCGAAAAACAGTCCGATAAGTTGGACAAGGTCGTTTATCCTGACCTCCTTGAACAGGTGGCGCACTTCCGGAGAAAGGGCTATTTCGCCAAGATTCACGGCTGCATCGACCGTCCCGCCACGCAGCTCGTCCTTACTGGCAGCAGCTTCCAGGAACTCTCCAGCAACCCGAACTACGGCCGCCTGTTTGAGGCTATCTTTCTAGCCAACTGGGTGCTCTGCATTGGGTTCTCGCTGCGCGACCCCGATTTTCAAAGTATTCTCGCCAATCTAAAGCAGTGCTGGGACACTCAGTTCCCGCCAGTAATGGCGCTCATGCAGGAACCAGGCGAGCAGGTTCGATCCGAGTGGCTGCGAAAAGGCGTGGACATCCTCCCGTACGCAGACCACACCGAAGTGAAGAAACTCTTCCAGCAACTAGCCGTGCGATACGGGGAGAGAAGTGTCAGGCCACGCGGGACAGGGAATGGTCGCTCCCGCGGGCGCAGACCTGGATCTGCGACGCCATCAGCGACTGACACTCAATCGAGAGAATTACAGGAGTTTGTAAGCGAATGGCAAGGCGAGCGGAAGATCGCGGGCATGGACGCACTGATGTGCCAGCATCTTTCCCGCTTACGGGATGTGGCGCACCAAGAAATGTGGCTGTTCCGCGTTGCGGCGATGTGTCGGCTGCGAGACCGAACACACCTCTGCCACCATTTGATCGCGATAGGAACCCCCGCGTGCCTGGATCTGACGCGCCAGATCCTCAATGCGGCAGCAGAAGACGACGGGTTCCGCAGTCTGAGCCCCGATCTAATCCACCTGCCTGTTCTTCAATTCGCCATGGCGAACCTCACCTGGGAATACGAGCGCCGTGCCCTTGAGAACCTGTTGAAATGGGTGTTCGATGCAGACTGGGCCAAGCACGGCGTGGACCTCAAAATCGCATTTCGGCAACTACTCTCCCGCATCTTAGCCAGTCCCCGCGAGCGCAGACTTAATTCGCTTTATGTTGCCACGGAGCACATTCCAGGAGCTGCAGAGGAGATCGAAAGGCTTGTGCTGGCTTCGGGCTTTGTTCGCGGCCGGGATCGAACGGAGACCTCGTGGGACAAGCGTGTAGTCGAGGAGATAAGGCAGGAAAAACTCAGACGTTCGTATTTTCCGCTTCCTAGACGGCTCTCCCCTGCTGCCATGCTGGACGAAGCAGCAGCCCTCGAAGACCCTCAGGATGAGTATTGTCCGTGTATCAAGGTGGCGGCTCAATTCCTGCTTTCGGACTTCGTTCATGCATCGCATTTGGGGCTGAATTTCAGTTCAAGTCTCTATGATCCAGCAAAAGGGAAGGAGATTGTAGATGCCTTGGCGTCCTTGCAATCTCCCCGGCAGCAAATAGTCGTTTTGTGGGCAATCAATCATTGGGCCGAGGACCACCGTGGCCTTGGGTCACTTCTGATAGACACAGAGTCGCTGAGGGCGGGCGTGCTCGTCCCCCTCTGGTGGCGTTACGCAAGCGAGACGCGAATGCGCTATCTGGCCGAGAGCAATCGGCATCGAGATATGGCACCATTTCCACGCTGGACGGGTCAGGAGTTCCTTCTCAACGACCTGATGGGACTGCGATACGACGTTGATGAGGATTTCCGCAGGGAGTTCGGCAAGTCCCTCGTATACTACGACCAGCTCAAATCCGAGGACAGATACATTCCTTGGCAGCTTCAGGGTCTGTGGAGGGACCGGGAGCTTACATACGAAATAGTGGAGACAGCACCGCCGGAGTTGGCTCGGCGGGTCGTCACGCGACGGGCAGACCCAAAGGGCTCTCAGCAAGCTGACAAGCAATGGGAAGAAGCTGAGCAGCAGGTTCAGGCCATGTTCGAAGACGGAGACGCCCTTCAGAAGATCGTTTCCGCAGAGCGCGGGGATTACGTGATCGACAACTTGCTCGGCGCTTACGATCCAGCCAAGCGCCGGGTGACCTTGTACCATCGAATGCTTTCGTTGGCGGCGCATGATCTGGGCATACAATACGACGCTCTCTCGACGATTGTGTACATGCACGAAACGGTTCACGCCTTTACTCACCTGGGCCGTGACCTGAGTTACCGCATATGGAACGGGGGCTTAGTCCCGGAAGCGTTATGTCCGGAGTACCGTGTGAGTCGTGCGATAGAGGCAATCGCGCAGTTCTACACGTACAAGTTGATCGAGCGACTGGATGACAAGAGGTTGCTTGATGCTTTCCTCAAGTTGGAACAGCACTCCGACCCGCTCTATCGGGAGTGGCGAAAGACGGAGCAGTACTCGCTGGAGGCAATGCGAGGGATCTTGGTGCGGCTGCGCGATCTCGAAAATGAGTGGCCGCCCGCCCTGTTATGAATCGAGCTTGCAACGTCGTTTCATCGCCGCTCTCGACGCGTTGTCTCCAAGGTCCCCCCAGAGTCCCCCCAATTAACGC
>PMKM01000246.1 GCA_003157745.1 Bryobacterales bacterium | reverse complement strand
GCCGTGCCGCACCCACGCCTCGCGCCCACCGTGCAGCCGCTGCAGGCACTGCACCAGAAACTCGATATCGCGAATGCCGCCGGGCGTCAATTTGATATCGATGCCGCTGCCCGTCCGGCGCCGCGCGGCCATCTTCTCGCCGATCCGCTGCCGCGTTTCCGATACCGCTTCCACCGCCCGGAAATCGAGCGAGGTCTGGTAAATCAGCGGCTCGACGAATTCGAGCAGGGCCGCGCCCGGCCCCGGCTCGCCCGCCGCCACGCGCGCCTTGATCAGCATCTGCTTCTCCCAGTCGCGCGCCCGCTCGCCGTAGTAACTGCGCGCGCCATCGCCCGAAATCGCCACTTCGCCCAGCGTGCCGTCCGGGCGCAGCCGCAAATCCACCCGATAACATTGGCCTTCGGCCGTGTAAGTGGAGAGTAACTGGGTGTATTCGTTGGCGACCTTCTTATAGAACTCCTTGTTAGTGACCACGTCCGGGCCGTCGGTATGGCCATTGCCGCCGTAGACGAACATGAGGTCGATATCGGAACTGTAATTCAACTCCTGGCCGCCCAGCTTGCCGAGCGCGATCACGGAGAACCCGCACGGGCTGCCATCGGCCAGGCGCGGCTCGCCGTGGCGCGTCACGAAATCGTCGCGGAGGTGACGGTAGGCCACGTTCAAAATGGCGTCGGCCACGCTCGAAAGCTCTTCGGTAATCTCGGCGAGGCCGGCCACTCCCAACACGTCGCGCAGCGCGATGCGCAGCAACTGGCGCCGCCGGAAGCGCGCCAACTCGACCGCGGAGAGTGTTCCGCCGCGGGTTGCGCCGAGAAAATCGTATAGGCGCTCCTCGTACTCCTCCACCGTCAGCACGCGGTAAAAGCTGCCGGAGCTGGCGACCTGCAAAATCTGCTCCGGGTTCTTGAGGACGGCATCGGAAAGGAACGCGCTATAGGCAAATATGTTGGCGGCCGAACGCAACGCCGCGGGCGAACTGGTGATGCGGTCGAAGGCGGAAGGGGAGGCCTGCTGCAGCCGCTCGAAATAGCGCGTTGCCGCGGCCGGGTCCGGCACCGAAGCCAGCAATAAAGAGATGCGCGCCGCCAGGCGCTCGGGAACGCGATCGGGCAAAGTAAGCATGGGTCGAATCTACCGGGCCACTGGCGCAATTATATCGCCCGGCGCCACCACGCCCGCTTCGATCACGCTCGCATAGAACCCGCTGCGGCCCCAGCGCGGCGAGCCGCTGTCGCCGGCCTTGACACGCGCGTCATACAACTCGCCCTGGAGCGATTCGCTATAAACGTCGAGTTGACGGCAGGGAACGCGCACCTGTGCGATCTCGATGGTGGCAGTTCCGGCGCGCAGCCGATCGCCGATTCGCAAGCCGCGCACGTCGATGCCGCGCGTGGTGAGATTCTCGCCCAGGGCTCCGTAGACGACCGGGTAACCGCGCGCGGCGAGATCGTCCACCACTTCCGCGGCGATCAGCAGCACGGCCTTGCGCGGTCCGCCGTGGATGCCCGGATGCGCCTGCGCGTCGCCTTCCACGCCCACCGCACCGATCCGCCCGAGCGAAACCGGCCGCTTCGGCAGGCCCCCTGGTGAGACGTTGATCCGAATAATTGTCCCTGGCATGGCAACGCGCCCCGCGCCACTATTCTATGCCGTTTGGTCGGTCCGCGCGGCGGTGGTTCGGCGATGGCCACGGAAACCCGGAACTTGTCCGCCGCGTATTTGAATCAGTATATAGACGCGAGAGTGCGGGACAATGAAGATGTTGAGGGGATGCGTGCGGGATCTTCGCTCGACGGCCGGGTTTCTGTTTCTCGTCGCCTGCATGGTGCCGGTGGCATACGGCGGCGACGCGCGGGCGGCAGCGACAGCGCCATTCGAGACGGCGGGCGACCTCGCGCCCCACAACAGGATCGACGAACTTGTTTTCGCCCATTGGAAGGAACTGGGCATTCAGCCGGCGAACCTTTGTTCCGATAGCGTATTCGTGCGGCGGGCGTGGCTGGACGCGACGGGCACATTGCCCACGGCGCAGCAAGCCAGCGAGTTTCTATCGAGCAAGGATGCCAACAAGCGCGCCGCGCTGATCGACCGGCTGCTCGACCGCGACGAGTTCGCCGACTACTGGGCCATGAAGTGGAGCGACCTGCTGCGCGTGAAGGCCGAGTTTCCGATCGAGCTATGGCCCAACGCGGCGCAGGCCTACTATCATTGGATTCGCGCGTCGGTGCGCGATGGCAAGCCTTATGACCGGTTTGTCCGCGAGATGCTGACCGCGAGCGGCAGTAACTTTCGCGAGCCGCCGGTGAATTTCTATCGCGCCATGCAGAACCGCGATCCGGCGGGAATTGCGCAAACAGTCGCGCTGACATTCATGGGCGCTCGCGCCGAGAAGTGGCCGGCCGCGCGGCGGGCGCAGATGGCCGGGTTCTTTTCGGCGGTCGGCTACAAGCACACCGACGAATGGAAAGAGGAGATTGTCTTTTTCGACCGCGGGAAGGCCGTGCCGGACGCGCTGGTCTTCCCGGACGGCACGCCGGCGCGGTTGCAGCCGGACCAGGACCCTAGAGAAGCGTTTGCCGATTGGTTGATCGCGCCCGGCAATCCGTGGTTTGCACGCGCCATCGTGAACCGCGTGTGGTACTGGCTGCTGGGGCGCGGCATCGTCGAGGAGCCGGACGACATTCGCGACGACAACCGGCCCGAAAACGCGAAGCTGCTGGAGTGGCTGGAGCGCGAACTGGTGGCTTCGCATTACGACCTGAAACACATTTTCCGCTTGATCCTGAATTCGAGCGTCTATCAGCTTTCGGCGATACCGCGCGCCGATCGCGCGGCCGCGGCGGCTCACTTCGCGGCGTATCCGCTGCGGCGGATGGACGCGGAAGTGCTGAGCGACGCGCTCGACCAGATCACCGGAACGAGCGAAGCGTATTCGAGCGCGATTCCCGAACCGTACACCTTCATGCCGGATTTTCAACGTGCCGTGAGTTTGCCGGACGGCAGCATCGGCAGCTCATTTCTGGAGCTGTTCGGGCGGCCGGCGCGCGATAGCGGTCTCGAATCGGAACGCAACAACCGGACGAGCGATGCGCAGCGGTTGCACATGCTGAATTCGACGCACGTGCAGCGCAAGATTCAGCAGGGGCCGAAACTGGTGGCGCTGATGCGCGACACGAAGAACCAGCGCGAACTGGTTTCGCAACTTTATCTGACGATTCTCTCGCGCTACCCAACCGACGACGAGTGGAAGACGATTACGGCGCACGCGCAATCGGCCGCGGCCAAAGGCACATCGCCGAACGTGGATCTGGCCTGGGGATTGATCAACAGCGCCGAGTTTCTGTACCGGCATTAGGAGGCAAAGCGACATGAATCCGAACTACCGATGGTTGCCGATCAACCGGCGCGAAGCGTTGCGCGAGGGATTCTTCGGCGCGGCCGGCATGTTGCTGGCAGGGCGTCTGACGGGGGCGGTGAACGCGGCGCCGGCGCCGGCGAAAGCGAAATCGGTGATTCAGATTTGGATGTGGGGAGGGCCGGCGCATCTCGACACATTCGATCCGAAGCCGGAGGCGGGCAACGATTACTGCGGACCGCTGAATTCGCCGATCGAAACCAACGTGAGCGGCATACGCATCTGCGAACTGCTGCCGCTGCTGGCGAAGCAGGCGGACAAGTATTCGCTGATCCGCAGCATGACGCACGGCCTCTACGCGCACGAGACGGCGTCGTACACGGTGCAGACGGGGCGCATCGCCGGCGGGCACGACGTGTACCCGAGCGTGGGCGCGGTGGTGTCGCTGTTCAAAGGCTACAACGCCGGATACAAGGGGCTGATTCCGCCGTACATCGTGCTGACCGAGCCGCAGGGCCGCTTCTCCGAAGAGGGCTTCCTGGGGTCGCGATACAAACCGTTCGCGACCGGCGGCGATCCGGCGCGCACGCCCTTCGCGGTGGAAGGCGTGGTGGCGCAGGGCTTCACGGAGCAGCGGCAGAAGGCGCGGCGCGAGTACTTGCATCAACTCGATACGTTCGGCCACGCGATGAAGGGCGACCCGCAACTGGCGGCCAACGACGATGCGGAGCGGACGGCCTACGAGTTGATCCTGGGCGATGCGGGGAAAGTGTTCGACCTTTCGCAGGAGAAGGACGATTTGCGCGACCGCTACGGGCGGACGACGTTCGGCCAATCGTGCCTGGCGGCGCGGCGGCTGGTGGAGCGCGGCGTGCCGTACATCACGATCAACTATCAGGGCGGCTGGGACACGCACAAAGAGAATTTCCAGGTGATGCGGCGCAGGCTGCCGGAGATGGACAAGGGCCTGGCGACGCTGCTGGACGACCTGGCGCAACGGGGGCTGCTCGATTCGACGCTGGTGTGGTGGAACGGCGAATTCGGACGCAAGCCGAAGGTGGATTGGGAAGCGCCGTGGAACGGCGGGCGCAACCATTGGGGCGGCGTGTTCTCGGCGCTGGTGGCGGGCGGCGGATTCAAGGGCGGCCACGTGGTGGGAGCATCGGACGCGCGCGGCGAAGAGGTGAAGGACCGGCCCGTGTATCCGGCGGACTTGATTGGCAGCATGTACGAGTTGCTGGGTATCGATCCGCGCGGCAAGTTGCCGCATCCGACCGGCCTGGAAGCGCGCGCGACGCCGGTGGCGGCGGACGGATTGCCGCTGGCTGGGCGATTGAAGGAGATTATGTGAGGCGCGCGGCGTGGGCCGCGGCGGCGTTCGCCGGAGCGCTCGCCGCGCAACAGGCTCCGCAGATTCCGCACGTGGGATACGTGTATCCCGCCGGAGGACGGCGCGGGACCAGCGTCGACGTGCGCGTGGGCGGACAGTTTTTGACTGGCGCGAAGACGGCGTACCTGTCGGGCGCGGGGGTGCAGGCGACCGTCACGCAGTACGTCAAGCCGCTCAGCGGCGCGGAAGCGCAGAAGCTACGCGACGAGATGAAGGAGTTGCGCGATAAGAAGAAGGCGTCGCGAAAGAAGCCGGCGGCGGGCGCGGCCCCGGTCGAATTCACGGCCGCCGACGAGAAGCGGATGGCCGTACTCCAGGACGCGCTGGACGACGTGAGCCGCAAGCCGTCGATACCGTCGATCGCCGAGATCGCGCTGCTGCATATCGACATTGCGGCGGACGCGGCGGTGGGCGCGCGGCAACTGCGGCTGGACACGGCGGGCGGGCTGACGAATCCAATCGTATTCTCGGTGGGCGAACTGCCGGAGTATTCGCGCAAGCCGGTGCGCGTGGCGCCGGCCTACAACGTGGTGAACGGCGCGACGCCGGCGAACCGCGCGGCGCCGCGCGAGCCGGATCCGCCGGTCGAGATCGCGCTGCCAATAGTGGTGAACGGGCAGATGACGCCGGGGACGGCGGACCGTTATCGTTTCCACGCGATCGGGGGACAACATGTGGCGATCGAAGCCAGCGCGCGGGAGTTGATCCCGTACGTCTCCGACGCCGTGCCGGGCTGGTTTCAGGCGGCGCTGACGCTGCGCGACGCGCAGGGGAAGGAACTTGCGTCGGCGGACCATTTCCGGTTTCATCCCGACCCGTTGATCGACTACGAGATTCCGGGCGACGGCGAATACATCGCGGAGATCCACGATTCGATTTACCGGGGGCGCGAGGACTTCGTCTACCGCATCACGATCGGCGAACTGCCGGTGATCACCAGCATTTTCCCGTTGGGCGGGAAGGCCGGCGCGCGCACGGTGATCGCAATCGAGGGCTGGAATCTGCCGGCGGCGCGGGTCAACGAGAGTTTCAAAGGGCAGCCGAAAGGCGTGTATCCGATTGTGCTGCGGAAGGGCGCGTGGACATCGAACGGCGTGCCGTTCGCGCTCGATTCGCTGCCGGAAACGGTAGCGCGCGAGGGGATTGGGCGGCGCGAAAAGGCGCAGAAGGTGAAGATGCCGGTGGTGGTGAACGGGCGCATTGCGCGGCCGGGCGAAGCCGCATACTTTCGCATCGATGGCCGCGCGGGAGACGAGATTGTGGCCGAGGTTACCGCGCGCAGGCTTGGGTCGCCGCTCGATAGCGTGCTGCGGCTGACGGACGCGGGCGGGAAGCAGATCGCGTTCAACGACGACTTCGAAGATCCGGGGGCGGGGCTGCTCACGCATCAGGCCGATTCGCTGCTTATTTGCCGGCTGCCGGCCAAGGGAAGTTACTATCTGCAACTAATGGATGCGCAGAACAAGGGCGGCCCGGAGTACGGCTACCGGCTGCGCATCAGCCATCCACGGCCGGATTTCGAATTGCGCGTGGCGCCATCGAGTCTGAACCTGCGCGCGGGAGCGACGACGCCGATCGCGGTGCGCGCGATACGGCGGGACGGCTTCGCGGGCGAGATCGCGCTCGCTCTGCGCAACGCGCCGGGGGACTTTCTGCTGAGCGGCGCGGCGGTGCCGGCGGGACAGGACAAGGTGCGCGTGACGCTGACGGCGCCGGCGGCGGTGAGCCTGCCGCTTTCGATCCAACTTACCGGGCGGGCGATCATCGATGGCCACGAAGTAACTCGCACGGCGATTCCGGCCGAGGATATGGAGCAGGCCTTCGCCTATCATCACCTGGTGGCGGAGGACGCGTGGATGGTTCGCGTGCTTGGCGAGGGCCCGCGTGGAGCGGGCTGGCGCGCTTTCGACAAGCCGGTGCAACTGCGGCGCGGCGGCGCGACGCCGGTCGAACTCTTCGTGCCACCGCGTTTCCAAAAGGGAATGCAACTGGCGTTGAACGAGCCGCCGGAGGGGATTTCGATCCAGAGCGTCACGCCGAAACGGGATGGCGTGTTTCTGGTTTTGCGCGTTGCGGCGAACGCATCCCAGCCGGGGCTGAAGGGCAATCTGATTCTGGATGCGTTTCGCGAAGCGGCGCCGGACCCGAAGGCCGCTGCCAAGCCCGCCAAGCGCCAGCCGCTGGGAACGCTGCCGGCGATTCCGTTTGAAGTTGTGGATGGAGCGGCGGGAAAGTGAAAGCTGAGCGCGGCGGCGCTGCATCGACTAGCGCGCGGCAAGGTTGGCAGGCGAAAGCGCCTGCCCCACTTTTCGGGCGGCGGCGAGCGGCGGGGGCTATGATGAGTAGCGTATGCGAGAATCCGTACGCACCACGCTGGCGGCCGTTCTGCTTGCCGGCGGCATTGCGTGTTACGCGCAGCAAGGCGGACTGGTGCAGAATGCATCGGCGCGCCAAAGCCTCAGTCTGAACGGACCGTGGAAGATTATCGTCGATCCGTACGAAGCCGGCTACTACGATTTTCATCAGCATCCGATTCCGGATGGCGGGCTTGGCGCCAACCGCGTGCCGGCCGGTAAGAGCGACAAGCTGGAACTCACCTTTCTGCCGGAGTCGGCGACGCTCCAGGTGCCCGGCGACTGGAACACGCAGAAGCCGGAATTTCTCTGGTATGAGGGGACCATCTGGTATCAGCGCGAGTTTCAGTACGCGAAGAGGCCCGGCCGGCGCTTGTTCCTGTGGTTCGGCGCGGCCAATTACCAGGCGATCGTTTTTCTGAACGGCAAGAAACTCGGCCAGCATGAAGGCGGCTTCACGCCGTTCGAGTTCGAAGTTACCGGCGCGGTGCGCGATGGCGTTAACGCAGTGGTGGTCAAGGTGGACGACCAGCGCCATCCCGATGCCGTCCCGCCGAACATGACCGATTGGTGGAATTACGGCGGACTGACTCGCGACGTGAAACTGATCGACGTGCCGGAGACGTTCGTGCAGGACTACTTCGTGCAGTTCGAGAAGGGCTCGCTGAACCGCGTCGCGGGATGGGTGCGCCTGGACGGCGCGCGAAAGCGGCAGAGGGTCGTCATTCGAATTCCGGAATCGAGCGCATCCGCTACGGTCGAGACGGACGACAGCGGCTACGCGCGCTTTGCGTTCGACGCGAACGTGATTCCCTGGTCGCCGGAGAATCCGAAACTTTACGACGTGCGCGTGGAGGCCGAGACCGACAGCGTCGAGGAGCGCATCGGTTTCCGCACGATCGAAACCAAGGGGCAAAAGATTCTACTCAACGGCAAGCCGGTTTTCCTGCGCGGCGTTTCGATCCACGCCGAAGCGCCCATCCGCGCCGGCCGCGTGTTTTCCGAAGGCGATGCGACCGTGCTGCTCACCTGGGCCAAGGAAATGGGATGCAACTTCGTTCGTCTGGCACATTACCCGCACGACGAAGCGATGACTCGCACGGCCGACCGGCTGGGCCTGCTGGTGTGGAGCGAAGTGCCCGTCTATTGGGCCGTGCAATGGGAGAACCCTGTCGCGTATGCGAACGCCGAACAACAACTCGCGACCATGATCGAGCGCGATCACAATCGGGCGTCCGTCATTTTCTGGTCGATGGCCAACGAGACGCCGCTCGGCGACGCGCGTACCAGGTTTCTGGCATCGCTCGCCGCCAAGGCGCGCTCGCTGGACTCGACGCGGCTAATCACGGCCGCCACGCTGACCCATTACTCCGACCCGTCCACGATCGCGATTGACGATCCGCTGGGGCAGTACCTGGACGTGATCGGCTGCAACGAGTACATCGGCTGGTACGACGGGGCGCCCACGAAGGCCGACCACGTCAACTTCACTACCGTCTATGACAAGCCGATGGCGATCAGCGAATTCGGCGCCGAAGCGCCCTACGGCAGGCACGGCGACGACGATACGGTTTGGACCGAGGAGTTCCAGGCCAACGTGTATCGCCACCAGATTCCCATGCTGCAACGGATTCCATTTCTGCAAGGCATGACCGCGTGGATCCTGGTGGACTTCCGTTGCCCGCGCCGTCCGCTGGCGGGCATTCAGGATTACTACAATCGCAAGGGCCTGTTCAGCGACCGCGGCCAGAAGAAGCAGGCCTACTACGTGCTGCGCGATTACTATCGATCGCTGGCGGCGGGGAAGTAAGGGCGCTGTCGGACGGCGGGTTATCCACTTGCGCCGCACGGTGGCGTAAATACATAATGTAAATATGGCGTCATGAAGTATACGTGGGACGCGAAGAAGAACCGGAGCAACTTCGCCCGGCACGGCATTGCGTTCGAGGACGCCGTGAGAATCTTCGACGGTCCCACGCTGGAGATGGTCGATGACCGGTACGAGTACGGCGAAGTTCGCATGTACGCCGCCGGTATTGCGAACGGCATTGAGATCGCGGTGATTTACACCGACGTATCGCCGGGGGAGCGCCGGATCATTTCGGCGCGGAAGGCAGGGCGCAATGAGCGGGAAGCGTATTGGAGAATCGCCGGCGAGAGCCGTCACTGACTGGGAACGGTTGCGAAACCTGACCGACGCTGAAGTCCAGCGCGCGGCCGAGAGCGATCCGGACGCGCGGCCGACCGACGCGGAGTTCTGGAAGAACGCGCACCTGGTGATTCCGAAGGCGAAGCAGACCATCACGATTCGATTGGATGCGGACCTGCTAGCGTGGTTGCGGCGGCAGCGTGGGTACCAGACGCGTGTCAACGCAGTGCTCCGAACCTACATGGATGCGCACCTGGATTCGGAACGGCGCGGCACACGTTAGAATCAGGTGTGGTTCTGGTTCAAAACGTTTCCAAGCTGTATCGTTTGTACCGGCGTCCAGCGGACCGGCTGCGCGAAATGCTGCCGGGGGTGGCGCCGGCGCACCGCGATTTCTGGGCGTTGCGCGATGTCAGCTTCGAAGTAGAGCGCGGCGAAACGCTGGGGCTGGTGGGGCCGAACGGATGCGGCAAGAGCACGCTGCTACAAATGGTGAGCGGCATCCTGCAGCCGACCATGGGGCGTGTGGTGACGCGCGGGCGGATAGCGGCGCTGCTCGAATTGGGCGCCGGCTTCAACCCGGAATTCACAGGACGCGAGAACGTCTATCTGAACGGCGAGATCATGGGCCTGAGCCGCGGCGAGATCGACCGCGCGATGCCGTCGATCGAATCGTTCGCCGAAATCGGCGATTTCATGGAGCGGCCGGTTAAGGAATACTCGAGCGGCATGTAC
>PMKM01000228.1 GCA_003157745.1 Bryobacterales bacterium | reverse complement strand
CATGTAGCGCCAGTTGGGCAGCGGTCCGGGCGGATTGTCCAGGTGCGAGGCGCCGAAGATCAGCGCGGCCAGCGCGAGCGTGCGGACGGTGAACCCGAAGCGCTGCATCAGCCAGTTCTGGATCAGCGCGCGGAACAGCAACTCCTCCGGAAGAGCGACGCCGAGCACGGTCTTGAGCCACAACAACCCGAAGGCGCCGGGATGAAAGCGCCCGAAACCCAGGAACGGCCCCATGTAGCCGAGCCACTGTCCGAGCGCGGCGAGAACCGGCGCGAGCGACGCGAAGCCGATGGCCGGGTAAAGCAGGTCGGTCCATTTTCGCGGCAGGTTGTACTTCATGCCGGGGAGATTGCGGAAGAGCAGGAACAAGGTCAGCGCCAGCGTGATGGCCGTGCCGCGCGCCGCGATGTTGGCGAGTCCCCAGACGGCGCGGGGGATCAACTGGCGGCCGGCGGCGAATTCGATGGGCAGCCAGAGCAGCAGGATCGCCGCAAAGTCGAGCCAGGGCTTGCGGGCGTAAGCCAGCGCGGTGGGAACGAACGTGTACGCCGCCACCAGCAGCACGAACGCCGTGCTCCATCCGCCGCTCGCCGCGAGCATCCAGGCGAACAGGGCGGTGAGCGCGGCGGGCACGGCGAAGACCGCCGCGGGACGCCTGGCGAAGAACACGCGCAGCGTGCCCTGGAGCGCATGCAAGAAGAGCGACAAGACAATGAGCAGAAAGAGCGCGATCAGGAAGCTGTGCATCCGGCCCTGCTGATATCATCGGGGTTGCGCGCGGCGCGCCGCAAGGAGAGGGGAAAGCGAAGATGACCTCCGAGCCGATTCGGGTTTTCGTCACGGGCGGGACGTTCGACAAGGAGTACAACGAGCTGACCGGCCAACTGTTCTTTCAGGACACGCACGTGCCCGAGATGCTGCGCCTGGGGCGGTGCCTGCTCGACACCGAGGTGCGCACGCTGATGATGATCGACAGCCTGCACATGACCGAGGACGACCGGCGCGCCATCGCCGCCCAGTGCAGGAACGCCCGCGAAACCCGCATCGTCATTGCGCACGGCACCGATACGATGGTCGAAACCGCCGCGCACCTGGGCCGCGAGATCCAGGACAAGACCATCGTGCTCACCGGAGCCATGGTCCCCTACAAGTTTGGAAGCTCGGATGGGTTGTTCAACCTGGGCAGCGCGCTGGCCTTCGTACAGACCCTTCCCCACGGCGTGTACATTGCGATGAACGGCCGCTGGTTCGCCTGGGACCGCGTCCGCAAGAACCGGGAGAAAGGGATCTTCGAGGCGCTTTGAGCTGCACCGATTGACACTCTATAGGAGACACGTATAGAATTTCGATAGGAGCTTCACACGAATGCCGATCCTGAGCCGTCTGGACAGTCTTCGGCGCAATCTCTTTGCGCGGCGGCGAGTGGAGCGGGATCTCGACGACGAGCTGCGCGCCTGCGTGGATCAACTGGCCGAGGAGAACCGCGCCGCCGGCATGGAACCGGCGGAGGCCTTGCGGGCAGCGCGCATCGAACTGGGCGGCCTGGAGCAGGTCAAGGAAGATGTCAGACAGGCCAGGGCCGGCCGGCTGGTCGAGGAACTCGTCCGCGATGTCCGCTACGGCGCCCGCACGCTGCGCAAGAATCCGGCCTTCACCGCGGTCGCCGTCCTGGCGCTGGCCTTGGGCGTAGGCGCCAATACCGCCATGTTCAGCGTGGCCTATGGCATCCTGTTGCGCCCGCTGCCCTATGCGGATGCCGATCGCGTGGCGGTCATTTCGATGCGCTACTTCCCGCGCGACTTTCAGTTCGGCACGCTGTCGATCCGCGACTACTTGATGTGGCGCGAGAACAACCGCGCGTTTGAAGATCCCTCCCTGTTCCGCGGCCTGCGCATGGACATCGGCGGAAAGGAAGGCGTCCCGGAGCAGGTGCAGGGCGCCTCGGTCACAGCCGGCTTTTTCTCCACGCTGGGTGTGCAGCCGCTGATCGGCCGGGCCTTCGCGGCCGGCGACGACAAGCCCGCAACCGTCCCCCTAGCCGTGCTCAGCGAGTCCATCTGGCGCAGACGCTTCGCCGCGAATCCGGCGGTATTGGGCGGAACGATCCTGGTGAACGGTGCGCCCGCCACCGTGATCGGCGTGATGCCCGCCGCAGTGGCTTTCCCACGCCGAGGCACGGAGGTCTGGACGAACCTGCGGCTCGACCCGCCCATGCGATACGGCCCCTGGTTCTATCGCGGCATAGCGCGGCTGAAGCCCGGCGTGACCATCGAGCAGGCGCAAGCCGAGACCAACAACATCGCGCAGCGCATGATGCAGCAGAATCCCGACTACAAGCGCCTGGCGCTTCCGGTACGCGACCTCCGCGCCGCGCTCGTGGGCACCACGCTCAAGCCCGCCATCCTGGTGCTGGCCGGCGCCGTGGGAATGGTGCTGCTGATCGCGGTGGTCAACGTGGCCAACCTGATGCTGGTGCGCGCCACGGTCCGCCAGCGGGAGATGGCGCTGCGGCTCAGCCTCGGCGCCGGCCGCGGCCGGCTGGTGCGGCAGTTGCTCACCGAGAGCCTGCTGCTGGCGCTGCTGGGAACCGGCGGAGGGCTGCTGCTCTGTTATTGGCTCACCCGGCTGTTGAGCGGTTATCACATTCCGACGCCGCTGCCGATCGAGCTGATCGTCCAACCGGATCGCCTGCTGCTCGGGTACTCGTGCGTAGTCGCCTTTGTGGTGACTCTGGCGACAGGACTCGTCCCCGCGCTGAGAGCGACTCGGACGGCTATCGGCGGCGCGCTCAAGGCCGGTGGCCCGCAAGCCGGACCGGCGGGCGGTAGGCTGCGCAACGCGCTGGTGATCGGGCAACTGGCGGTATCGATCGTCCTGCTCAGTGCCGGGCTGCTGTTCCTGCGCAACCTGATCCAAGCCACCGCGTTCAACGCGGGGTTCGACACGACCCGGACGATTGTGGCTACCGTGCGGGGTCAATCCGATCCCGCGAAATTCGTCGATACCGCGCTCGAACGCCTGCGCGCGCTGCCCGGCATCGAGGCGGCCGCACCGGCGCACGCCGTGCCATTGAACCCGTTCCTGGCTTTCAACCGGCCGAACGGCCCGCTGCGGCCCGATGGCGGGAGCCGCGAGGTGCGCGTCGAGTACAATCCGAACTCCGTCGGGCCGGACTACTTCCAGGTGATGCGGATTCCCATCCTGCGCGGGCGCGCTTTCCTGGAGTCGGATCGCGCCGGCGCGCCCGCCGTCGTGATTCTGAATGAGAACCTGGCCCGGCGATTGTTCGGCGGCATGGATCCGGTCGGCCGCGTCCTTCGCTTTCCCGACAACCGCGATGCGCGAGTGGTGGGCATGGCGCGCAACAGCACCTACGCCACCCTGGGAGAGAAGGATGCGATGGCGCTCTACTCGCCATTTGCCCAACAGCCCGTGCGCGGTTCCGCCACCTTCTTCGTGCGCTCGATCGGCCCGCCAGAAGCGATGGCCCGCAAAGTGGATGACGCGCTGGCAGGACTCGATCCGGCGGCTTCGGTGGAAACCTGGACCTTGCGCCACCTCTTCGCGGAGGCGCTGCTGCCCAGCCGCGCGGCGGCGGCCATCCTGGGCGCCATGGCGCTGTTCGGCCTGCTGCTGGCTTCGGTCGGACTGTATGGAGTGCTGCTCTATGCGACCCAGCGGCGGATGGGCGAGATCGGCATTCGCGTCGCGCTGGGCGCCACGCCGGGCAATGTGCTGGCGCTGGTAGCCGGGCAGAGCGGCAGACTGGTGGCGACGGGAATGGCGATCGGCCTTGCGATGGCGGTGTTCGCGGTACGGCCGCTCTCGATGTTCCTGGTGCCGGAGGTGCGCGCGACGGACCCGCTCAACTTCGTGGCCGTGGCCTGCGTACTGGCGCTGGTAGCGGGCGCGGCGACGGTGGCGCCCACGGTACGCGCCCTGCGGGTGGACCCAGCAGTGGCGCTGCGGCACGAATAGGCGCGGGGGGGCGAACGCGCGAAATCGCGAGGCAGGCTAATCCGCGCCGGCACGAGTCCGAACGCGGGTCCGTGTCCGCGAAGCAGGATCTCAGCGGAAACGCCAGGCGGTCCTTCGCATGCGCCGGAAGGCGAAGGCGAGCAGGCCGGCGAACCCGCTGAGCCAGAGCGTGGAGGGTTCGGGCACGACTTCCTGTAGCGTCGTGTTCTCGGCCAGCGCCGAGGCGCTGACGGTTCCGGTCGCATCGATGTCGATCTCCGCGGAGGAACCCGAGGCGAAAAGCGGGGTGACCCCATCGTTTTCATAGAATGTTAGCCAAAACGTCGAACCGGAGTTAGCGCCGGTAAGGCCGCCATCCAGGCTAACGCCGGGTCCGTCAAGCGTGATATCGAACATGATCGAACTGCCAAAAGTCAGCCCCTCGAAGTAATCCGATGTGAATGTGTTGCCGACAGTGACCGCCCCGGGCAGCGCGCCTGAGGAGTCAATCGGCTGTGTACTCGAGGGATCCAACACTGCGTCGCTAGTAAACCCGAAGATCGTACCGGTCACATCCAGCACAGGGGGGTTGGGGCCCTCATTAAGGAGCAGGTCAATATATCCGCGATCGCCGTTCGCAGACGACGTATCCACGATCACCTGGTAGGTGACGGTACCGGCTCGTGCCGACACTCCGACGGCTCCGAGCAGCAGAACGAAAATCAGAAGCGAAACAAGGCTTTTCATATGGGCTAGAAACCTCCCGAGTAGACTGTGGGTGTGGTCGTGAAGACGGCTCCAAGCGTGTAGCTGAAGCTGGTCGAAATAGTGACTGAAGCGCCCGGCGCGAGGGAACCGGCGGACGTCCAGTAGGGGTTACCGAGGAACGTGCCGGTGGCATTCGCCGCTTTGACCGCGGAGTTACTGATAGCGAGCGCCATGTCAATCGGCGCAGCGATTGTGGAACTGCCGGCATTGGTAATGGTGAAGGTCGCTGTTCCCGTCTTTGTAGCACGGCTGTAGCCCAGCCCCGAAGCCTTGACCGAGACCGACGAGGTGACATTGGCGACTACGTTCACTGGGTAGTTGCCGAAGGTCTGGTCCGCGGTTGGCACTGTGTAGTTCGAATCACCCGTATAAGTGGCTTGGAAGACATGCTTGCCCGCGGTCAGGTCACTGGCCGGGATGGCGACGACGAGCGTATCGCCGGTTCCGGACAATGTGCCTGTGAAAGTGTTGCTGGTGGAGGTGTCGGTCAGCGTCACCGAACCGGTCGGGTACGGCGCGCCACCGACGGCGGGCGTGAGAATCGCATCCAGGTTCGCCGGGTTACCGGCAACAATGGTTTGCGCCACGCCATGGGGCCCGGTCAGCTCCGGCGCCAGATAGGTGAAGTCGCAGGACGGCGAATCGAGCGCAGCGAGACTCATGTTATTAGTCAACGTATCGTTGTTGACCGAATTGCCGACCAACGCATTGTAGGCGGTCAGGAAGTTGGCGGAGACCAGTCCCGGACCCAGCGTGAGGTTGGTGTACTCGCTGGTTCCGCCGCTGTAGCTTCCGTTCCAGACCGAGGCGCCCTCGACTGGCGAGGTACTGTTGACCAGGCTCGACAGCGCCGATGGGAAAGTCACATTGTCCATGGTCAAACCCAGCGGATAAGTCACCGGCGTGCCGCCGCTGTTGCTATTGAACTCGCCAGTAAGTTCGACCGTGCCGGAGCCGCCGGCATCGTTCGCGAAAATCAGGTTCTGCATCAGGATGTTGGTGTAGTCCGGATAGGAGTTGGTGTCGCCCGCGCTGTAGTAGGGCGTGAACTGAATGTCCGCCTTGTGGTCCAGGATGCAGGAGTTCGAGTACTGGATGTTAGTGACCAGACCGCCGCGATCGTTGGCGGACTTGATGCGAATGCCAGTCGAGTTAGTGTCGGCGGCGAGGCCCCATTGCGCGCTGCCGTATCCAGCGAAGTCGTTGCCGGCCAGCATGTTGTGATCGTAGAGCACATTGCTGACACCGTGATCGGTCAGCGATCCGATCGACTCACCATGTCCCGCGAAGAAGTGGTTGTGGACGACGGAGATATTGGCGGACGGATTGGAGTGGCCGCCAACCGCGACGTTGTCGTCGCCGTCGGAGATCCACGAGTAAGCGATAGTTCCGTTGGTCACGCTGCCCGGATCGATTCCATCGGTGTTGCGCGCGGCGGTCGGCGTGACAATCTTGACACCCCACGCCATAAGGCCGCTCACCTTGCCCGTGGTCGAAACGTGGAAATTGGGCGAATTGAGAAGCGTGATCTTATACAGGGTGACGTTAGTCGCGCCCGAGTCGATTTGAATGAAGCGCGGATTCTGTTGGTTGCCTTGTCCGTTGGCTTGCGAAGCCAGATTCCACCAGGTGGGCGTAGCCGGCATACTGTAGCCGGAAGTCGTGAACGTACTGAACAGCGTATCGCCGCCGCGTCCGTTCAGCTTACCGTAACCCATGATGCCGACGTTGGTCGAGGTGCCTGGGATATCGATCAGCGGCAGGCAGTTTGCCGTATTGGAAGCGGCGTTGATGGTGCCGCAGGTGTGCATGCCGGACACCGCGTCGTAGTCCTGCACGTTGCGGGAGAAGTACAGAGTCACATTGGGATCGACCAGCAGCGCGACATTGGATGGCATAGAGAGCGGGCCGGTCAGGAAAGCGTTGTAAGTGCTCGTCGAATCCATGGAAAGCTCGACCGCGTTGCCCGTGCCGGCGCAGGCATTGAGCGCGGCTTGAATTCGCGCACCATCGATGTTAGTGGTGGTCGAATCGACCGAAGCATCGAGATCCTGGATCGATGTGTCGGTCTGGAGCGTAGCCGTCAACTGCTGGCAGACGGATGGGACCGAGGGTTCGGTGACGGTGCGTGTGTCGCCGGTCGCCACCGGAGCCACAACGGCGATGGGCACGCTAAACGACTGGCTCCAGCCAAAGGAGCCGTCGCCGGGATAGCTGGCCAGCAGCGTGTGCGAACCCGTGGAAATGCCGCTGATGGACCACGCGCAGCTTCCGCTGGACAGAGTGCAGGTGGCAGCCGCGGAACCATCGAGCAGGATCGCGACCGCGCCGTCGGCTATGGCTGGACTCAAGGTTACCGTGCCGGTCACCGGGGTGCCTAGCGTCGAACTCGAGTTACTCACGCTGAGCGCGGTCGTGGTTGGGGTCTGGCTGGAGGCCAAGACATGAACCGCATAAGTGGCCGACGTGCTGGCGGTGAAGTTCGAGTCTCCGCCGTAGACCATTGTCAGGTAATGGACGCCCGCGGCCAGCGAAGTCGTGGTCAGATACGCTTCGCCGGAATTGTCGAGCGAACCGGAAACCAGCAACGTGCAACTGCCGGAGGCCCCGCTACAGACCTGGTTGGTTCCCGGGCTATTGTAGAAAGCGTAGGTCCCCGTGGGAGTTACTCCGGCTCCGGGCGTTCGCGGACGGCCCAGGATAGTGATCGGCGTTCCCGGTGCCTGCGCGTTCAACACAGTGGCCGGCACGAACGCATTCACCTGCGAGGCGAGCGCCGCGGCCGGGTTCCAACTCGACGTGAATCCGGTGTAGGACTGTGTGGGAACGGTGGTCGACAGGAAGTTGATCGGGTAGTACGGCACGGCCGCGGCGGCGGTCAGCTGCGACGAATAGGATTCGCGCGAACCGGTGGATGCGACTCCGGAGCCGATGTTACCGCCCGAGGTCGCGACAGCGCCCGTCGTGGCGTTCGAGCAGTTGTTGTAGTAAAGCAGGGACGGGTCACCGTTGAACACCTCGCACGGATACGGAGCGGTGCCGAGTGGCGTCGGGTCCGTGTACGCCATGCTGTTGTACTCGGCGTAGGTGGAAGTGGGCAGATTGTTATCGCCGGTAAACTCGATCCAGCCCGCTTTGTTCACCTGATCCACGTAGTTATTCAGCATGATCCAGGTCGAGTAAGTGCCCCACGGGCGGCCGTAGTAGAGGTTCGTCATGCCGGCGCTCTCGGACATTAGTGTGCAGCCGTTGCACACGTAGCCGCTAAGATAGTCGCCGGAACCGCCGGTCGGGAATTTCTTGTTTTGCGCTTCAATGGTCTCCGTGCCGGTGGCGGTCGTTCCATGCCACGTGGTAAGGAAACTGGTTTGGTCGAAGACCGTTGCGCCATCGCCGAAGACGTAGTCGACGTCGCCCACGATGGTGCCCTTCCAAACATACTGGCGCGCGGGCGTGCAGGTGCTGCTGGTGCAGCCCTGGCTACCGGCGTATAGCGTGTCCTGCTGGCTGCCCAGGTTCACGCTATTCAAAATCGCCTGGTCGCCGGTGAGCCATAGGGCCAGGGCCTGCGAACTGCACTGTCCATAACTCGTACCGGAATAGCTGACTCCGTTATAGAGTTGCTGGAGCGTGTAAGTGTTCTGAATTGCCGACGGCAACAACTGACAAGCACTGTTGTAATTCGCATAGTTGCTCTTCGCGGTCGAGTCGGTATTCCAGGTGTTCTGAATGCTCAAGTACTCGGCGTAAAAGTTGGTGGGCGCGTACTGCGTGGCGTTAGTGAGACCGACTGGCGAACTTGTGCTGCCCGTGGTCTGACCCATGTAATAGCTCTTTGAGACATCGAGTGTCGAAGAGCCCTGGTCGCCGTTGGCATTGGCGTTGCCGGCGCCCGTTCCGGTTCCCAGGTAACCGGTGTAGGGGCTGCTGAAAGCGCCGTCCTCGGCGATCAGTACAACCTGGGTCGGATCGCCGCCCAGTCCGCGCAGCGAAACGTTGGGATAGCTGATGGTATTCTGGCCGGTGTAAGTTCCGGGTTTGAGATAAATCGCGCCGCCGGTGGTAGGCAGTGCGACCAGCGCGGCCGAGAGCGAAGTGTAGTTGCCGGTGCCGTCAGCCGCGACCACGTTGGTCGTCGCGCCCACGGCGGCCGTTGTTGTCGCCCGTGTCACCGTATAGTTGCTCACGCTCGCCGTTGCGACCGCGATGTCAGTCGAGTCACTGGGGCAGAACGTGGCATATAGGGTATAGGTTCCGATGGGCAGATAAGTGGACGCGTCGATGGTGTTGGCGGAACTCGTTCCACTGCCGGTGCTGCTGCAACCCGGCTGCGCGGTGACTGAATAAACGAAGTGACCGGACTGAGTGGGAGTTACCGCCGCGTTTAGCACAGTCGTGCCAATCGGCGCGCTTACCTGCTGGGTAGTCACCGCCGGGGTCCACGAGACGCTGGTCGAAATCTGACCGATCGGGAAGCTGCCCGAAGTCGCCGATGAAACGAGAAACGCGCCCTGCAAGGGGAAGGTTACCTTGAACGAATGGGCAACGGCCGTCAGACCGGAGAGGTTGAGCGTCAGCGAGGCGCTCAGGCCGCTGGCCGAGGTGAAGTAATAGTTAGTTCCCGTGCCGCCGTCGACACTGACCGTAACATAGTTGGATGTGGTCGGCCCGGATGTGTTGTTAGTCACGATACCGTCCGTCGAACTGCTGCTAGCCGTAACGGTGATGGGGAAAGAGACTTCGGTGCCCGAAGCGGAATAAATGGGCGAGGCTGGCGATTCGGCGCCGATCGCGGTCGATGTCGCGAAGGCCTCGGTGTCGGCAAGACCGGTGAGGGTCAGGAAGCCAATCGTCGCTGTAGCCGGAGACGTCAGTCCGAAGGCAATGTAATCGGTCTGCTCGGTATTGCCGAGCGCCGGGAATGCGGCCGTCATGGTGCAAGCCTGCCCCACGCTCAGGGCGTTCAACAAACTGGAGGTAAAGGTGCAGCCGTTGCCCGATCCGCCGGCCAGGGTAAAGTCCGCAGCCTGCGCGCCGGTGGTGGGGGTTGCGGTCTGCGCCGACGACGCCAGATCGCCGACGTTGCTGAGCGTCGCCGAAAACGTCGTGGCAGTGCTCGATCCGAAGTTTTCCGCGATCGCGCCGCGCTGCACCTGCAGGATCCCAGCCGCGCTGGCATCGAGGCTATACACTCGGCCCAGCCCATCGACAGCCAGCCCAGCCGGGCTGCTTAGGCCGCTCAGCACGGTAAACGAGCCCGGGCCGCTGAGCGGAACGTCCATCACGATTTCGCTGGTCTTGTCTTGAAAATAGACATCGCCAGCCGGATCGACGGCGACGGAAACCGGAATCACACTGGAAAGCACGGTGGTCTTGGCGTACGAGTACAAGCCGGTCGACGAACTGACGCTGGGAGCCAGCTTATAGACGGCGTTCGCGGCCTGGTCCGCCACGAAGACGTTGCCGGTTCGATCGACGGCCAACGCGACCGGATTGGCCAGCCCAGAGGCTACAATCGTCTGCGACTGGAGCGTATTGCCGGACTGATTGAGCTTGTAGATCGACGAGCCGCCCGACTGATAGTCGGCGACGTACACATTGCCGTAAGCGTCGGTCGCCACGGCCTGGGGCGCAGCGGTACCGCTGGTGGGCGTGTAACTCAGCGTGGTTGCGGCGTAGGTGGACGGCGACCCCGCGGCGGAAAGCGTCAACTCCTGAATCGCAGTGGCGCCGCTGACGGTATAGAAGATGTTACCGGCGGGGTCGATCGCGATGCTGGTGGCGGAGCCGGTAAGCGTCGCCGCCAGGGTGTTCACGGTGGAGGAGGCCGCGACGTACTCGTAAATCGCGGTTCCGACCGCGGCGTAGATATTGCCGGCGCCATCGGCGGCGATTGTGGATGGCGAATAGCTGCCGAGGATCGCCGCCGTGTTGGCCAGGCTCGTGCCGGCCGAAGTCGCGTCATCGATGGCAAGCACCGAACCGGAAACGGTCCCGTTCAGCGCGATGCTCTGCTCGGCGTTCTCCCAACTACCGGAGGGCAGCGCCACGGTGAGCGCGGCCGAGCGCAGGCCGGCGGCCACGGGCGCGGCGGTGACGGTGACATTGCAATCGACCGACTCATCCGCATTCTGCGTGCAGGCCGGCGAAGCGGCTGTCACGTCCGGCGTCGCGCTCAGTATCGCGGTCGCTCCCGACACGGTTCCCGCGGCCGTTTCCGGCAGGTGAATACGGAAAGTCTGCGTCAGCGTGTTGCCCAGCGACTGCCCGGCCAGCCCTTGCGCCAGCACCTTACGCACCAGCATGGTGCTGGTCGAACTTGCGGCATCGTACAGGTATAGGTTGCCCTGCGCATCTACCGCAACGCTGAGCCCGCTCGAATTGCTAAAGTTGGACTGCGCCGCCGGACAGCCGTCGCTATAGGCGCTGAGCGATTTTTGCCCCGACGAGCCGCTGCAATAATTGCCAGCCGTCACATTCGCGCCGCCGGTGAACAGCGCGCGGATGTAACCGGTATTGATATCGAAGAAGAACACGCGGTTCGTATCGCCCAGGTAAATGTTGCCCTGCGGGCCGACCGCGACGCGGACCAGCGACGAATCGAAAGTCGCCGCGCTGCCGAGGATGGGCGTGGAACCCGGCGTCGACGAGCCGCCTCCGGCCAGCATGTAGATGAAACCGGGCTGCGGTGTGACGCCCGTGTTGTCGACCTTGATCGCGTTCGCCATCGCCGCGCCGGCCGTGCCCGCGCCGCTGACGAAGAAAACGCGCAGACCGTGCGTCGGATCGGTGAAGAGCATGTTGCCCGCCGCGTCGACGGCCACGCCGTTGGTGGCGCCGGAAGAAGCGTAGACGGAACTGAGTGCGAACGGGCAACCGTCGCCGAAAGTATCGAGCGCGGTGCCCGAATAAGTCGTGCCGTTGGTGGTCACCGAGCAAAGCGCACCTTTGGTCGTCGCGGTTCCACTGGTTCCGGTGCCGGTGCCGGCCATATTTACGACGGTGTACGCATAGCCCGCGGTCAGGCTGGCGTTGTAGACGCCGAGCGCGGTCCACAGCGGATTGTTGCCGGAAAAATAGCTGGAGGTCTGCGGGCCCAGGATGACGCGCCAGCGCGACGAATTCGTGTCGGCGAAGTAGACGTTACCATAGATGTCGGCAGCGGCGCCGCGCGGAGCGCCGACTTCGCCGAGGCTGGTCGTGCAACTGGTGCCGACGCTGGCAGCGGGCGTATTGTTGGCGCCCAAGCCGCCGGTTGCGCCGCTGCCCTTGGTCGTCACACACCCGGCCAGCAATTGCATGGTCCCGATCTGCGCCGTCGTGCAATAAGGCGAGGCGGCGCGGCAAACGACGTGCAGCATGTTGTCGCTGTAACCCGCCAGGAGAAGGTTCCCCCAAGGATCGATGCCGATGCCGCGCTGGCCCTTGATGTAGGTCTGCGTGGCCGCGATGCAGCCGTCGCCCGAGGAATCGACCTTGCTGGCGCTCGAACACGACGAGGGCACCGATGCGTTGCCGCCGGCGGCCACGGTCATGATTCCGGTGCTCGCATCGATCATGTGGACCACGTTGTAAACGTCGTCGGAAACAAACACGTTGCCGAAAGCGTCCACCACGACGCCGCCGCGGCTTGTGGTGCTAAATGCACCGTTGAGCGCCAGGCAGCCATCGCCATAAAGGCCGGTTGATTTGACGCCCGATGGCAAGCCCGGGCACTGGGTCCCGCTGGTGGTGATCGGCGACACGCCGGCATAGGTGGTCATCGTGTAAGGCAGCGCCACCGGCGTCTGCGCCAACGCGCAGAGGCACACTGAAAGGCAAAGCAGCGGAGCAACGGCAGTTTGCAGAAAAACGCGACGGAACATAACTACTCTCCTCGTGCAAGCTGGACAATTTTTGGGCCAGCGCTGGGACGCGAACGGCGATTGCGCACAAGCCACAGGCTCATGCGGGCTAGTGGACCCGGCCTCCACATTGTGCTTCGCGATAGAGCTCAGCATCGGTCGATTCGCCATTCTTCATCCGCAGGGCCGCGACTTCTTCGCGGAATGCCCGAAAAACCGGTCTCTGGCTTTTTCGGGGCGGTTCCGATGGGTAACTAAACGATAGGACTATAAGTGCATGGCGCGAGGCAGTCAAGCCATCGCAAGCTCAAGCGTTTATTTAGTAGCGCTCAACAAGACGGCTTCACGCTAAAGAGTCTGGCACGACAGCAGCGGCTGTGAAGTACGTGAAGTGGTTGGCGCGATTGCCCCGGTCGAGCGTCGGATGCATCGCCAGAATGGCTTCGTGGCGCACTTTCAATTCCATCTACCAGACGCCATGGCTTCGTTTCGGAATGTCGCCCCGGGCGCGGCGGTCGCTGGCGCCGCCGTGAAACTGATGCGGCCAGTGTTAGAGGAGTCGATCCGTCAGGCGGCGCAAGGCAGCGCGATCCACGCCGACGACACGGGCATCGGAGATATGCCTCCAACTACTCGCGCCCGGGAGGCATTTCACACTTCTCTGCGCACTCAATCGCTGGGCCCAGTTTGGGGCGGGAGGCGCCGTTTGATTCAACAGGGGTAATTTGGTCGGGCCGCCGAGATTTGAACTCGGGACCTCTTGCACCCCAAGCAAGCGCGCTAGCCAGGCTGCGCCACGGCCCGAAGTCTCTATTGTACACGCCCTTGGTCCACTTATCCAACCTCAGTTGAATGCGCGGCGCAAAAGTCGGGACACGCGCGATTCGAACGGAAAAGCGAAGCACCTGAGCCCACTCGCTGGCGCAGGTCGATCTGCCGCCAGTACCGCCAGCGGAAGTTGGCGCAGTAATCGAGCCGCATCTTCTACCGCACCGGCGAGTAGGCGGTAGCGCGATGCAGCGAAAGATCGATCACGGCGGTGATCTGGCCATCGCGCTCGACGGAAGCCTTGCGCACGCGGACCCATTCTTCGTCGGCGCCGAACGCACTCCAGGCCTTCTCTCGCGCGGCCAGATTGTCGAAGGGAATCAGGTACGTCAGGTTGGGCCGGTTGGCGCCGAACACGGTCGAAGTGTAGAACGCCGGGTGAACGCCCGAGCGATGAAAGATCTTAATTTCCGCATCGCTGAAACGCGCGTCGAGCGCCTTGTGCTGCCGCACGGTGGGCGAGTGATAGGTGCGCAATTCGAAGATGCGTGGCGTTTCCGGCGGCTTCTCCGGCGGCACGATCTCGGGCGAATACGCGGTGGCTTCGAGCAGCGTTGCGCTAGATGTCGCGTACGGCTCGGCGCCCGATTCCCACTCGTCGAACGCATGGCTGAACTCCTTGTCGGCGAACAGTTGCCGCGAGATCTCCCAGATCTGGCTCACCGATTCCACGCCGATGATCGAGGTGACGGTCGGCAGATGCGGCGCGGCCACCGCTTCGAGGAAAATCTTCGCGCCCGGGTGGACGCGGTCGAGCGCCGGCAGCAGGCCCTTGGCAAAGAAGTCGTGGATGCGGGACGTCTGCGGCCCCTGCTCCAGTTGGAACTGCTCGAGCACATAAAAGCGCGTCTTGCGCCCGGCTTCGGCGCCCGAGACCGCACCCGACGCGAGCAGCGCGGGCATGGCGGAAAGAAAACCACGGCGATCGAGGATCATGCGCCACATTGTATAAGATCGCGCGGGGCGCTGGCTCGGTTCCGGATTGCGTCCCAGACGTTGCGCTCAAGACACTGCAAACAAACCGCGTTGCCCACCGGGCCCAGGCTGGCCGCGAACGGGGCGCACTCGCCCTCTGGCACTGCATCTAATGTCCGGGCGCCGGAGCGTCGATATATCATCTGTATGGCTGTCGGTATGCAATCGCGGCAGGAACGGATTGCCGCCTTGCGCGCGGACCCGTTCTACAGGGACAAGCAGGAGCGCGACCTCGCCCTGCGCGCGCGTCCCGGCTCGTTCATCTACCCGATCTGCTGGCTGCTGCTGTTTCTCACCACCGGCTTCGCCAAAGATCACCCTATCGTTTTCGGCTTGAGCGCGATCCTGGGTCTGGCGGCGGTGGGAGGCCGCGCGTGGTCGTGCGAGCGGCGGCTTGCCGGACGGCAGGGTTCCCATTGGCGTCTTTGGAATTTCGGCCTGTCCGCGGCTGTGGGGCTGAACTGGGGCCTCGTGTTCGCCGCGACGAGCGCGTTCTACCACTATCAGGGCTGGGTCAGCCTGCTGGTCATGCTGATCACCGTCGCCACGTGCAGCGGGTACGTGGTGGCCTTTTTCGCCGATCACATTCTCGCCCGTGCGCTGACCGGCTTCTTGCTCGTGCCCGCCATCGCCACGTCGTTGTTCGTCCGCGATCCGCACGCCGTGCATATGGCCGTCATGTGCTTCGTGATGCTGGCGTTCTGCTGGGTTCATATCGAGGCGCTCAACCGCAGCTATTGGCTCGGCCACGGGGAGTGCGCCGCCGCCGAAGCCGCCGGCCGCGCCAAGAGCGAGTTTCTGGCCAACATGAGCCACGAGATCCGTACGCCGCTCAATGGCTTGATGGGAATGCTCCAGTTGGTGCTGCAATCGCCGCTTCCTCCCGAACAAGGCGGATTTCTGCGCGATGCCTACACCTCCAGCCAGGCGTTGCTGCGCCTGCTGAACGATTTCCTCGATTTCTCGAAGATCGAAGCCGGCAAACTGAACATCGTAGCAGCCCCGTTCCGTCTGCCCGAAATACTGTGCGAAGTCGCCTCCACGTTCCGTTTGAAGGCCTCCGAAAAAGGCCTTGGTTTGTCGGTCTCTGGCGCCGGCCGGGTTCCGGAGGTTGTGCTTGGCGATGCGGGGCGGCTCCGCCAGGTGCTGTTCAATCTGGTCGGCAACGCGGTCAAGTTCACCGCTCGCGGCTTCGTTTCCGTCGAGGTCGCTCCGTCGGAGGGCGACCCCGCTCTTCTTCTCTTCGAGGTCCGCGATACCGGCATCGGCATTGCGCCGGAGAAACAGCGCGAGATATTCGATCCGTTCTTTCAGGCCGACGGAACCACCACGCGCAGATTCGGCGGTACCGGGCTTGGGCTCACGATTTCGGCGCGCCTGGTAAAGCTCATGGGCGGCGAACTCGAGGTCGAGAGCATGCCCGGTGCCGGCAGCCGCTTCCATTTCACCCTGCGGCTACAAGCGGCCGAAATGCCAGCCGGGGAATTCCGTGCGAAATCCGCCGCCACGGAGAGTCTGCCACGGCTGCGCATCCTGGTGGCCGAGGACAACCTTATCAATTGCCGCCTGATCGAGGCGATTCTGCGCCGTCAGGGCCATTTGGTGTGTGTCACGCACGACGGAAGCGAGGTCTTCGCCGCCTTGCGCGCCGAGCCTTTCGATCTGATTCTGATGGACATGCAGATGCCGAACGTGGATGGCCTGGAGGCGACGCGCCTGATTCGCGTTTGGGAAAAGGAACGCGGCGTACCGCGCGTGCCCATCATGGCACTGACGGCGAACGCGATGCCCGCCGACCGCGCCGCTTGCCTCGATGCGGGGATGGACGGTTACCTGGCCAAACCGCTACGCATCGACGAGCTCTTGTGGACCGTGCGCAGCCTGGCCGCGCCCGGCCCGGCTTCGGATCTGACTCGATTGGGCGAGGCTTGCTCGTCCAGCGCGCCGGCCGCGGCAGAGACCCGCCAGGCCCCGTCCGGCTGACGGCTGCGCCGCCGGTCGCAGCCACAACTCGTGGATTCCGTGATGGCGGCAAACGGGCTCTTCATCGCCATGGGGAGCCTGCGCCAGCCCCATAGAGATTCCCTGCGGTCGCACCTGTGAACGTAGCTGCGACCGGAGGTGCCGGTTGCTCGAAAGCATCGAATCCGCCAGCCGTAGAACTGGCTCGATGCCTTCCGCTCGGCCCGGCGCCAGGTGCTGCCCGGTGAATTCGTTGCACAGCGCTGCAGAGTGCGGTCCATCAAGCTGCGCAGCCGACGCGTGTCGAGCTTCCGTTCAAATGTCCCCTTCTTGCCTCGATAGAAATGTCCCCCTCATTGCTGCCAGATTACTGCCAGATCGTTCCCATTCGCTCCTTTGCTGTTGTGCTGCGTGCGGCGGACCACGTCAAGGTTCCCCTCCGGCGCGCGCGAAGACGGCGTGCGGCCTTGACGGAAAGCACCGCACGCGGAAACCCGATTAATCCTGACAACAGGGAATGGGGCTTCCTGGATTCCTCGCAGGGGACGCTTCTATCGAGGTGAGCGTGGGGGACATTTCTATCGAGGCACGACACGCTGCGCAGCGAGCGCGATTGTCGCGGCCGGCGGGATGGCGCATACTGAGAGGGACGGCCGCGCCATGGCAAAGCCATCCATTTCACCCGACACGGAAGTCGCCGATGCGTACCGGCCGGTTCCGCTCTATCGCGTCGTCCTGCTCGACGACAACGACCACACCTACGATTACGTGATCGAGATGTTGCAGCGGATATTCATCTTCAGCCTGGAACAGGCCTATCATCATGCCGAGGAAGTCGACCGCGTGGGCCGCACGGCCCTGATTACCTGCGAATTGCCGGAAGCCGAATTCGCGCGCGATCAGATCCATTCCTACGGACGGGATGCGCGGCTGCCGCGCTCGCAGGGCTCGATGGCGGCCGTGGTCGAGCCGGCGGGTTGAGGGGGCCCTGGCCCGGTACGCGGGCGCGGCCTCAGAGGGGAATTCGGAGAGAATCTGCCCAAAAACAGAAAGCAACTCTTATGTTTCCGGCAAGTCCTTGCGCGATTCTGTCGAAATTGCCCGAAGCGAATCCGCCGTTAAGCCCCGCCGTGTGCGCTGTTATTATAGAGGCTATGAATTTGCTCCGCACTTTGTTAATAATCGCGCCAGCCGCTTGCTTGCTGGCACAGACGACGCCGGCCCCGACGCCGGCCCCGGCGGCGCCTTCGGTGGCCGCTCCGGCCGCGCCGAAGCTTGCCACGCCGGTTCCTCCCGGATTGCTCACGCCCGCTCCCGCGCCGCCGGCGACGGTGCCGCCCGACCGCGTGGTCCTCAAGGCCGGCGACGTGACGCTCACCGCGGCACAGTTCGACGAAATCATCGACAGCCTGCCCGTGATGTACCAGTCGCGTTTCCGCGGCCCGGGCCGCAAGCAGTTCGCCGATTCGCTGGTCAGACTGTACATCGTGTCCGAAGAGGGAAGACGGCGCAAGCTGGATGGAACCAAGGCTTACAAGATTCAGACCGAGCTCAACAACGACCAGGTGCTCGTCAACATGGTGACCGAGGAGCTCCGGACGCAAGCCACGGTTGACGAAGCCGAGGCGCGCAAGTACTACGACGAGCACGCCAAGAATTATGAAGAAGTCACCGCGCGCCACATCCTGATCCGCACCAAGGGCTCCCAGGTGCCGCTTAGACCCGGTGCGAAAGATCTGACCGACGAAGAGGCTTTGGCGAAGGTCAACGATCTGCGCAAGCGCGTCCTGGCCGGCGAGGATTTTGCCGCGCTCGCCAAAGCGGAATCCGACGATACCAAGAGCGCCGCCGAAGGCGGTTCGCTGGGCTCTTTTTCGCACGGCCGGATGCAGCCATCGTTCGATGAGGCCGCGTTCAAACTGAAACCCGGCGAGGTGAGCGAGCCGGTGAAGACTCCGTACGGATACCACATCATCAAGGTGGAGGCGCACACGACGAAGACGTTCGAAGAGGAGCGCCCGCAGATCGAGAAGCTGCCGCCGCTGATTCAGGCCAAGGTGCAAAAGGCTCTGGACGAAATGACCAAGGGCGCGTTCTACGATCCCGAGTTCTTCGTCGCGCCGAAGCCGCCGGCTCCGCCGACTTTGTCCGCTCCGCCGAAGCCAGCCGCTCCGGCAGTTGCGCCCGCTCCGGCTGCTGCGCCGAAACCGGCCGCTCCGGCGGCTGCACCGCAGAAGTAGGGATGCGGACGCGGAGACTCGAAATCTCCTGTCCGCTGTGCGGTTCGGCGGAAGTGTCCTACACATGCACGCCGAACTGCTGTTTCAATCATGTGTGCGCAGGCTGCGGAACGACTTTTGAGCCGGTAACGCGGGCGACGGGACGTAAGGTGAGTGGCATTGAGCCGCCCACTCCGCTCCCCGATCCCGCCGACCCGACCGTGGCCTGCGCGCGCTGCGATTCCACCGAAGTCTATCTCACCCCCGAAAACACGGCCGTCTGTGCCCAATGCGGAGCGTTGCTCGAAATCGAACTGACGGAAATCCACACGGCGTAAAGTGGAGCGGGCGACCCGGTCCTCGGTTGGCAGGCGGAAGCGCCTGCCCCACTTCGTGCTTAGCGCTACGGCTTCTTCAGGGCTTCGATCATGGCCGGGACGACCCGGAACAAATCGCCCACGATGCCGTAATCGGCGGCTTCGAAGATCGGCGCATCGGGGTCTCTGTTGATGGCGACCACGGTGCGCGCGCCCTTCATGCCGACCAGGTGTTGGATGGCGCCGGAGATGCCAATGGCCACGTATAGCTTGGGCGCGACGGTCTGGCCGGAACTGCCCACCTGGCGCTCCATGGGCAGCCAGCCGGCGTCGCAGATGGGCCGCGAGGCAGCCAACTCGGCGCCCATCGCCTGCGCCAACTTCTCGACGAGCGCGATGTTTTCGGCTTCCCGGATGCCGCGACCGACCGAGACGATCCGCTCCGCCGCGCCCAGGTCCACCGTGTGCCCGGCGGCGCGGAAGGGTTCGAGCGGGCGCGTGCGAATGTCGCCGGGTTGCAGGTAGGGCAGCATCACCTCGATCGGCGCCGTGCCCTTTTCGACCCGGTCGGCGCGATAGGCGCCGGCCTGCAAGGACGCCAGGTGCGGCGCCTCACCCGCGAAACGCACATCCGCGTTCACCTTGCCCTGGAAAAGCTGGCGGACCAGCGTCAGCTCACCGTTTTCGACGCGGTGCGACACCGCGCCAGTCACCGCCGCGCGGTCGAGCCGGGTGGCCAGCTTCGGAAGAAAATCGCGCACCTGGTAGGTGTGCGGGAAGAGCATGAGTGAGGGGTGGAACAGATCGATGTGCGCTTCGAGCGCCATAGCGTACGCGTCGGGCGTGTAGTCTTTCAACAGCTCGTGCTCGAACGCGTAGACGGTAGCGACGTCGGTCGCGGCCAATTCATCCGCCAGCGCGCCGACGTCATGCCCCAGCACGGCGGCGGAGACGGTGGTGCCGAGTTCGCGCGCGATCTGCTGCGCGGCAGCCAGCGTCTCGAAGGACATGCGATGCCATTGGCCAGCGCGCTGTTCGAGAACCGCCAGGACGCTCATATCGCGCGCACCTCGAACTTCAGTTTCTCTATCAATTGCGCGGCGGCCAGCTTCGGATCGCCCGTAAATAATTGGGTGCGTTTGTTGCGCTCGGGCAGATACACGCGGTCGACGACGACGCTGGGCGCGGATGGAGCCACGGCCAAGCTATCGGCGGTAAGGCGGCGGACCTCCTTCGACTTGGCCTTCCGGATTCCCACCAGCGTCGCGTAGCGCAGTTTGCCGATGCCGGATTGGACGGCGAGGAGCGCGGGCAGCGGCATTTCGATCTGCTGAAACCAGCCCTCTTCGAGCTCGCGTTTGACGCGAACGGCACCCGGGAGCGCCTCGATATCCATGATGATGGTCGAGTGCGGGAGGCCGAGCAGTTCGGCCAGAATGACGCCGGTCTGGCCCAGCCCGAGGTCTTCCGATTCGAGGCCGGTGAGCACAAGGTCCGGCGCCTCGGTGCGCACGGCGGCGGCAAGCAGGCGCGCCACGGCGAGCGGATCGAGCGAAGTCGAGTCCTGTTCGATGTGGATGGCGCGGTCGGCACCCTTGGCCAGGGCTTCGCGGATGGATTGCCCGGCGCGTTCCGGGCCGGCACAGAGGACGATCACTTCGCCGCCGTGCTGTTCCTTGAGCCGGAGGCCGGCCTCGAGCGCGTAGGCATCGGGCTCGTTGATCTCGTACGCCAGATCGGCTTCTTCAATCCAGTGGCCGGAAGCAGCGATGCGCAATTCGGAATCGCGCGCGGGAACCTGCTTGATGGCGACGACAATTCTCATACGAGCGACACTCTTGCCCGATTCACTAATGGCGTGCTGTTCTGCAATGGCACCGGCGACCGCTCCCTATGGTCGCGGCTCCGATACGGCCGACAACCGCTTCCTCTGGTCGCGGAGTCCAGGCGCTTTCCTATTCCGAATAGCGCTTGAAGATGAGGCAGCCGTTGGTGCCGCCGAAACCGAAGCTATTCGAAAGCGCATACTCGATCTTCATCGGCCGGGCATGATTGGGGACGTAATCGAGATCGCAGCCTTCGGCGGGATTCTCGTGGTTGATGGTCGGCGGCGCGATCTGATCGCGCAAAGCGAGCACGCTGATGCCGGCCTCGATGCCGCCGGAACCGCCCAGCAGGTGGCCGGTCATGGACTTGGTGGAACTGACGGCCAGTTTGTAGGCGTGGTCGCCGAAGGTGCGCTTGATGGCCGATGTCTCGGCCTGGTCGCCAGCCTCGGTCGAAGTGCCGTGGGCGTTGATGTAATCGATCCGCTCGGGAGCGATGGCGGCGTCGCGGAGCGCGTTGCGCATCACGCGATAGGCGCCATCGCCGTTGGGAGACGGCGCGGTGAGGTGATAGGCGTCGGCGCTCATGCCATAGCCGACGATCTCGGCCAGCACGCGTGCGCCGCGGCGGCGGGCGAATTCGAGCTCCTCGAGCACCAGGATACCGGCGCCTTCGCCGACCACGAAGCCGTCGCGGTCGCGATCCCAGGGACGGGAAGCGCGTTCGGGCTCGTCATTGCGCGTCGAGAGGGCGCGCATGGCGGCGAAACCGCCGATGGACATCGGGGTCACGGCGCCCTCGGTGCCGCCGCAGATCATGGCATCGGCGTCCCCGCGTTGGATGATGCGGAACGAATCGCCGATGCAGTGGGCGCTGGTGGTGCAGGCGGTCGCCGTGGCGGAATTCGGGCCCTTGGCGCCGGCGCGAATCGAGACGTGACCGGAAGCCAGATTGACGATGGTGGCGGGAATGAAGAATGGAGAAATGCGGCGCGGCCCGTGTTCGAGCAGGGTCAGGTGCTCGCGTTCGATCACCTCGAACCCGCCGATGCCGCTCCCAATGTAGACGCCCACCATCTCTTCCGTCTCCGGCGTCGTCTTCAAGCCGGAGTCGGCGAGCGCGAAATCCGACGCCGCAATGGCGAACTGGATGAAGCGCCCCATCTTCTTGACTTCTTTTTTCTCGACATATCGCGCCGGGTCGAATTCCTTGACTTCTCCGGCGATGCGGCAGGAAAAGGCCGTGGCATCGAACTGCGTGATGGGGCCAATGCCGCTCTTGCCGGCGCGAATTGCGGTCCAGGTTTCCTCGGTACCGATGGCGAGGGGAGTTATCATTCCCACGCCGGTTACTACCACTCTTCTCGTCAAATTAGGTCTCCCTGAGATAAGTGGCTACTTCTTGGCAGTCTTGTTTTCGATATAGTCAACGGCGTCCTTGACCGTCTGAATCTTTTCCGCGTCTTCGTCCGGAATCTCCAGCTCGAACGCCTCTTCGAAGGCCATCACGAGCTCGACGATGTCGAGCGAATCCGCTCCCAGATCGTCAACGAACGACGCGGTGCTATCGACCTGGCTCTCGTCGACGCCCAACTGCTCGACGATGATCTGCTTTACCTTCTGTTCTACTAATGCCATGCACTCCTCCTCGGGAATGTGTGAACGCGTTGATTTTAGCTGTCTTTGCGGAGGTTTCGCAAGTGACGGGCCCAATCGGCCGGCCCGGCCCCATGCGGCTTGCTCATGGGAAAATCCGGAAACTCCATTCTGCCACACTTTCGGGGCGAGATTCGATCCCGTTCGCGGGGGTGGCGGGGGCGGGCGCGAGCGGTGGCTGAAATCCACCAGCGGCGGTGCAATAGGGCCATCCTCACGAAGCGACAAGTCTTTCGAATTCAATCGCTTACGTTTGGTGAAACAGATGCAGTAGGTAGTCGCGTCGAAACTAAGTGAGGGATCCAGTATGCAACGCATCTCGCAAATCGCGATAGTTTTCGTGACAGCATCCAGCCTCGCCCTGGCGCAAAATCCGGGGTGGCGGCACATGGGCGACCCGGGGCCGGGGGCAGCCGATCCACAAGCACAGGCGCAAGACCAGACGACGGCCGCGGCAGCGGATCAACAGAACCCCGAGCCAATAGCGCCGCCCGATTCGCCGCAGCGGCCAGCGGCGAATCCGGCTCCGGCCACCACGCCCGCGCCGGCCCAGGCCGCGGCTCCGGCATGGCGGCCCGCGCCGCCGCGTGTCAACCGCCCGGCATATGGCCTACCGGCGGAATTGGCGGTCAAGCCAGGCACGTACGTTTCCGTGCGCATCAACCAGGCGCTATCGAGCGATCACAACCAGGCCGGCGACCCGTTCACGGCGACGCTGATGCAGCCGCTGGTGGTGGACGGCGTGGTGGTGGCGCATCGCGGCCAAGCAGTGTACGGCACGGTGGCGGAAGTGCAGAAGCACCATTCCGACAAGCCGTCGTGGCTGAAACTGGAATTGACCAGCTTCACGCTGACCGATGGCACGCAGGTAGCGGTGCAAACGCAACTGGTGTCACGGCAGGGCGGCACCACGCCGGGCGCAGTGCAGGCCGGCACGGTGACGGGAACGACGGTGGCGGGCGCGGCGATCGGCGGCGCGGCGGATTGGGGCCGTGGCGCGGCCATCGGAGCGGGCGCTGGAGCGGCGGCGGGCCTGGCCGGAGTGATGCTCACGCGCAATCACCCGACGGTGATCTATCCGGAAACGGCGCTGACGTTCCAAATTCAATCGCCACTCACGATTTCGACCACGCGCGCGCCGCAGGCGTTCCGCTATGTAGGACCCGACGATTACGATCATCCGGGAATGCAAACATCGGCGGGCCCGCGGCTGGCGAGGCCCGGGGCAAATTATTATGGCGGGGTTTACGGGTATCCGTACTATTACGGTTATGGCTACCCATATTATTCGTATCCGTATTGGGGACCGCAGTGGGGCTTCGGCGCGGTCATTCTGGGTGGTCATGGATGGGGCTGGGGACGCCATTGGCGGTAAACCGGATACTCTGGTGAGGGCGGCTCCGTCGCGGTCGCGGCTCCGATAGCTTCCGGGTTGCGGAGCCGCCGGGCGTGGGATGGAGCGGGCCCCGCGCCATGACCGGCCGGTGCGCGACGGGGAAGTGGATCGGCCATGGATTCTGATCGAATTCGGCAGGAAGCTCTTACGCCCCGTTCCGGGGCTCGTCCAGCCGGCCATTCTCCCTGTCTTTCGCTCCTGCGGAGCTCGACCCGCATTAAACACGCGCCTCGTGGCATCTGCGTTCGGGCGGTGCACCCGCGCGCCAGCAGGATCGTTGCGGGCGCAGCACCGGGGCTGATAGGATGAGAGAGTCCGGTTCACGGTGGGTGTAGCTCAGCTGGTAGAGCGCTGGATTGTGGTTCCAGTGGCCGTGGGTTCAAATCCCACCACCCACCCCATACGAAGCAGAGCGCTAACGGGGTTTGCCGTGAAGTGCACTGTAGTGGTTCCTGTTGTCGTTCTCACGTCACCCGCCGCGGTTTCGGCGCCTACCGCCGTGGTATTCGGTTAGTGTCCGGGCTGCCGACCTCAGATCCTCCTCCACCACGATGTCATAACGCCGTCGGACGTTCTCCGTCCAACGGCGGCCGCGGTACACGCTGGTGCCCATCCCATCCAGTGCGAACCAAGCGGCTAGCCATTCCAGTGGAAGACGAGATCGCGGCCCGGTACGCGCCGCTCAGCATTGGGCCCGGGTCGGGCCCCGAATTGGCGAAGGGTCATAGCCCACGGCGCCGTGGGAGAAGACGGCGGGGAGCTTGGCCCCAAAGCCGGGCGTAAGTCGTTTTCAGGCTTGCGATCTTCCGCCCCGTTCCGGGGCTGGGGGTGGACAACGGAACTCCGCACGGCTCACGCCGTGGGCTACTTTCTGACGCCCTCCGGGCTGAAGACGTTTTCGAGCGTATATATACACTCGGATATTTGAGAATTTCCGCGCAATCGAAGACTTCGCCACTTTCATGTCGCGCACTCGAACTGCTACCCGAACTGCTACTCGGCGACACCTAAGGATAGCGGTCTGTCTTATACTGAATGAGATCTGGAAGTCCGAAATGGAAACTCCGGATAATACCTCGCAGGTGCACATGAAGTTCCATCGAGGCGTTGCGCAGTCGCTCTTGGTATTGGCCACCGGTGTCATCCCGGCCGGCGGCCAGCAAGATGAGAACCTGTCCGCCAACTCCCAGGCTGCCGCGGCGGTGCGAGCGCGGCAGATCAAGGCGGAACTGGCGCAACTCAAAGGGCACGAATGGGCCGGCGAGTATTACCAGGGTGACGGCCTGGGCGAGAACATAAGCTTGGTCATCGCTCCGAAGGCGGGATTCGTCTTTCGGTGGGAAGGATGCCTGGGACTTTATGGTTTGAATTACGGCGGCGTAGAAGCAACCAGCGACCGGCTGAAGCTGTTGTTTCAACATCCCAACCGGCGCGGATTCGGGGGATTCGAGCCGGAGTTGACGTTGTTGCTGTGGAGCAATCGGCACTATCTGATTCCGTCGGACGAGATGGTGAAGTTCGCCAACTACGTCAACGGCGGTTTCGAGCCGCGCGACGAGATCCACGGTCTATTCCTGCTGAGAGAGGGAGACGAACGGAAGAAAGTGCGTGGCGCTCCGGCCATCCCGGCCGAGTACCGCGGCTATTTGCTGGCGGCTCCGATTACGGCGCGCGTCTCGTCGGTGGGTGAGAGCCGGCTGGATAAGCCGTACGAGTGCCCATCGAAGGGTCGCTTTACACCCTTGACCCTGGATGCCGGAAGTGGAAAAGGGGTGCGGGTGGGCATGGAATTCTATCTGTTCGGTCCATCGCCAGTCTTCCTATCGATGAAGGTGACCAAAGTCGCGGACGGCGCGTCAGAGGGCGAAGTGTTCCAGTGCGTCGAGGACGCCCCTCCGTCAACAGAGTGGAAGGCTTCAACAAGGTTGGGAGGCGGCAAGTGACCGACGTTCGCCGCGGGCGCTCAGTGGCGTTCATGGCGCGGAGCGTGCCCGATTTCCCTGCCGGGAAACCGCATTCTTCAATGACCGCATCCCTGGGACACTGCCCGGCGGGGGCTGGCAAGCGCGGCGCACGGTAGTGATTCTTGCTGGAAACCGGCGCCCCGCCCATTGCCGCGGATGGCGAATTCGACCGCTCAACCTCTCCAGGGAACTACACCGAAGACATTGATTCTGTTGAGTCGGCCAACGTGTAATTCTCTGGCGCCTGCGACGGTCCCACCGTCGGATGCTGAATTCCGAAGTTCGGACGTCTTGTATCAGGGCACGGCTCCAACC
>PMKM01000025.1 GCA_003157745.1 Bryobacterales bacterium | reverse complement strand
ACCTACGACGGCCTGGCGCTGGCGTGGGCGGTGGTCGAACACATCCACGCGCGAACGCGCGCCAAGACGCTGTTCGCGACGCACTATCACGAACTGACCGAACTGGCCGAGCAACTCGAGGGCGTGACCAACCTGCGCGTGACGGTGAAGGAAGCCGGCGATCGCATCATCTTCCTGCGCAAAGTGGAGCCGGGCAAGGCCGACCGCAGTTATGGGATTGAAGTGGCGCGCCTGGCCGGCCTGCCGCTGGCCGTGATCGAGCGCGCGCGAGAAGTACTCAAATTGCACGAACGCTCCGAGCACGCGGTGAGCGAGGAATTGGTGAAAACGGAAGACGAGGGCCCGGTGCAGATTCGCCTCTTCGAGCCGGTGGGATACGGCATGGCCGAGCGCGTTCGCAATCTGGATCTGGATCGCCTGCGGCCGATCGAGGCGCTCGAACTGCTCGCGGAATTGCAGAAAGAGCTAACGTAGGGGCGGGCATGCCCGGCCCGCGGAGCAGGGCAGTACCGCTCCCTGACGGTCGCGGCTCCGAACGCGCAACGGAGCCGCGACCGTCAGGGAGCGGTTGCTGGCGCGAGGTGAGCATCACATGCGAATTGCGGGCATCATGAGCGGGACGTCGCTCGACGGCATCGACGTGGCGATTGTCGAAACGGGCGGGCGTGAGCGGGTGCGGATGCTCGGCTTCCAGACGACGGCGTATCCGGCGGCGATGCGGAAGCGTCTGCTGGCGGTATCGAACGCGGCCACGCACACGGGCGAGATCTCGCGCCTCGATTTCGAACTGGGCGAGTTGTACGCGCGCGCGGCGAATCGCGCGATCCAAAAGTACGGCCGGGTGGAACTGATCGGCTGTCACGGGCAGACGATTTTCCACGAGGGCCGGCGCAACACGTTGCAGATCGGCGAGCCGGCGGTGATCGCGGAGCGCACGGGGGTCCGGGTAGTGTCGAATTTCCGCGCGCGCGATATCGCGGCGGGAGGCGAAGGCGCGCCGCTGGTGCCGTATGTGGATTACCTGCTCTTCCGCCACCCGAAACGCGTGCGCACCGCGCTCAACATCGGCGGCATNNTTCGATACCGGCCCCGGCAACATGGTGATCGACGCGCTGGTGCGGGAGCACACGGGCGGCACACGCAACTTCGACCGCGGCGGCAAAATGGCCGCGGCGGGCCGCATCGATCGGGCGTTGCTCGACGGCCTATTGAGCGACGCCTATTATCGCCGCGATCCGCCGAAGAGCGCCGGCCGCGAACAGTACGGCGCGGATTTCGTCGAGCGCATGAAGCGATCCAAGCTGCCGATGCTCGACCTGATAGCGACCGCGACTGCATTGACGGCGGCCTCGATCGCGCTTGGCGTGCGCCGAAACAGAGCGGCGCACGGGGAACTGATCGTCTCCGGCGGCGGCGCTCACAATCCGCGCATCATGGCGCAACTGGCCGCCTTCCTGCCGGAAGCGGCAGTTGCGACTTCGGCCGATTACGGGATCGACATCGATGCTAAAGAAGCGGTGGCGTTCGCCATGCTGGCGCATGAAACCTGGCGGGGCCGGCCCGCCAACCTGCCCTCGGCTACGGGTGCCAGGCGGGCCGTCGTGCTGGGAAGTGTCACCACGGGTGATGAAACGCACAATACAGGCAGGCATTCCGGGCGTGTCGACGTTTGAAATGGACACACTCGGGACCTGGGCGTCAGTAGCGATACATCGGCTGCGCTTCCGGCACCCTTTGCGGCACGGCGACAACCGGCGCTGACAATGCGGGCGTGGCGATCGGATCTCCCACGCGCATGGTGGTCCAATCGTATGCAAATTCGCAGCCGCAATCCAGGCAAACCACGTAAGGACCCCGGCGTGCTGCGTTTTGTGCGGCGACCATTCGAGTTCCACGGCCGCGCGTCATGGGGAATGTCGTGCGCGAATGAGCACATCCAAAGAACGTGCCAACCAAAGATCGAAACATATCGGGCCCCTCGCTTTCGTCACTTTATTAGACACAGCGAGGTGGTGGAACGTTGCAGGTTGCGGACTAAAGATCGTGCATAGGGGCTCCAGTACTTCGGGTGCATGACTGTGTGTGGGCGCTTACGTACACTCGATGCGCGCGGCGATCGCTTCGGCGATCTGGCGGCCGTGAAACCGCCCATTTTCAATGAATATCTCGTTGGTGTGCATGCCGGCGACGATCACTCCGGCGAGGTAAATGCCGGGCCGCTCGCTTTCGAGCGTGGTGGGATTCGTACGCGGCTTCCGCGTCGAGGGATCGAGCGCAATCCCCAGGCCCGACAGAAACTCCAGGTCGGGCCGGTAGCCGATCATGGCAAAAACATAATCGTTCTTTAACGTTTTTTCACCGTGCGGCGTCGCCAGGCGAATCGAATCGGGCAGGATCTCGATTACGCGCGAATGGAAGTGCGCGGCGATCTCGCCGGTCCTGATGCGGTTCTCAATGTTCGGTTTGATCCAGTACTTGACGTGGCTGGAGACCTCGCCTTCGCGGTGAATCAGCGTGACGCGGGCGCCCGTCTGGTGCAGTTCGAGCGCGGCGATGGCAGCCGAATTCTGCCCTCCGACGACGGCCACATCGTGGTCGTAATAAGGATGCGGCTCCTTGTAATAATGCAGTACCTTGTCGAGTTCCTCGCCGGGCACGCCGAGCATATTCGGTATGTCATAGTACCCCGTGGCCAGCACGATCTTGCGCGTCCGGTATAGGCGGGGCGCGCCGTGACGGCCGGTTGCGTGAACTTCGAACGCGCTGTCTTCGCCCTCGATGCGGTCCACGTGCTCATACTGGCGGATGTCGAGCTTGAAATAGCCGGCCACGCGGCGGTAGTACTTGAGGGCCTCATGGCGATTCGGCTTCTCGTTGAGGCTGGTCATCGGCACGCCGCCGATTTCGAGCAACTCCGGCGTGGTGAAGAAAACCATGTTGGTCGGGTAGTGGTAGATGGAGTTGACCACGCAACCCTTCTCGACGATGGCGGTCCTCACGCCGCGGCGTTCGAGTTCGATGCCGCAGGCAAGGCCGGTCGGGCCGGCACCAACAATGAGCGCGTCGACGGATTCGGTCATGACCTCAGTCTACAGCGGGTCCGGCGTGGCGAACGAAGAAAGGTCGAGACGAATCTCGACCCTGCACGCAGGAGTGCGTGCGCCACAGACTAGCCGAGTTTGCTTTCCAACTCGCGGTACACGTTGGCGAGCGCGGTGTCAATCGCACCGGAGTCCTTGCCGCCGCCTTCGGCCATGTCCGGGCGGCCGCCGCCCTTGCCGCCGACGGCTTGCGCGACCGCGCCCACCAGCTTGCCGGCCTGCACTTTCGCGGTGAGATCCCTGGTGACCGCGGCGACGATGGAGACGTTGCCCTCTTCACCCGAAACCAGCACGACCACCGCGGACTTCCACTTGTTGCGCAGCGAATCGGCCAGCGAGCGCATTTGCTGGCGGTCCATTCCATCCAGGCGCGCGGCCAGCACCCTGGCTCCGTTGAGCGTGCGCGCCTGCGTCTCCAGTTCGCCGGCCGCGGATTGCGCCAGCTTCTCCTTCAACTGCTTGAGCTGGTGTTCGAGCGCGCGCTCGTTCGCGAGCAGTTTGGTGACGTGCTCGGCAAGCTCGGGCTCGGCCGCGTGAACGATTTCCGCGACGTGGCGCAAGGCGCCCGAGGTTTCCTGGAACTGGCGCAGCGCGCCTTCACCCGTGATGGCTTCGATGCGGCGAACGCCGGATGAGATGCTGCCTTCGTAGACGACTTTGCAGAGGCCGATATCGCCGGTGCGCCCGACGTGCGTTCCGCCGCAGAGTTCCTGGCTGAACCCGGGCACGTTGACGACGCGCACCTGCTCGCCGTATTTCTCGCCGAACAGCGCCATGGCGCCGGTGGCAATGGCCTCTTCGAGCGGCATCACGGTGGTGCCGACGGCGGTATTGCGAAGAATCTGCTGATTGGTGAGCCGCTCGACCTCTTCGATTTCGCCCGCGTCCATCGCGGCGTAATGGGTGAAGTCGAAGCGCAGGCGGCCAGGGTCCACCACGCTGCCTGCCTGCTTGACGTGGGCGCCCAGCACCTGCCGCAGCGAAGCGTGGAGCAGGTGCGTCGCCGTATGATTGCGGCGCGTGGCATCGCGCAGCGGGGTGGCTACGCGCGCGAGGACAGTGTCGCCGAGCGCGATCGGAGCATAAGTCGAAATGCGATGGACGATCAAGCCGGGCACCGGATAGAAGGCCGCCGCGACGTCGGCAATCTTGTTGGCCGCATCCGAGTAGAGTTCGCCGCGGTCGCCCACCTGGCCGCCGGATTCGGCGTAGATCGGCGTTCGGTCGAGCACCAGTTCGGCATGGGCGCCGGCCGCGACGCTCTCGACCGGTTGGCCGTCCACCACGAGGCCAACCACGCGCGCTTCGGCTTCCGTTTCGTCGTAACCGAGAAACTTGGTGCGACCTTGCTCGATCAGCTTCTGATACGCCGGCGCGACGGCGCCCTTTTCGGCGCCCTTCCAACTGGCGCGGGCGCGATCGCGCTGCTGCTCCATTTCGCGTTCGAACCCTTCGCGATCGATCGAGATCGAGTGCTCGCGCGCCATCTCTTCCTGTTCGTCGAGAGCCAGGCCGTAGGTGTCGTACAGTTTGAACGAAACCGCGCCGGGAATGGCGCCGGAGACGGATTTGATGGCGTCGTTGAAAACCTTTTCGGCCACCAGGAACGTGGTGGCGTAGCGGTGCTCTTCGTCCTTGACCACGCGGGCGACGCGGCCGACGCTCTCCATCAACTCGGGAAACGCGGGCTGCATCAGCTCGGCCACGAAGCCGGTGAGTTCGAAGAGGAACGGCTCCTGCTGGCCAATCATGCGGGCGTTGCGCATGGCGCGGCGCATGATCTTGCGCAGCACGTAGCCGCGGCCGTCGTTGGACGGCAGCACGCCGTCGTGAATCAGAAATGCCGCCGCGCGCGCGTGATCGGCGGCGATGCGCAGCGCGGTATCGACGCGNNGTCCGCGCCGTGCTGCACGTGGAAGAGGCTGGCGGCGCGCAACACGATGGGGTGGATCAAATCGCAATCATAGTTGGAAATCTTACCCTGCAGGATAGCGGCGATGCGCTCGAGGCCCATGCCGGTATCGATCGAAGGGCGCGGCAGCGGCGTCAGCTTGCCCGCCGCGTCGCGGTCGTACTGCATGAAGACCAGGTTCCAGATTTCGACGAAGCGCCCGCCCGCATCGCTTGGAAACGGTTCGCCCTCGTGGCCGGGTTCGGAGGCGTCCGCGCCGAGATCGTAGTGAATCTCCGAGCAAGGCCCGCAAGGACCGGTCTCGCCCATCTGCCAGAAATTATCCTTTTCGTCGAGGCGGAAAATGCGGCTCTTGGGCACGCCGGCGACCTTCTGCCACAACTCCTCGGCGTCGTCGTCCTCGCGGAACACGGTGACGTAGAGCTTGTCCNNATCTCGAAGAACGTGTGGTGGCGGCGCGTGTAGCCGACGTTTTCGAGATCGTTGTGCTTGCCGCCGGCCCGCACGCATTTCTGGGTACTGGTGGCGCGCGTGTACGCGCGTTTCTCGAGGCCAAGGAACGTGTCCTTGAACTGGTTCATCCCGGCGTTGGCGAACAGCAACGTCGGATCGTTCGCTGGCACGAGCGAGGAGCTGCGCACGACGCGGTGGCCGCGGGCGGCAAAGAAATCGAGAAAGCGCTGTCTGGTTTCGTGACCTGTCACGGAGATTCCTTACGGGCGAGAGAGTAAATCCAATTGTAGCGAAGTGGGGCGTCGCGGGATCGTGGCACTTCCGAACTTCGGCTTACTCGCGGCCGCGAATTTCCACGCTGGCCAGCGAGTGCGCGCCGCGCACGAAGCTGTTCCCCTACGAGTGGTACGATTCGCCGAATACTCACTTCCTCACCGTTGGGGATTTCGAATCGCTGTCCGCGCTGGAAGGGTTTACGTTCGAACGCCGCTACTTTCCCGCCGGACATCATTAAGCTGATGCTGCTACCGAATCTGCCGGCGGAAGCGGCGATATATACAATAAACGCCGAGTATTGTCAGAGTCGGTTTCTGCTCCGTCTTTTGACCCTCCACCATCCCACACTGCATGTTTGCCCCAAGAAACAGATCGTTGGAGTTGTGGCGTAGTCACAATGCGACTACAATTGGACATGAAGGATTGCCACCCGGGAGGATCGCCATGAGCACTGCCGACACCTACGTTCGGGCTCGCATAGATACCGCCACGAAGGAACGCGCCACCGATGCTCTGGCGGCGATGGGACTATCCATCTCCGATGCGATCCGCCTGCTGATGCTGCGTATCGTGGACGAGCGTCGTTTACCATTCGAGGTCAAGGCGCCAAACGCGACGACCCGTAAGGCGATTGCCGAGCTTGAAGCGGGGAAAGGCAAGCGTTTCAGGAGCGCCAAGGCCCTGATGGCCGACTTGAATGCGGACGATTGAACGGTCGGGGGCGTTCAAGCGCGACTATAAGCGGGCGAAGGCCGTGCCGCGGCACAGCAAAGGCTTGGATTCGCTCGTGTCCAACGTCGTGGCGCTGCTGTTATCCGATCACGTGTTACCAGACAATAATCGCGACCACGCTTTGAGTGGTAATTGGTCGGGCTACCGCGAGTGCCACATCAAGCCCGACCTGCTACTGATCTACCGCAAGCCCGACGTCGACACGCTGCGCCTGGCGCGGCTTGGATCGCACAGCGAGCTATTCGGATGAGCCGCCGCACGGCCGCGGCACTACGGCCGCCCGTAGAGCGGGGCCATCGAGACCAGGGCCAGGCCGCAGGCGTATAGCACGAGCATCACGGAGAGGAGGCCCTTGATTTTCAAATCGGAGCCTTTGAACTCCTTCCAGATCAGGAGGCCGCAGAGAGCGGCGATGAGCGTGGCGCCCTGGCCGATGGCGTAACTGGTGGCGGGCCCGACGTGAACCTCGGCGGGCGCGCTGGCGGCGGTGAAGGCGGCCACCGCGCCGACGCACCAGATGGCGCCGCCGGCGAAACCGAGCAGGTGCTCCTTGAGACCGGCCTTCATGATGTAGTCGCGCAATTCGAGCGGAGGGCCTTCCACCGGCAGGTTCATGAAGAACAGGTTGAAAACCAGGGTGGCGACGAACGCGCCGGCGGCGAACAGGACGGCGGCCGAGTAGGGGCCCACGCCAACGTCGCCCTCCTTGGCCATCTCCACCAGCGGGAAGAAGCATCCCATCAGCAAACCGCCAACGGCGGCGAGGGCCACGCCTTTAACCTTGGTCGGCCGCCGCGTGCTCTTGGCTTTTCCGCGCTTGGCCAGATCCTCGTGATGGATGCGCCCGCGCAGCGTGTAGGAGTAAGCGCCGGCAACCGCGGCAAGCAACACCAGCAGGCAGCCGACAAACAGCAGGGTCGAATTCCCGGACGGCCGCAGGATGAAGTCGATCAGGATGCCGACGACCAGGGCGAGGCCGATGCCGACGGGAAACGCGACAGCCATGCCGGCCACGGAAATGGCGCCCAACAAGAGCATGTTGCCCAGGTCGAAGACCGCGCCACCAACGAAGGCGAGCATCCATTGCCGCTTGCCGGCGTGCATCAAATCGTCGGTAAACGAGAAGCTGTCGTACCCGAAACTGCCGGCCGTGTAGGCCAGAATCAGGGCAGCGACCACCAGACCAGCGGCAAAGTCGAAGCAGTACAGCTCGAAGCGCCACTTTCCAGCCAGCTTATAGGTGTTGGCCCAAAGTCCCCAGCAGATCATGCTGAGGATCATCAGAAACAGCGCGGCGTTGTAGGTCTGCGGCAGAATCATCGATCAATGCTCCGGAATCGTGAGGGTACACTGCACGACATGGGCCGGTCAACCATATCCAGTACTGTTCTAGCGAGTCTCGACCTCGGGCGCGTGGCCTGGCGTTTGAAAAACGTGCACGGGCCGGTCCGCGGCCGGACAATCCGGCAAGGGCACGACCGAATAATAGTTTAGTCCATAACGCCAGTTCCGGTGAATCGGCCCCACGCAGACGCGGTTCGACTGCGGGGAAAGCTGGCGCCAAAGAGTCCGCGCGGAAGCCACGCGGTCCACTTCCGGCATGACGCCCTCCTTCAGGTATAGAACTCCCAGCACCGCACCGCAAGCGACCAAGGCCACGGCGGCCAAGTGGCGGCCACGGCGGCCGAACATCCACGAACCCGCGGCGAGCGGTAGGGGCACGAGCCAGATCCAATGGAAAGTGGGCCACGGTGCGCGCGAAAGGCCGGCCAGCAGGGCCGCGGGCAACACGGAGCCGGCTATTGGAAACAAGACCAACAGGAGAGCGCAGAGCGCCAGGAGCGCGGGAATGCGGCGTTTCCATGCGGGGGATTCTTCCGCCCCGTTCCGGGGCTTCGCGGGCGGATCGGTTTCCCAGGGCTCGCGCCCTGGGCTACTCTCTTTCGCCCTGACGGGCTCTTCCACGCCCAGGGCCATCAGAACGATGCACGCGGGTATTAGCGGTAGGACGTAGCCGGGAAGCTTGTTGACGGAAACGGAAAACAGCAGCGCGCCCCAGGCTACGATCAACAGCAGAAACAGGCGGCGCGGATCGCGATAGAAACCGCGGCGGAGGGCGGAGAAGACGAGCGGCGTCCACGGCAACAGGGCGCCGGCGAGTACGGGCAGGTAGAACCACCACGGCTCGCCGTGCTGCAAAGCGCCGGAAGCGAAGCGTTCGAGATGGTGCTTGAGAAAAAAGTCCGTCAGGAACGCGGGGCCGTTACGGAGATAACACAGCCCGTACCAGGGCAGGCAAACGGCGATGAGCGGCAGGACAAGGCGCGGCAGGACGCATCTGAGATGACGATACTTCCATGCGGGCCAGACGAGGGGCGCGGCCAACGCCAGCGGCACCAGTCCTTTGGCCAGCACAGCCACGCCGAGAAAGGCGCCTGTCGCGGTGAGGCCGCGGGTCTCGCCGCGCGCGACCCAAGGCAGCGCCAGCAACAGTGCCGCGGTGAAGGCGGCGGCCATGGGCAAGTCGGTCGCGCCGATCTGGCTGAATCCGATCCACTCCGCGCTGGTGGCCAGGATGAGCGCGGCCATCCACGCCACCGTGTCACCGAACTCGCGGCGCAGGCGCCACCAGAAGAAAACCAGGAACGCGGCAGAGAACAGGGCGACCGGCAGGCGCGGCGCGAGGTCGGGACCGAGGCCGAGGCGGAAAGCGGCGCCAATCATCCAATACAGCAGCGCCGGCTTTTCGAACCACACGTGCCCCCAGAGCCGTGGCGTGATCCAATCGCCCGAGCGCGCCATTTCGCGGCCGATCGAAGCGTAGCGTGGCTCGTCGGGGCCAAGCACGCCGGCGGCGTCGAGCCGATAGAAGTAGACGACGCAGACGAGGGCGAGGGCGATCCAGGCGAGGAGAGGGATCTTCGCGTTGCGGAGGCGGGTTTTCCAGGGGGCGGACATTTCTAGCCAGTCGCGTCTTGGTTCGGCCGATACACGGGCAAGCTAAAGCATGCCCCACCAGCGCTGGTGGGGCATGCTTTAGCTTGCCCGTGCCACAACGACTTGCGTTTCTTCCATTTTTATTCCGCGCATCCGTAGCGCGGGGCCGGCACTACCCTGATCGCATCACTCGAGGCCACGGCATCCAAGACTTTGTGTCGCAGCTCCTCTAGCGCGTGCCGATCAGGCTTATGGAAAAGGCGCTTCATCAGGTTTAGCCCAGGATCGTAATTGACCGAGATGCCCCAGTGAGCAGGCGCCTCTTGGGGTCCATCGCCCACATATGAAATTGCCACCCAAAATGGATCTTTGCCGTGCCGCGCCCAAAACCCCCAGCCGTAGTCTTCCTGGATGATCCCCGAAAGGACGAAACCGGAGTCTGCAAGGGGAGCCAGTTCCTCTTTCAACCAGGCCGCAAAGTCCTCGCCGAAACAGCAGGGGTTGATGAAATGCGCCTTGATCTCCCGGTGGTCGAACACCTCGGTTTCAACCGTGATCAGCAAATCCGAGTCGCCGTTCACCCTCTGTTCTTCGGTTTTCATCAGTGGCCGATCATCCCTAGCCCATCAGCGCGTTCTCGAACGCGGAGCGGAGGGTGGCGATTTCCCAGGCGCCCAGGGTGTTGCCGCGCTGGCGGATTTCGAGGCCGCTCTCGATAGTGGTGCCGATAACGACGGCTTCGATGCCGTGCTGCGCGGCAATGGCGGCTACGGCTTTCGGATTCGCGGTTGACACCAGAATGCGCGAAGGCCCTTCGTGGAAAAGCAGGATCTCCGGTCGCAAATCGGAATCGAGATCGACCTGCGCGCCAATTTGTCCCGCGCCGAAGCAGCATTCGGCCAGCGCCACGGCGAGGCCGCCATCGCTCAGATCGTGGGCGGATTCGGCGAGACCTTCCGCGGCGACCTGGCGCATGGCTTCCTGCACGCGTTTCTCTTTATCGAGATCGAGCGCCGGCGGCAGGCCCCACAGTTGGTGGACGATTTCCTTGGCGTACTCGGTCCCACCGAAGCGGACGTCGTCGCAGGTGCCGACCCCGCCCAGCAGCACGATCGTGCGGCCGGCGTTGACGAACGGAATCGCGAGCGGCGGGGCAATCCCCAGTAGGCCGACGATGCCCATCACCGGTGTGGGGTAAATGCCCTCGCCCAGCGTTTCGTTGTACAGGCTCACGTTGCCGCCGGTAATTGGCGTGTCGAAGAAGCGGCAGGCATCCGACATGCCTTCGATACCTTCGACCAGTTGCGCCATGATTTCCGGGCGTTCCGGATTGCCGAAGTTGAGGCAATTG
>PMKM01000149.1 GCA_003157745.1 Bryobacterales bacterium | reverse complement strand
CGTGGAGAGCATCCCCGGCAAGGTCAGCGGTGCGTGGGTGCTGCGTGGAACCCGGACGCCGGTGAAGGTTCTCTTCGAGAACCTCGAAGCTGGCATGAGCATCGACGAAGTGGTCGAGCAGTTTCCGGTGAGCCGCGAGCAGATCGACAGCCTCATGGCATTTGTGGCGCGTTCTCTCGATAAGGACCCGATCTATCGATAGGGTGACGGCGGGATGCTGATTCTTGTCTTGATACCTGTACCGATGAGGGGATGGACTAAAGCATGCCGATGAAAAACCCGCAGCATCCCGGCCACTCCATCAAAGACGCCTGTCTCGATCCTTTGGGCCTGAGCGTGACCGATTGGGCCAGAGTCTTAGGCGTAGCTCGCCACACGCTCTCCCGCGTCATTAACGGCCAAGCCGGGATATCGCCTGAAATGGCGATCCGGCTGGAGAAGGCCGGGTGGTCGAACGCGGACCACTGGCTGCGGCTGCAAGCGGCCTATGATCTGGCGCAGGCCCGGCGCCATGAGGACTCGATCAAGGTCGGACGCTACGAGCCGCAGCCTGCATTGTGACAGCCTTGCGGCGACGATTCGCGAACGGTCCGTTGTGGAACACACCAGAAGAAGCCTGTTCTGTTTTCGGACGAGATTGGATGTATCCTTTTTATTAAATGTCGGAAGGTCCGTTCGCTACTAATCGCACCCGGCGCTGGCGGCAGTCCAAGCTCCGCGACTTCAATCGGGGTGAGATCGACACCATCGAAAAGTTCGGCTGTCAGGTTCTGTGTGTGGCGGGTGAGGAGTCCGGCTCGCTGAGCTTTGCATATACATTTGGCTTGTTTGACACTTCCGGTCTTCCAGAAATTGTCGAAGTGGGCCTTCCGCACCGGACCGCTTTCGCCCTCCTCAACGAAGCCGCAGACCGTCTGCGGGACGGCGCTAAGCTTTCCCAGGGTAGGCACAGGGGTTTGCTGGCCAACGTCGAATGCGAATTCCGGCCCGTCGACCCAAGGTGGACCAAACGCCTCATGCTCGGCGCGACGTGGTTCTACGAAGGAGCCGAAGTCCCGGCGCTCCAAGCCGTGTATCCGGATCTTGAAAACCGCTTTCCCGAGGACGCGAACTTCGATTCCAGGTTTGCCCAGCCGCTTCTCCAGCCGGAGAAGTACTTCGACACGATCGAAGAAGAGTTTTGGAACGCCCACGCGCCCAAGAGTACGTGTAGCTCTCGGCTTTCGTCTCACAAAGGGTAAGTTTCGGGACAAGCGCGGAATGCACTGAAATCAAGGCCCCGAGCGTCCCGGCGAGGCCGGATACGTCCAAGTTGCACGGCGGCCGAGGTGGGGCCGGTCACCGACCGGCCAACATGGGGGCTAAGCCCAACGCTGCGCAGGCCGGGGGCCTGCGCCACTTCACGCTGGCCACAGCGTCCCGCGGCCTAGGATGTTAGCGGGGTCCAGGCGGCGTTTGACGGCGCGCATGGCGGTTAGCTGTGGCGGAGTGTACTGTAAGTCGAGTAAGTGGGCTTTGCGCTTGCCTAAGCCGTGCTCGGCGGAGACAGTGCCGCCTAACTCCACGGCGTGACGGGCGAATTCTAGGAGTAACTCGGTGGCGCGGCGCGGATCGGCGGGATCGGAAAAGATGTTGACGTGGACGTGCGCGTCGCCGATGTGGCCGAAGATGACGTGGCGGTTGGGGAACTCGGCTTCTAGGCGCGCGCGATAGTAGGCCAGCATCTCGCGATTTCTGGGGAAGGGAACTGCATAATCCGTTCCCATCTTAAGCGCTCCAGCGGCGCGCACGGTTTCGTTCACCAGCTCAGGCAGGGCATGGCGAAAAAGGCGGAAGCGTTCGCGATCGGTGGCGGATACGGCGAACCAGCTTTCATCGGCGAGCGCGCCGGCTTGTTCGATGCGATCAAGCCACGCGTCCACGGCCGGATCGTCGTCGCTCGCGAGTTCCTGTTCGATCAGCAACGCGGCGCGCGCGGCGGCGGGGATTTCGGGATAGCGCTGTCGCAGCAGATCGAGCGACGGCGCATCCAGATACTCGATCATGCGCAGGCCGGCCACCGCGCGCCAGGTCTCGACCGCATCGAGCGCACAATCGTCCGCAGCGAAGAAAACCACGCCGCCCAACAGCGCGCGCGGCGCGGCGAGCAGGCGCAGGCGCGCTTCGAGCACCACGCCCAGCGTGCCCTCCGAGCCGGCAAACAGGTCGATCCAATCCATGCCGGGGCGCAGCGGATAGCCCGCCGTGTTCTTGGTGACGACAGGCAGCGGGATCGTCCCTGGGTCGAAATCAATCGCGTCGCCGCGGTTCACGTCCATCGCGCGGCCGCTGGCCAGGGCCACGCGCAGCCCCTCGATCCAGCGCCGCGTCGCGCCATAGAGAAAGCTGCGCGAGCCACTGGCATTGGTCGCAACGGCACCGCCAATGCTGGCGGAAACCTCGGTGGGATCGGGCGGATAGAATTGGCCGGTGCGCTGCGCGGCCGCGTGCAGATCGGCAAGCAATGCGCCAGCGCCCACCACAGCCAGCCCGGCGCGAATCTCGATTGCGTTGAGCTTTTCGAGTGAGAGCACCCAGCCGCCGAACGGCACGCGCGCGCCAGTGAGGCCGGTGCCCGCGCCGGCGATGGTAACCGGAACGGCGCGCGCCGAAGCCTCGCGCAGCACCGCCGCCACTCCCGCCTCATCGGCCGGTGCGAAGACGCGTTCCGCGTGCCCGCGATAGCCCGACGCATCTTCCAAATAGCGGTCGGGAACCCGCTCGATCAAATCTCCAGGATCACCGGCATGATGAGCGGCCGCCGCGAAGTTTCCTTCACGATGTAGCGTTTCAGGTCGGCGCGGATCTTCTCCTTCATGACTCCCCAATCCGTCTTCTCCTCCTGGTTGGAACCCTCGAGCGTCTTCGCCACCACGGCCCGCGCGCGCCCCATGAATTCGCCGCCGTCCTCCGCCAGCGCGAAGCCGCGGCTGACGATCTCCGGCTGGTTCTCGACCCGCCCCGTGTGGCGGTTGATGGTGATGATGGGCAGCACGATGCCGTCCTCGGAAAGCAGACGGCGGTCGCGGATCACCATCTCCGGCACCGCGTCGTCGACCGATCCGGAATCGATGCACACACGGCCCACCGGGACGCGGCCCGCGCGGCGCGCGCCGTGCTTATCGATCTCGAGCACTTCGCCCGATTCCATGATGAACGTATCTTCGAGGCCGGCGAAGCGCAGGTGCTCGGCCAGCCGCGCGTGCTTGGTGAGCTGCCGGTACTCGCCGTGAATCGGCATGAAGTAGCGCGGGCGCACCAGGTTCAGCACCAGCTTCATCTCCTCCACGCTGCCGTGCCCGGAGACGTGCAGCGGCGGATTCATGTGGCCGTACATGACGTCGGTGCCGCGCCGCTCCATGTGGTCGATCATGCGGAAAATGGCTTTTTCGTTGCCCGGAATGATGCGCNNGCCACGCGCGAGAGCGCCGACATCGGCTCGCCCTGCGTGCCCGACATGAGGATGGCGACCTTCTCCGCCGGCAGGTTCATCACGTCCTGCGGGCGCAGCAGAATGCCGTCCGGAATATCCAGCAGCCCGAGCGAGTGCGCGATCTCGGTCACCGTGATCATGCTGCGTCCGGCGAACGCCACGCGCCGGCCGTATTCCTGCGCCAGGTCGAGCACCAATTGAATGCGGTGAATCGACGAGCTGAAGCACGCGACCACGATGCGCCGCTCGCTGTGATTGAAAATCTCTTCCATGCGCGGGCGCACGGCGCGCTCGCTTTCGGTGTACCCGACGCGGTCGCTGTTGGTCGAATCGGCCATCAGCAGCAGCACGCCGCGCTTGCCGTAGTCGGCCAGCGTGTGCAGGTCGAAGAGCTCGTTATCGGTGGGCGTCGGGTCCACCTTGAAATCGCCGGTGTGGATGATGACGCCGAGCGGCGTCGTGATGGCGAGCGCGACCGCGCTCACAATCGAGTGGGTGACGTGGATGAACTCGACCTTGAACGGCCCGAGCTCGACGACCTGCTTCGGCTTGACCTTGTGGAAGACCGGTTCGCGCTCCAGGTCGTACTCTTCGAGACGCCGCTCGACCAGCGCCAGCGTGAACGCCGTGCCATACACCGGTACGTCGATATCGCCCAGAAAATACGGCACCGCGCCGATGTGGTCTTCGTGGCCGTGGGTGAGGATGATGCCGCGGATGTGAGCCGCGTTCTCCTTGAGGAAAGTCAGGTCCGGCATTACCAGGTCTACGCCCAGCAACTCGGCTTCCGGAAACATCATGCCGCAATCGATGACGATGATGTCTTCCCCGTAGCGGATGGCGGACATGTTCATGCCGAACTCGCCCAAACCGCCCAGGGGGATTACTTGCAACTTGTTGTCAGTCATTCAATGAGGACCGGGCGCACCCGGACCTCTCATTCTAGCGTGGCGCACGCCACCCTATGCTCTTGCCGGTCCGTCGTCTTGCCGGGCCGGGATCGACAACTCACCCGCGCGAACGTGCGCGCGGCGTCAAGCCCTGGATCAGCGACTGACAATCCAGCGGCAACTCGCAGTCGATCGAGACCTTTTCTCCCGATCTCGGATGCAGGAATTCGAGATGCGCCGCGTGCAGCGCCACCCGCGCGATGCGCCGCTCGGCCGCCTCCTCCGGGCGATACTTCCGGTCGCCCACCACAGGGTGGCCGACGCCAGAGAACTGCACACGGATCTGATTTTGCAGTCCCGTGATCAGCCTCACCCGCACCAGCGTGGCGCCCATTAGCGGCCGCTCAACCGAATACCGCAGCTCGGCCCGTTCCGCGGCGCGGTCGCTCTCGCGGCTCAATTCCTGGAACATTCCTTCCCGCCGCAAGTGATGGACCAGCGTCGCTTCCTTCGCGTTCAGCCGCCCGCGAACCACCGCCAGGTACTCGCGAATTGGCGAGTGCGCGAGGAACTGCCGCACCAGCGCGTCGCGGTCCCGCTCCGTTTTCGCAAACAGCAGAATCCCCGACGTGAAGCGATCGATGCGATGCACCACGAATGCCCGCTGCCGCTTCAACCCCAGCGCGGCCGAGAGCAGCGACCACGCCGACGGCGTATCCGAGCCGCGAATCGGCACCGCCGGCAACCCGGCGCGTTTATCGAGGACCACGATCGCGTCGTCTTCATACAGCACGCCCAATTTGCGCGAGTCCCGGAGCGGCCGGCGATCCTTGCGTTCCGGGGCGCGCTCCCGCCCGCCGCCCTTTGGTGGAGGCCTCTTCGCAATCGGTTGCCGCCGCTCTCGCTTCTCCAGAGTATCTCCCTAACCCGCCGCCACCGGCCTAATCTCTCAATGCCGCACCACCGCCGTTAACGGCGTCTTCCGCGACGACCCGCCGACGAAGATTTTGTACTCGCCCGGCAGCAGTTCCCACTCGTCCTTCCGCTCGTCGAATATCGAGAGGAACTTCGGATCGAGTGCCAGCGTCACCGTTTTCGATTCCCCGGCCGCCAAGGCGACCTTGTCCCATGCCACCAGCCGCTTGGGTGGTTCGCCCGCCGGCGCCGGCAGCCCCGCGTACACTTCGACGATTTCCTCGCCGTCGCGCTGGCCCGTGTTCGCCACCGTAAACGTCACGCCGTCGAACGATGCCTTCAGGCCGGAGTACGCGAACGTGGTGTAGCTCAGACCGTACCCGAACGGGAACAGCGGCTCAATGCTCTCCGCATCGAACCACTTGTAGCCGACCTTCAAACCCTCCGTGTAGTCGATGTCGAAATCCGGCATGCGAACGAAGGGCGGCTGCTTCGGCATGAGCGCGATGCCCGGAATCTCCGGATGTGGCAGATCGCTATCGCTCCTGGGGAACGTCACCGGCAATTTCGCCGACGGGTTCACGTCGCCGAAGAGAATGTTGGCCGCCGCCTGCGCGCCGCGAATGCCCGGGTACCAGATTTCGAGCGCCGCGCTCACCCGCCCGATCCACGGCATGGCGACCGGGCCGCCGGTTTCGAGCACCACGATGGTGCGCGGGTTAGCCGCCGCCACCGCGCTTACCAGTTCGTCCTGCTTGTACGGGAGCGCGAGCGTCGGCGCGTCGCGCCCTTCGCTGGTCGGCTGGTTGACGAAGACGATGGCGATCTCGGCGGCCTTGGCCAGCGCCGCCGCGGCGGCCGGATCGGCTCCATCGTTGAACTCCACCTTCGCTTTCGGCGCATGGCTGCGAATCGCCTCGAGTGGCGACGAGGGGAACCACACGGGTGCGCCGCCAAAGCGGCTCTGCTCAGTGCCGGGCGCATCCACTTGCGCCGATCCACCACCGCTCAGCACGCCCGTATCCGCATGCGCGCCGATCACCGCGATCGATTGGATACCCGAGCCGTTCAACGGAAGCTGGCCGCGCTCGTTCTTGAGCAGCACGCTCCCGCGCTCGGCGATGCGCTGCGAGATTTCGGCCCCGCCAAACGGGTCCACCACGCGCCCGTGCGGCGGCGAATCCACAATCCCCAACGCGAATTCGGTACGCACGATGCGGTGCACCATGTCGTTCAGCCGCTCGATCGGGACCTCGCCGTTCGTCACCGCCGCCTTCAGCGCATCGCCGAAGAACTTGAAGTCCGGCTCTTCGTTGTCGAGCCCCGCCAGCGCCGCCTTCGCCGTCGAGTGCGTGCCGCCCCAATCGGAAATCACGAAGCCCGGGAAGCCCCACGTCTTCTTCAACAGGGTGTCCAGCAGGTACGCGTTCTCGCATGCCCAATCGCCATTCAACTTGTTATACGAGCACATCACCATGCCCGGCTGACCTTCCTTCACCGCAATCTCAAACGCCAGCAAATCGGTTTCGCGCATCGTCCGCTTGCCCAGCTTGACGTTGCCGATGCTGCGTCCGGTCTCCTGGTCGTTGAACGCGTAGTGCTTCACGTCGCCGATCACATTCTGGCTCTGCAGACCGCGAATCCACTGTGCCACCATCTTCCCGGCCAGCACCGGGTCTTCGCCCAGGTATTCGAAATTGCGCCCGTTGCGCGGCTCGCGCGTGATGTCCACGCCGCCGCCGAGCGATACGTTGTACATCTGGTCGCGCAACTCGCGGCCAATCAACTTGCCGTACGCGAAGGCCAGCTTAGGGTCCCAGGTCGCCGCCTCGCCGATGTTGGACGGCAAGAGCGTCGAGTAGCGACCGCGCTCGGCGGCCGCGCGCACGCCCACCGCCGAATCGGCCATTTGCAAATCCGGCAGCCCCAGCCGCGCTATCCCCGCAACCATGCCAACGCCGCCATTCGAGCGCGGCGCCGTCGATGCACGGCCGCCCACGCCGTGGACGAGTTGAATCTTCTCGTCGAGCGTCATCTGCGCGATCGCCAAATCCGCCCGCTCGTCCGGCGACAGGCTCGTGTTCATCCACGCGCCCTCAACCTTCGGCGGTGCTGGTTGCGGCTGCGGCTGCGCCAGCGCCAGCGAGGTCATCGTTCCGGCCAGCGCGGCCGTCAGCGCCAGTATCCTGCATTCTGCATAGTAGGTCACGACTTGGGAACCCTCACTTTGGGTGCACGCTCGCCCCGCGGGCGGCGCAATCGAGATTTTCAACTGTCGAAATTCAATGCCATTCGCGGAAACCGCGGCGCTGAAAGTCCGGCCTGCCGGGCCAGGAGCGCTCCCGGCTTTCTTTCGCCGCCATTTCAGGACACGGCACCGCACCTATGCTTGATTCTACTCGATGGCACCTCCGCGCATCGCCGCCGGCCAAGGCGCGCGCACCATAGAGATCCGGTAACGCCGGCGACCGGGAACGGAAATCGCGGAGGGGCGGGCAAGAACGCCAGACCCTGCGGATCTACCGCATCCGCTTCGGCGGACGCAGCCAGCGCCGAGGCAGTTTCGAAAGGTAAGTCATCCGTTCGACAATCGGCAGGAGCCGCCGCACCGTGCGGCCGTGCAGGATCAGGCTTCCGATCACCAGCGCCGGATGGGGAATCGTAGTGCAGCAGCGCGAACACACATCTACTTCGCCGCCGCGGCCGGAGGCGTGCAACCGCCGCATGCGTTCCATCTCCGCCGAGTTCCAAATCTGCACCAGCGACTGCTCGGCCAGGTTGCCGAGCGGCGCGCCATCCAGCATGTAGCTTTGGCAGCACGGATATAAGTCGCCGTTCTGCTTGACGTACATCGGCCCGCGCCAAAGGTAGTGGCACGGGTGCTTCCAATCTTCCGCCGCGTGGCCCGCGTCCGGCCGCATCAGGTTGGTCTCGTCTTCCTTGATGCGCACTTGGTCGACGCCGGGAAGCGCGCTCCAGAAGGCGGCGAAATCGCCGGCCTCTCCCGCATTGCCTTCCATCGACACCATCTGCACGACGACCTGTAACTTCGAGCGCCGCTCGTGCTTCATGCGCGCGAAGCGGACGAAATTGTCGCGCACCTTTTCGAAATTGGCGCCCTTGCGATAGAACTCGAACGTCTCCTTCTTCGCGCCATCGAAGCTGAGCGTGATCTCATCGAGCGGCGAATCGAGCACGCGCGCAGCGCAACGTTCGTCGAGCAGCGTCCCGTTGGTCGAAAGCAGTGTCGCGATGCTGTGGCGATGGCAGAATTCGATGCGATCGAAGATGAGCGGGTCGAGAAACGGCTCGCCCAGCCCAATCAGCATCATGTGCTCCGCCGAATCCGCCGACTCGCGCACCAGCCGCTCGAACACCGCGTCCGCCATGTCCGCCTTCGGTTGCGGGTGCGTCTCGCGCGGACACATTGGGCAATACAGATTGCACTTAGCCGTAGTCTCGACGATGTACTCGACCGGCAGTGCCCCCAGCACAGTCCGCCGCCGCAAATATCCCCAAAGCAGTTTCGCCCGATTCCACGCCCGCATGAGCTTCCATTGTATCCGGTGAGGCAGGTTTCAACCTGCCAACGCCCGCTTGCGGGCGCGGTTGTTATGCCCGTTGACATATACGGGGCCGGATAGATCTCTGCTTCGAACCCGTCACATAGTAGTGAATCATCGTTGCCGTGGGCCGCGGAAACATCAGTGCGAACGAGGGCGGAAACCAGGCTGGCGTGGTGGGATCTGGCGCCGTGACCTGAAAGGCAGCACCTTGGGGGCCAGGCGCCGCGCCCTTCCCGTTGGCCAGGAGCACGGCGTTGCTACTCACCACCACGGTCATCGACTGGTTCAAGGGAACCACAGCACCGTAGTCCCGTATCCGGCCGCTGTTGTAGATCATTGGCAGGGGGAACTTGCCGGTATCCGCGCCGGTCACGAATACAGCGACGCCCGACGACTGAAGCGCCTCCGCGCCGGCGAGAATCCCGTTCGGGTCGTGAATGCGGACAATGAACCATCCGCCCTTTTGGAGCCGGATGGCGGCGGGAGCAGCGCTAATAGAGGCAACTTCGGCAACGTGGGCGCTGCCCCAAGCACACGGGTCGAGGTACAAGCCCGCGCCATGGACGCAGACCTGATACTGACTGGCCGGGAGCGTCATCGAGTACTCCCCAGCGCCGTTCACGACCGCGTGGTAGATGGACGGGGCGCGGTTGGGCGACGCCGGCTTCCCGATCGCCACCACCGTGGCTCCGGCAACGGGCGAGCCGGTGTCGTCGCCGACGACGGAGCCGGTAAGACTCTGGCCGGAGACGGCCATGGACAGGATCCCCAGCGCCATTGCGGTTGCTCCGATATACGATGCTCTCATTTGCTTACTCCTCTAATCTGATCCCTGAAACCGATCTCAATCCACCGGAAGTATCGCGTATGGGCTGGACTCGCCGGATAGCCCGCAGCTACCGGGCGCACCGGTGCCACTTGGGCAGGAGCCCACGTTGAAAAACAAGGCCCAGTTCCCGGGCTGTTGGTTGGCTGGGACGACGAAGTTGATTTGCTCGACGCCGACCATGCCTGGCGCCAGGCCCTCAAAGGTGACCTGCAGGGCTGGGGTGTCGGTGTAGGTGTTCGTACATCCGTTGCCGATGATGCACACAGGCTGAGGGTATGTTTGCAGGTAAAGATAGGCGTTGGGGCCGCCCACGAAGTAGTTTGAGGAGGCGACCGACGGGGGAAGAACCTGAAACAGTGGCTGGGGGGGCACAGGAATTCCAATCGGCGGCGGAGGCCACACCGGGAAGAAATCGTCGGCGTACGCCACAATCGCCTCACCAGGGTGCGCCGGGTTCTGTGGCGTCACCAGACTGTAGTCGGAGGCGTGCTGGGCTATGGCATACCCGTTCGCGTCGGCGAAGAAGCCACCATAGTCGAACTGACCAGCAGGGGCGGCAGTGCCGCACGCCTCAATCGACGGAGCGTATTGGCCGGTAGCTTCCAGCGGGACCTGGAAGTTTATCTGCGCATTCCCGGAAGAATCGATCACGACGGCAAGCATCGGCGCCATGCCAGTGTTAATGGTTACGCTCAATCCTCCCAGCGCGTAGGGGAGCGGCGACGACGACGGCGCTAAATAGGTTCCCGGCTTGACACCGCTGGTAAGGCCACTGCAGAAGATCGTGGCTAAGCTACCGCCCTTGGGGAGTCCGCTCTGAAACGTGGCGGCATTCACAAGCGCCGTGATCTGGGCCTGCGCCCACGCGCTTGCGGCTGCGCAAACGCCTAAGCCGCCCACAACAACTAGCCTGCTCAAACTACTCATACCGCTGACCCTCCTAGTGAATGTGTTCCCCGCTGACTCCGGCTCCCGATCACAGAACCGTAATCGACACGCCGCTCGATGGCGTGCCGGAACTTGGGTTCCGCACCTGGAGCGTCCAGACCCCTGGGGCCACGAAGGAACCAAGCTGGGCGTTGATTTGCGTTCTGGAGTCATCCCAGAAATACTGCCCATCAGTTTCGTAGAACCACCACCCGGTGCTCTGGTTGCTCAACTCGACCGTGTTGCCGCCGGTCAAACGGAATCCGAGGCCGAAGATTTCCAGAATGTCCGTCTGCCCAACCGAGAGCATGCAACTCGGGTTGGTCAGGTAGTTGCAGGATTGGCCGTTTGTGTAGTCGTAAATCCCCTGAACGATTGGGGACAAGCCGACCGTGACCGAGTATGCCGCCGCAGCGGACGACGAGCCCGTCTGTAGCACGCCGTCAACATCCTGGTTCGTTCCGCTAAGCGTTAGCGTTATCGTACCGGTGGTCGAAGCAACAAACGGTATGTAAGCGCAAGACCCCAACAGGCCGAGTGGGCTCATCGCCGTGTCGAAGTCGCAGTCGTACTCCTGAACGCTGGCGCCCGGACCGCCCGGGACAGACTCGTTCAGAGCCAAAGACGTTACGTTCGCGTCCGTGTAGGTTAGTGTGCCGGTGTCGCTGATCGTGTAATATGCGGCGTCTGTTTGAAGGGCAAGGATCGGGGAAGGGGGCACCGAGCAACTGCTGGAGCTGAAACTGTTCATCGCGTTCCATGCGGGCTTGGCTCCGTCGGGGCCGTACGCATTGAAGCTGCTTACCTCGGACTTCAACCCGAAATAGCCGTGCCATGCCAGATTGGCGCCCGCATAATCGTAGTACTCCTCCCACCAGGATGCAGTGTCGAAGAGGCCGAACCATCCGGTGTTGGGAATGTTGTGGCTACCCATGGCGCAGAGCGTCGAGGTAAGCCACTGCGCCTGGCCTGCGGCGGTGGTCGTGGCGGTATTCTGGTCCCCAGCCGCGACGAAGCCGTTGCCGATTGGTTGAGGCGACAGCGAGGACGCCGTTGCAAACTCCGTTGGGATCATTTTGGAGTACGGAATGGGAGTACATTGTGCGCCACATGTACCCTGGGATGCCGGACAGGTTGCTCCGTCGACGCACTCGAGCGCAGCCTGGAGATCGCCTGCGTTTGCGTTGTAGAGTTGAAAAGCGTATGTATCCGGAGCGGTGCTGGATGTCGCGACCGCCTCCTGCTGCCACTCGTATGCCTCCTGCTGTGCCTTTTGCCAAGTCCATCTATACAAGCCCAACTGCGGGGAGACGTGGCCGGGCGCCACAGGGCCCAAGGGCGCGGCAGTGGTTTCCCAGTTGAGGGAGAAATTCGCATCCACCGCGAGCAGCGGCCAACCGTGCGGGCTGGAATATACGTACTGGTGCAGTTCCTGCGAGATCGATGGGTAAGCCGCGCCCCAAAAAGCTATGTGGGCGGCGTCATATGGCGAGCTGATCCCATAGTTTACGCCCCAGATTAGGACGTTTTGGTAGCTCGCCACGCTGGTGATGAAGGCGTTTACCCAGTTCGCGTACTTCGCCCCAACTGTTGCTGGCGCGTAGTTTGGAGAGACTCCAGTCCCCAACTGCATTTCCATCTCCGGGCGCCCAACGGCAAACTCAAGGAAGACATAAATTCCGTTCGCCTTGGCTGCCGAGACGAACGCGGAGAGTGCGCCCCACTGGTTGTTAGGCGAGTTCTGTGGGCCGCAGGGGGGGGTACCGCAATCGTCCCAGCCCACGAATCCAGGCGCGTCGAGCCCCGCCTGCACCAAAGGCGGGTTAGAACTGAGCGTCTGCTGGATGATGTCCTGGTCCCAGAGATACAAATGCACGAAGTTGAATCCATTCTGGTGCAAAGTCTGGAGATCGCTATTCACAACCTGACCCACTGCTTGACCGCTAACGCAGCTCGCTTGGGTGTTGAGCGGATTGCAGTCCGGCGTGTACCAGTCGTATAACATGCTGTACCAAGCGTGACCGCGCGGGTAATAATTGATGCCCTTCAGTTGCGTTGGCAACGGGAGCGGCTGGGCCTGTGCGGTAAGGCATAGGGCGATAAGTGAACCGGCGAGTGTAAGCCTGGGCATAGGATCTCCGATTTGGGCAATCGCGCACGCAGAGACACGATGCCAAGTGATGGCCATTCGGGTAATCAAATGCCCCGTATTCTTACAGGTGATAGGACGTTGTATGTGTAGTACTCCCGGTAGATATAAATCGTCAATACTATTGTGAATCTCACGGTACTAAAGAGCACATCACGCCAGAACCATGGGCAGAAGAGATCCCCAGAGGAAAACCGTCGCCAGAAAGGCGCGAAATAGTCGTTTTTCGGATAGTCGGCAAGTAGGTCAAATTCTTAACAAATTGCGCAGTTTCCGAATGCGCCTCGACCGCCGATCACTTCGCCCTACGAACAATCTTCGCCCTTTGTTTTCATGGCGCTGCGCTGATTCCTGCCCGGCCTCGGAGTCATCGTGAGCTCCTCGTGCGGGATAATCGGATCGGGAGCAGTTCCTCGATGCGTTAAATGTTAACAAAACGGGGTGAATTTGCCCCGCCTGGAGAGACTCAAGTGCTTGATTCCATTGCAAAGCGTCCTCGCGAAACGGGGCAAATTCACCCCGTTTCGGTAACATCTTGAGTCGCGCCCCGATCTCCCAGTGCCTTCACTTCGAGTATCGGACTCAACTACTCGCGCCGTATCAAGTTTCCGGCCAGCCCCCGCTTCCTACCTCGGTGAGAACTTGAAATCGGAGATAGCGATTTCGTCGTTGCCCTGGATCAGGAATGCGAACTTACCTTGGGAGAAATCGCGGCCGGGTTCGGCGAACGAGTCGAGAGTCTTCCAGTCTTCGCCGCCGCGGACCTTTTGCACCAGTCGATCCGCTGTAACATCGATCTGAATCGTGAATGACTTTCCGTTGCCGATACCGTGCGCCGTCTTAGGTACTCTCTCCAGCCGCTGACCGTCTTTAATTACCCAGGAGCGGAAGTTCTTGCGGTCCAATTCGAAGAGTAAGTAGTTCTTCGCATCGACAAACTGAAGACACCAGCGGATGGTGCCCGCGCGAAACACGCCGCCGCCTTTGACTAACTCCACCTTGAAGGTGAAGACGCCCTTCGGAGACAACTTGAACGGCACAAACCCGCCGCCCTTGTGGACCCAACTGTCGCCGTCCTTGGTCCAACTCTGCGCGTCCTGAAACTCCGCCATGGCATTGACGACCGGCGCCGGAGCGGCCGGCCCATCGTGTTGCAGGTTGAACGCTACTTCCCGGTTGTCGCCGGCGGCAAGTTGGACGCGGGTTACCGATCCGCCGAAACCCGGTGCGCTGGCCGCAAACACGTAGCTCCCGGCGGGCAGCTCGATCTGGTTGCCGCGAACCTCGTGCGCTTCGGATTCTTCGCCGCGGCGGTAGGTGATGGTCGCCGAAGCCGGATTGCGCGATGCGATCCGAACGATGCCGTTGGCGGTCGCCAGCGCAACGTCCGCGCCCGTCAGTAACACGGTCTGGCCGGCAGGGAAGTTGCGTTGCAAGCGCTTCGCCAGGCGCTGCTCGCGCCGCAACTCGACGGAGTGTTCGCCGGGCTGGATGGCGCTGACGTTGAACAATCCGTCCGGCCCCACGGTTCCGGCGACTCGCTGGTCGACCACGACCTCGGTGCCGGCGATGGCGCCGCGGATTTCGAGCGAAGCGAATTGCGGCTGCGGTTTCAGGTCGAACTGGAGGCGCACCTCGGCGCCCTTCTTCACTTCCGCGGTCTGCTCCGGCGCGTCCTGAAAGCCGTTCTTGGCGACGCGCACGGTGACCGGACCCAGGGTCTGAATGCGGAGTTTGCCGTGCTGGGTGCGCAACTTGTACTCTTTGTTGTTGACGAACACGCGCACGTCGTCGAGGCCCGTCGATACGATCAGCGTGCCGGCGTTGACGTCGGTCTTCAGGAACGCGGTCAGCATGGGCGCGGCGCCGAAGCTCTCGCTCATGTTGCGCCGGTCGTTGCCATCGCCGACGACGATTTCGTTAACGCCCGGCTGAAAACCGGTGACGTCGGTGCCGGCCGGACCGGCATCGCTTTGCGACTGGCCGTTGATCGCGAGTTTCCACGGCCCGGCGTTGGTCACCACACGCGCCCGCTTGCCGAAACTGGCAACCAGGATCGCCACCATGTTGCGCGCGTTGACGGGGCCGGTAACGGCCGGCAACTGCGCGTCGCCGATCATGAACGAGAACGAAGCGTCGCCAGTCGGCGCGGCGATCTTCATCGTATGCAGGCCGGCAGCCACCTTGTCGAGCACGAGCTGACCGTCCTGGAGATCGGCCGGCGGGCGGTTGTCCACCACCACCCTGCCCTGCATGAGATCCGTCAGCAGGCGGACGGAGAGTGCCTGCGGCTGAAGAGCCAAACTGATCTTGGCGGGCTGGGCCGCTTTCACGGTGAAAACGGCCGTATCGGGCTCGAATCCGTCCAGGGCCGCGGTGAACTCGTAGGTGCCGGGCGCGAGTGCGAGCTTGCAATCGGCGGTGCAGGTGGACGGACTGGCGCCGGTGGACCCTTGCGCGACCGCTTTCACGAGTGCGCCTGGAGGTGTGGTGGCGATTTCGATCTGTACCGAGGCGCGGATGCGCGCCGCTTCCATCGCGGCGCGTGCAGCGCGGGCGGCGCGGTTATGCTGTAGGACCAGCACCACGGAACCGGCCACCACCAGCAGCACAGCGGCGATGGCACCGACGACGAGCGGGATCTTCCATTGGAACGGGGCGCGTGGAGGCGCCGGTGGACGTGCCGGCGGCTTCGGCGGCGGAGCCACGGGCATCGCAGCGGGCGCTGGCTCGGCCAGTTCCGGTGGAGCGGTGGCGAATAGATCCGGCAAAGGAGCGGCTGGCGGCGCGGGAGGCGCGGCGGGAGGTGCGGCCGGCGCGGAAGTCACGAATAGAGGCGCGGGCGGCGGAACTGGCGCCGCCGGCTTCGCCGGCGCGGGAGGAACTTCAGACGCCGCAGTGGGTGTGGGCGCCGTGGGCGCAGATGGCTCCAATGGGGCGGACGCGAAGAGAGCCGCCAGACGGGACGACCAGTCCGGCGCCACCTCGGCGGGCATGGTGGGCGGTTCGGCGGGGGCCGGCGGGGCGGCGTCCAACACCGGGGTTGGCAGAGAAGCCGACAGCACGGGTGGGTTGGCGGGCGGGCGCTCCGGCACCGCAGCCAGCGTGGTCAGGCGCTGTTCCGGTAATGCAGCATCCACGGAAGGATAGAACAGCGTCACAGGCATCGCCGATTGCATGGCGGCCGGTTCGGGCGGAGCGGCCGGCGGAGGCGACACGGTCTCCGCGAAGTAGGCTGGCGGCGCAGGCGGTTCCGGCGGACCTCCGGTCGCAAAGCCCGTTGGCGGCAGAGACGACGCAGAGGCAAATAACGGGAACAGAGGATACTCCTGCGACGGCCCGGCAAAATCCAGCGCCGGATCGACCGGAGCGGGTGGAGGGGCTGGCGCTGTTTCCGAGAGCGAAGCCTGCTCGACCGGCGGTTCGGCAACCGGCGTCGCAACGACGGGCGACTCGGCTGGTGGCGGCGGCGCTATTTCGGGAACGGCGGCCAGCTCGACGGGCGGCTCGGCAACCGGCGTCGCAACCACGGGCGGCTCGGCTGGTGGCGGGGCTATTTCGGGAACGGCAGCCAGCTCGACAGGCGGCTCGGCAACTGGAATCGCGGCCATCGGCGGCGCGGCAACCGGAACAACTGCATCCGGAGGAGCGAGCGGCGGCGCCGCAGGCTCAGAGATTCCCTGCTGCTTGAGCACCATTCCGCGCGCCATCAGGCGCTGCTTGATCTCGTTTCCCGTAAACTGCACGTCGAAATCGCCAGGCGAAGCCTGCATGATCTCATTCAGCCGGAAGTAGATCGGCTTCAGTGCGCCCAGTTCAGTCGCTCGCTCAATCTGTTGATCGAGCCGCTTCAGTTCTTCAGAGAAGTCTATGTTGTCCACGCCCACGTTGCCAATCGTACACCTTTCCGGGGATCGGCTCCTATACTGACTTAGGGTGACGTCAAACCCTTGACTTTCCGGGACTTCACGGGCTGCCGGGTAAGCACGAGGCGGCTTGGCTCCGACAACCGCGGATCTGCAGAGGGAGTCCCATGAGCGATTCCTCACAGAAACGGCAATTTATTACAAGTGTATCTTTCTTAAGGGAGTTTCGCGTTCGCGAGCAGCCGCGGCCGGCCCCGCGCCGCAGGTACGACGAGCACCCGCAACGGACGGCAAACGGCCCACCAAAGCGACTTCGATGCCAGCCAGCTATGGGGCAACGATCCAGTCAGCGTCCCCTTCCGGCGACGATGCGGCTGGTTGCCGATCCGACGAGTGTTGCTGCATGAGCGCTAACGTAGGATCTACAGCAATGGTAACGTTTCACTTTGGCTCGTTTTCCTGGCCGGAGCGCGAAAACGAGGTGCCCCGTTCGCGATCGGTGGGGCCGGGTTCCCATAGCGCAGCACCGGGACAGGGCGCTTGGGCCGCTCACGCCAGTCGCAGGGCTGACGCCTCGCGCCGTGATCTGGCGCCCTTTCGGGTTAGTTGCCTGGAATCCAGTCGGCACGCAGGCGGAGTAACCCTGAGTGTTACCCGGCGTGATGTCCAGTGGCTATCGGCACCCCCGGCATATGCGCGCCATAGTGCCGGTGCGCGGGCGTTGGTAACTGGGGGAGAAGGCCCTTCTGGGCGGCAGGGGTCGATCGACCGCGCTCTGGGCATTCCGGCCACGGGGACCGCTCCGGGCCGGCTGGGCATAGCGGGCCGACGGCGCCGGCGCGCGGCTATTCGCGCCGCTTCTCGAGCGGGGGATGGAACGGCTGCTGGCGGTGCCGTTCGAACCGGGCCATGCGGAGAGATGGGTCAGCACCAGGAGCAAGGCGACAACAAGAATCCTCATGCCGGTTCTATCGGCAGAGGCTCGAAAATGCTTTAGGTGGGTGAGCCGACGCTGTCTCCAGGCGTGAAATGGGCGCAAAACGGATCGGCGGAACGTCGTTCCGGCCGATGTCGATACGCTGCCGCTTGTGGCCCTCGAGATACCAGCAGGGGGCGTCGCCGAAGTGCGGGAACATCGCATGGACGCAAGGGCGCGTCTCCGGATTGAGCATGATGAATTCGGTCTTGCCGTCCTTCAACGCGACGGCATAATATGGCTGCACCAGAACCGAGCCGAACGCGCGGGCCCCTTGTGAACGTGCGACCAGCCAATCGCCGCCGTACAGCAAGCCAGCCATAGCGAGCAACCCAACCACGATCCAACGCAGATACGGCACCCCCTCAGCTTATCAGTGGAATTGCCTTCCGGGCGACCGATGGGCGTCAGAGAGCCGATGAAAGCCGAGGCTACTCAGCAGAACTCGATGATCGCGCCACGATGAAGGACGCGACTTATTCGACGCGATCGAGAACCACGGCCGTGGCATCGAAGTCGGCGCGCAGGATGACATTCAAACCGGCTTCCATAAGGTATGCGCCGCTCAGTTGGGGCTGTTTTTCGGCCAGCTTCCGATCGATCGATTCGACGCGATACATGGCACGCGGGTCCAGGCCGCGCAGGCGGATAGTGGGAACGGGAGAGTTGTACTGCTGCGAATGGCGAAAGGCGAACAGCACGGACTGTCTGCCATCGGCGCCGACGTATTGGTTGGCGGTCAAGTCACCGGCCCAGGGTGAGAAGAGACGAAAGAGATCGCCGTTCTGCACAGTGGCACGGATGCGCTTATCGAGAGCCACCATCTTAGTGGCGGTCGCGAAGTCTTCGGTGGTCCACTTATTAAGATTGCTACCGATGCCGAGCGCGCCTTGCATCGCGACAAGAAAGCGGTAAGACAGCGACACGGAGCGGCCATCGACCCAGTTAGGAATGTCAGTGACCCACGCCGACATAATGCGCGCCGCGTGCGCCTGGGAGAAACCCGCCTGAATGCGCAAGCGGTCGAAGGCATCGGTGTTGTCCGACGCCCAGACTTCATTCACGCGTTCGAGGATGCCCAGATCGACGCGTCCGCCGCCGCCGGAGCAGGACTCGATCTCGAGACTAGGATGTTTGGCGCGAAGGCGGTCGAGGATCCGATATAAGTTGCGGACATAGGCAACCCAGAGTTTGCGTTCATCGGCGGGACCGGCCTCCGGCCATCCGGGCTCGGAAAGTGGCCGATTCATGTCCCACTTCAAGTAACGGATAGGATAGTCCGTGGCCAGTTTGTCGAGCACGCCGAAAATGTACTCGCGCACGTCATCGCGGGCGAGGTTGAGGACCATCTGTGTGCGTAACTCGCTGCGCGGGCGGCCGTCGAAATGGATCACCCAATCGGGATGGGCGCGGTAGAGGTCGCTATCGGCGTTGACCATTTCGGGCTCGACCCAGAGGCCAAAATCCATGCCGAGCGCGTTGACAGAATCGATCAGAGGCTTCAGGCCGTTGGGGAATTTCCTGGGATTCGGCACCCAGTCGCCGAGGCCGGCGTGGTCGTCGTTGCGCGCGCCAAACCAGCCGTCGTCCATCACGAACAGTTCGACGCCGAGCGCGGCGGCCTTGCCAGCGAGAGCCTTCTGGCCGGCTTCATCGACGTCGAATTCGGTGGCTTCCCAGGAATTGTAGAGCACCGGACGGAGCCGCGCGCCGGCGCCGCCAGGCAGTATCCGCTCCCGTTCGAAGTGGTGCAGTGTGCGCGAGGCGCCGCCGAAACCGGCCGCCGAAAAGCCGCCATAGAACGCGGGCGTGTCGAGCGACTCGCCGGGCTTGAGCGGATAGGAAAAATCGAATGAATTGAAGCCGCCCGTGACGCGGACCTGACGATAAGGAGTCTGCTCGACGGTGATGCGCCAATTTCCGCTCCAGGCGAGCGCGCCGAACCAGACGCGGCCGGATTCCTCGTTGGCGTCGCCCTGATCGATGGCGAACCATGGGTTGAAACCGTGACTGGTGTGACCCTTACGGCTCTCCAGCACCTTCATGCCTTCGTGGATAGGTTCCCGCACGAGTTGCGTTTCGGCGGCCCAGCGACCGCTGAGGTAACTCAACTGATAGCCGGCGCCGGCGGGCATGTACCAGGCGGCAGCCTGGGCGCTCTCGATGGTGAGCGGTTGCGGCGTGCCATTGCGAATGGTGGCGGAGCGACTGACGATGCCGAGCTCGGGATAGACGCGATAGTGCAGCGTGATTTCGACGGAATCGCGAATATCCTTAAGTGAGATATCGAGATCGTTGCCGGCGATGCGGTGCGAGACATACTGGAGCACGAGGTCGCGATCGCCATCTTCGCGCACGATTTTGAGCGCCGGTTCGTAATAGCGCGTACCGCCCCAGCCGGGGAACTCTTCGTTCTCCATCATCTGCCGCGGGTCGAAGGACGACAGTTCGCGAGCGGGAGTGAGGGCCGGCAGGTCGTCGAGACTCCACAACGGAGCGCCCCAATAAATGTTCCGCAAGGAACCGTCGGGAGCGATTCCCATGGCGTAGGAACTCTGGCTGGTAGTCAGGAGAAAGACCTGACGGTCCGCGGCAAAGCGGATGGATTGGGCGAAGAGCCCGGAGGCAAGTAATAGAAAGATCGGGATGCGGCGCATAGCGAATATCAGTATAGCGAGTGGCGGCGGGAAGGAATTGCCGACCACGCCCGGTGCAATTCCTGGGCGGGACGAGAGCCCGTTCACGGCACTCGGCGCCCAAGATCTCCAGTGACGGCAAACGCGACCATGAATCGGTCGAACGAATAACCATGTGAGAGTTTCCCGTCTCGTGTGCACTACGTTACAGACCGCCTAAATTTTCCGGTGGCTAAAAGCGTAGAAGGCACACAATGGGCAATCCGAAGGCCGGGTGTCGGATCCTGTTGTACTGTGCCGCGCTTTGTCTCTTGTTCGCGGGGGATTTGCGGGCCGACACAATCTGCTATGAGATCAGCACCAGTTGGGACCAATTCGGCACCGTCGACCTGGACACCGGCGCGGTGACGGCGATTTCCGCGCCCGAGTACCACGAAGCGAATCTGGGTGTGTATGACGGCTCGCTCTACACGGCCAGTTCCGGCGAACTCTTCACGGTGAACGCGGCGACCGGGTCGATTGCGCCGGCTTGGGTTGAGAACCAGTTCGGCATGCACTTAGTGGACATGGGTTCTACCTTGGACGGACTCTACGGCGTGGGCTATGGAACCGACGATGGAACAAGTTGGTCCGATCTGGGGCTGTATTCCATAAGTACGGTGACGGGGTCGGCCACACTGGTGGGGTTGACCGGTCTGGCGAGCAATACCGATGTGGGTCTCTCCACCAATTCGAGTACGCTCTATTTTGGCGATGGCAACGACTTATACACGATCGCCACCACGACTGGAGCCGTCGCGCACATCGGCTCGTTCGGCGCCGGCACGAACACTTACCAGATGGGAGCGATGACCACGATCGACGGCGTCCTATATGGGGCGGACATCAACAACTATACGATTGACACGATCAATACCATCACAGGCGCCGCCACGCCGGGCGCCGCCACCCGGGCGATCTATGGGCTGGCACCGGACCCGCTTCCGAGCGGTGGATCGAGCACGCCGGAGCCGGGGTCCTGGAGCTTGCTGGTGGCGGGAGCCGGCGGATTGATGATAGCCAAGAGGATTCGCCGCGGTTTCTCGACCGAGCAGCGGCGGAATGCGACGGATAGCCTTCGCGCTTAGTCGCTGTCCGGGAATAGCCGTGCCATTCCGACGTGGCGCACGCACTCGTTCGTGGCGACGCTCGGCGTCCAGAAAAGGAGGTGTCGAGAAGAGTCTCGACACGGCACGCAAGAGTGCGTGCGCCACATCAACACGCGGAATCTCGCACTGTCGTTTCGTGACAGTCCCTTAGTTGCGTTTAACCAGCAGTTCCACGCCGGCGACGATGGTGCGGCCGGGCATGGGGACGCCGAGGATTTCCTGATAATTTGCGTTGGTCAGGTTCGAGAGTTGTAAGTAGGGGTGAACCTTGCCGGCCGAGTAGGCGGCATAGAGATCCCAAAGAGCGTACGGCGAGAGACCGCGCCGATTGAGCGCGCCGACGCGCGTACGCAGCATCCAGCGGCTGTTGAAGGTTGCCTGGTAGGCCGCGACGCCGGAATCGGCCGGGTAATTGAAGCTGTACTTGGTGTAAGTTCCGGGGACGGTGTTCTGGGCGCCGACTAACCAGTCATAGTGTAAGTCGAGCGTCTGGGAGCGAGTGAGCGCGAAGTGCAGCCCGCTTTCGACGCCGGTGAATCGCTGGCGGTCGATGTTCAGCACCTGCCAGGGAGCGCTCTCGTCGGTGCGGTAGTAATCGATGCCGTTTCTCAGTTGGCGACTAAAGACGGTCAGTTCGCCGCGTACGCGGGAAGTGGGCTGCCAATCGGCGCCGGCTTCGTAAGTCCAGGCGCTCTCCGGACTCAGGTTAGGATTACCGAGGTCGGCCGGATCGGAGTAATAGAGTTCGGTGTAACTGGGCACGCGAAACGCGCGGCTGGCGGAAGAGCGGAATTTGAACTTGGGATTCACCCAGACGCCGCCGGCGATGGTGGGGGTCATGGTCGCGGAAAAATCGCGCCAGACTTCCTCCCGCGCCGCGAGGTTGAGCGAGAACCGCCGCAGGGCGCGGAAATCGGCGGCCACGTAAGCCGCGCCGCGGCTACGCGCGTGGATGCCCAGATTGCTGCTTACGATAGATTCGTGCACGCCCTCGATGCCATAAGAGAGCGTGATCGCGCGCGCCAACGTCTCGGTGCGGCGCAGCGCGGTCTGGTAACTCCGATCGGCGTGATGGTTGGTATAGATCGCCGGATCGTCGCGGAACAGGACGAACAGATCGCTGTGACGGCGCCAGGCGAAGCTCACCTGGGTCTTCTTACCTAACATCTGCCGCACACCGATCCACCAGGTCTTGGTGTCCTCCCAGGACGGATACGGCCCGTAATAGTCGTTGGCGCCGAATGGCTTGTCCATGTAGGCCATGGTCAGGCCGGTGGAGCCCCAGGCGGTGGCGACACTTGTATTCGAAGCGAAGTTCAGATTGCGATAGTCGCGATCCGGCATGAAGCCAGTGGAGAAATCGCGCGCAAAGCTGAGCTGTTCGCCGACGGGCCCGAAGGTGCCGGAGACGGATGTGCGCTGCTGATCGATGCCGTCGTTGCCAATGGCGGTGCGCAGGCGCAACTCCATGCCTTCGGGCGGTGCGGTGATGATATTGATGACGCCGCCGATGGCGTCGGAACCGTAGAGAGTGGAGCCGGAGCCGCGCAGCACTTCGACCTGCTCGACCAAATCGAGCGGGACCGGAATATCCATGTCGTGGTGGCCGCTTTGGGCGTCGCTGAGGCGCAGGCCGTCGAGCAGGACGAGGGTTTCCGAGAAAGTGGCGCCGCGAATCGAGAGATCGGCCTGCACGCCATTCGGCGCGCGCTCCTCGAGATCGAGCGAGGGATCGGCGCGCAGCGCGTCCATCAGCGTGTTGAGCACGAGGCGGCTCGAGCGCACGGGTAGCAGGGTGATGGCGCGATCCACCTCGTCGAGCGAAAGCGGCTCGAAGGCGCCGGTCACCACCACGGTTTCATGCTGCACGGGAAGCGCAGGCCGAGCCGGCGGTTGTGACGCGGCGGGCGGCTGGGCAACGACGGGGTAGGCCAGAAGGAACAATGAGAAAAACGAGAAGCGCAAATCCCATTGTACACGGCGCGGTGTGGGCGCGCCTGGCGATGGCAACCCACGGATGTGCGACAGGAGCGCGGATCAGGAAAGCAGCGAGGTCCGATCGCCCACATCGGCCGCCATGAGTTTGAGCAGGCATTCGCCGCCGGAGGCGCAAGTCCGCGGCTCACTCAGTCCCTCGACGGTCACTTCGTGAATCGCCGCCAGGAACTCCTGGCTGCGAGCGATGCCCAGCGGAAACGCGAAAGCGACTTCCCGGCCGTCTTCCGCCAGCCAGCTATCGCCCACCAGGCGGAACTCGGTCGGATCGTCGGCACCCTGAATGGCGACCCTTAGTCGCGCACCGCTCAGCGTCAGCACCAGACCGTCCTGGCTGAAACCATCCCCGTATGAAACGCGCATGTGGCTTACCCCTCCCTCATTGGATCGTTTGGACTCATGTTCCCACACACGCCGAAGACATGGCAAGTCCTGCCGACGACTGCCGGTACTGCCGGTTCCGCGGGTCCGGTACCAGCGTTTGTCGCGGCCGGGTCGATTGTGACAATTGGCGCAGCGGACGCTGCGCCGGCGCGCCGCCGAAACGCGTAAGCTGAAAGGAGCGGCGTTCGCACTGGCGCCACCCTTCTCTTATGGACACACATCGAGCTCTCGATCGATACATCAGTCTCAAGCTGGCGGCGTTGGGCCAACCCACGCCCCGCACCGCCTCGGACCCGTACTTCCTCGAACTGGCTGGGCCGCTGCTGCGCAATATCCATCAGAAGGATCAATTGCTGCGCGGTCTGCTCTGTCCGGTGGATGCGCGGGTGCAGAGCTTTCTCGACCGCTATTTGAAGGATGTCTGCCCGCAGGGCGCTCCGCGTCTGCCGGCACTTACGTTGACTCTGGATCTGCCGGGAATGGCGCGTGCGCTCTCGTTCCCGCCCGGCGCGGAGCGTTTTCACTCGCCCTATCTCGATTCCTACCGCGTGGCGCAGGGCGTCCTGCATAATCCTAAGAGCGACCGCCGCACGACGAAGGGCGTCTTCCACATCGTCGAGGGCGGCTTGCCCATGCCGGCGGATAAGTTGGCGGTTCCCAAGCCGGTTTTCGCCGCGCTGCTCGGTCGCGCGCTCGATCCGCCGCAGGACGTGCTCGATCTTCCTTACACCGCCGGCGAACCCGCCGCGGCGGGCTTCTTCGTTTCCCTTCTGCTGCGGCCGGTGGTGTGCCCCGCCACCATCCATGGGCCGCAAAGAAGCATGGAGATCCGCTTCTTCGCGCCCGGAACCCTGGTCAGCAACCTGGATTTCGTCGAGTGCCTGTTCGGCAACGGCGGCGATCCGTACCTGCCGGAAAACGACGCGGCGCTCGATGCGCAACACTGGACCGGTCATTCCGGGTGCGTGATTCTGGCGCCGCACCTGGCCTCGGTGCGCAAGAGCGAGATAGGCTTGCCGCATATCAGCCAGGCCACCGAGCGGCAGAAACGCGATGGTATGTGCTGGAGCCAGCCGGAGGAATTGTATAACGGCGGGCAGGCCTTCAAGGTCGCCTGCCGCGACCGGTCCGGCGTCATGGTGACCATCGTCGCCGACAATTATTACGGCTATTGTAAGAAGGAAGTCAAGACCCAAATCAGCTTCGCCGCCAACTTATACGGGATCTGCGAAGAAGAGCACGCCGGCGGCGCCATCGCGTTCCCGGCCTATGTGCTGGGGCAGGATTTCATCGCCAATCGCACCGTGCGGTTGAAGCGCACCACCTTCGACGACGCCATGCGCCTGCTCGGCGGCCGCGCCGAAATGCAACCCGAAGGTCACGCCGCCGACCGCCGTTTTCCCAGCATCCTCTACGTTCCCGAATCGTCCGTCTTCAGCGTGCGCGAAGGCTTCGTCGGCTGGGAATCCGGGGGGCAGCAGCGGCGGATTCCGCTGCGCGCCGAAGACGTGTACGTGTTGCCGTCCGGTTACCGGCTGCGCCTGGAGAAACAGCTCACCGGCACTTCCTGGCGGCTGGTGGGCACGCGCCCGGACGGCACGCTCTGTCACAAGCCATCGACCGTTTCGGGCGGCGGCAAGAGTGAGATATCGAAATCCATTTCCGACCTTCTCTTGAAGGGTTCGGTCTTCGTCCGCGATTACGCGACCGATATGGACGAGGTGGCCGCCGTGCTGGGCAAGGACTATTCGGATATCTTTCGCGACGGCCGCCCGGGCCATCGCGCGAACCGCCCGATTCTCAGCCTCGAGCGGTCGCTCGGTAGCGTGATTAAGTTACTCACTCCCTCCGCCGATTACGCGAACGATCATAACCAGTGGGTGCGCGGCCTGCCGCAAACCATTCGCCAGCTTGTCTTCGCCGTCAAACGCTATTACCGGCCCGAATGGGGCGACCGCTGGCGCGAACACTTCACGGTCGATCGCATCAACGGCTTCCTCGGCCACGAGCTCCGGTTCGATGGCGAACGGCTGGTGAGTAACTACCTTCGCGTCGGTTACGATCCCGACGGCTCCTGGCGCATCTATAAGTTGCGCCCGGACTTTCATCCAGCCGACAAAGTGCAGGTGGAAGACGATATTACGGCTTCCGTGCTGCTGCCGCGCGAAGCCCTCGCGCACCTGGACGAACGGTACCACAACCCCAGCGTGAAGCTGGTCGTGAATTGCGAAAGCATGCTGTTTCAGCGGCCGGACGAAGCCATTCACCGCGGCGCCGATCAGCAAGCCGAAGCCGACATCGCGACGCCCGATACGTTCCTCTCCAACTTCGAGCCGCTCACCCGCGCCGACGCCAGGCGGCTGGTCGATCACGTGGTCGAATTCGACCGCTACAGCCAGCCCATGAAGCAACTGATCTCGCAGTTCGCGACTTCGACGACAGGCGAGTTCGTGGTCTCTTCCGCGCATCCCCGCGTGGTCGACGGTAAGCCGTCCAAGAACCCGCGCTATCTGCAACGGCGGCCGGACCTGACCCATGCGCGCGAGACTTACCTGGCCGAAATCACCGCCCGCCTGGACCGCAACGTTCCCGAGGACGGGCGCGTCTTTTTCCCCGTCAACGCGGTCCTGCCCGGCCGCCGCAATAATCCGCCCGAGCCGAAGCTGGGCATCGCGCCGCTGGCGGTCTACAGTCCGATTCATTACCAGGAAATACCGGAACTATTCATGGAGTTCATCTCCAGCCTGACCGGCAAGTCGCCCTCGACCACCGGCTTTGGCAGCGAAGGCGCGCTCACGAAAGGCCCCTTCAACGCTCTGCCCCCGGTGATCGACGTCAATAACGCGCTGGTCTCCATGATCCTCGCCGAATATGCCGCGGTCACCACCTCGGCCGGCTACGTGGGCCCGCAGTACCGCGTCGAACACGACATCAGTATGCTGGTGCCCGAGTTGTGGTGCCGGATGGGGGTCGAAGAGCGCGACCCGCGCTATCTGATCGAAAACGGCTATCTCGAAAAGGTGGAGGACTTCTGCATCGACGGCCGCACCGTATTGGCCAGCCGCCTCGGCTACCGGATCACGCCGCGCTTTGCCGATGTTTTCCTCGGCCGCATTTTCGAAACTCCCGACGCGGTGCTGCCGGAAGAGATGTTGCGCCCGGAGAAGCAGGACCTGGCCATGTTCGCCTCCGGGGTGGACGCGATCGTCGATAGCCAGCGGCGCGTGGCCCAGTCCTACTTCGACGATGGCGGCGTGGAGGATGCCTGCCCGCCGCTGCGCGCCTTGCTCGAGATCATGGCCCATGGCAGCTATCAGGGCATGACGCTCGAAGATCCGCGCCTCCGCGCGCAATTCACCCGTAAGTCTGTCCTCGAGAGCGACTGGTACCGGCAACGTCTGCGCATGCGGCAGCGCTCGGAGACCGAGCTTTGGCAGCGCCACCTCCACGCGCTCGAGGAATTCCGCGCTTCCGGGCTGGAAATCCCGCTGGACCTCGATCTGGAGGCCCGGGTGACCGCCGCCCGGGAAAGGCTGAATCGGGTCTCTTCGCCCGATTATCTGAAAGAACTGGCCGGCACTATCGGCGCCGACCCGCTTTTTTGCACCGACGATGCGTGTAATGGCCCGAACGACTCAAAAGTACTAAGCCCAAAGGGATAGCGAGTACCAGGCATGGGCCAAACTTACCAGTGTCTGAAGTAGTACGTAGTGGTCTAGCTTAAGTTAATTAACCATGGCATCCTAATGTCAAATGGGATGCGAACTTAGGGACACACTCGGTATTCGATATTTGGAAGCAATGGATACGGTGCGCCGCGCGCAGCAAAGGCTGAATCACGCGGTGACGGCGACCAACTTCGAATGCGCCAGCACGGAGCTTCGCCGGGTCGAAGAATACCGGCACGACACGTTACGCGAGATTGTCGAGCATTGTGAGAGCCACGGCTGCGCCACAGCGGAGATGGAAACGATCTGCGGGTTGGATCTGGTAGTTTCCGACCGGATGGTGGCCTAGCCATGGCTCTCGCCACTGGACTCTGCGGTGTGACCGCCATGCTGGGGCTGGCCAGCGTCGCGCTGGTGCAATATAGGCGCATGCGCCGCTGGCAACCGGTGCTATGCGGGTTGGACCCGCTGCCGGTCGATGGACGAACCGAGTTCTCCCCCGCCACGAAGCCGGCGGACCGTATCGGGTCGGCCCTGCGCGCCTGGTCGGTCGACCGCGCTCAGGCCGACATGGTGACACCTCCTTCAGCCCCCGGGCCCGCGCCGGCGCCGGAACCGCAATGGAAACCGGAGCGTAATCACGCGCAGCGGACCGAAGCGGAGCCGGGGAGTTTCCATGCCGAGCGGCATGCCGGGCGTCCGCACCAGGTGGAAGCGTCGGCGCCGAAGCCGGCCGCCGCGCCGGCCGAACCAACGGCTATGCCCGAGGAACCGGTCGCGCCGCCGCCGGAGGCTCCCTTGTCGCAGAACGCCGATTACTACGAGACCTTGCAGATCAGCCCCAACGCGGACCCGGAGACGGTGCATCGGGTCTACCGCATCATGGCGTCGCGCTTTCATCCGGATAATCCGGTGACTGGGAGTCTGGAGCGATTCCTCCAATTGCGCGAGGCATACCAGACGCTGAGCGATCCGGCGCTGCGCGCGGCGTACGACACCAACCATCGCATCCGGCAGGCGGAACCGCTTCCGGTCTTCTGGCAGAAGTCGTTTGTGGATGGAATCGAAGGCGAAACCAACCGGCGCCTGGGCGTGCTCTCGCTGCTCTATCATCGCCGCCGGGTGAACGAGAACAAGCCGGGAGTCTCGCTGATGGAACTGGAACAGCGCATGGCGTTCCCGCGCGAGTATCTGAATTTCGCCCTGTGGTACCTGCGTTCGAAGGGGTACGTTACGCTGCTCGAAGACAATTCCGACTACGCGGTGACCAGCGCCGGGGTCGATTTCGTGGAAAGCTGCTCGGCCAAGAACAAGGTGATTCGCGAGCTGCTGACCGCCGGAAGCGGAGTCGAAGAGACGCAACCGGTCGAACGAACCAGGAACGTGCGCAGAATGTCGCCTCGCGTTCCGCGGCAATCGCACGCGCAGCCCGGCCTGCGGGCTCATGCCGCGTCGAGCGGCGGCGATTAGAGTATTCTCGCCATTCGTGTAGATCCTCGATGCAGAGGCGGAACCACCACACCGGTAGCAGCCGTTTTGGGAATCTTATCGGATCTCCCTTGCGTTGGCGCCGACCTGCCGGGCCCAGCCGGCTACTGCCACTGGGCCGCTCCTGACGATAGTGATTTTATCGCCGGTGCTCTATGCTGATAGCAGGATCGGTGGATGGCCTATCGATTAGAGGATGGCGAATCGGTGCGGGAAGGGCTGCGCAGGATCGCGGGCGAGGAGCTCGGCGGCGCGGCGGCCGGTCTGCTCCACGCGACTGTGCGCACGCGCGACGAAGCCGTCCACGAGGCGCGCAAGTCGGTCAAGAAAGTCCGCGCGCTGCTGCGCCTGATGCGGGGCGAACTGGGCCGCACGTTTTCGATCGAGAACCGGAGGCTGCGCGACGTGGGGCGCCGGCTCTCGGTTTACCGCGATGCGACGGTGATGATCGAAACGGTCGACGAACTGGCGGGCTTTCGTACAGACGAGAGCAGCGCGCCGGCGCTGGCCGCCATCCGGCGCGGCCTGGTGGAGAGCCGGTGCCGGCAGCGATTGGGAGAGCGGATGAGCAATGCCATGCGCCGCGCGAGCGACGAGTTACTGGCGGCCGAGGCCCGTGTCGGTTGCTGGCGCCTGGTGATGGACGGGCCCGTGGCCCTGGCGCCGGGGATGGAGACCGCCTACCGCCGCGGACGCGCCGGCCTGGCCGCCGCGCGTCGCCATGAGCGTGCGGAATTCTGCCACGAATGGCGCAAGCGGGTGAAGGATCATTGGTATCATCTCCGCCTGATCGAGAACCGCTGGAACGAGGCCACTCGCGCGCGCGAGCGCAGCCTGAAGCAACTGGAAACCTGGCTGGGCGAACATCACAACCTGGAAGTGCTCGGGGCGCGGCTCGATGGGGGCAGACGGAAATCGCCGGAGGCCGCGATCTGCCGCGAACTCGTCGTCGCGATGCAGCGCGAGTTGCGCGCGAAGGCGCTCGAGCTCGGGCGAGAGCTCTATGTCGAACCAACCGACCTGTTCCGGAAACGCCTGGCGGAGTTATGGCGGCCGCGTGCGACGGCCAGCCCTGCCAAGCCTGCGACCGGTTGATGAGTTGCGCGGTGGGCTTCTTGGGTTGCAGGCACCGCTTCCTTTGGTCGCGGCTCCGGGCGGAGAGTCGATACGACCGGGGGAGGCGGTACTTACACTGAGACGCGGGCAGTTATATCCATATAAGTATTTCAAATCGCGCGGGGCGTTCGATGTGACCGCTCCCATTGGTCGCGGCTCCGGGCGGAGAGTCGAGTTGCGACCAAAGGACAGCGGCACTTACACTGCGACGCGGACACTTATAGCCACATAAGTATTTGAAATTGAGCGAGGGATTCGATACGACCGCTCCCATTGGTCGCGGCTCCGGGCGGAAAGTCGATACGACCGGCGGAAGCAGCACTTACACTGCGACGCGGGCACTTATCCCGGCATAAGCATTTCAAATGTGCCGGGCGGGCTGAGTGTGGTTACACTTGAGTTCGCGAGCCTATATAGTGGTACGACTTAGTTATGCGAGCGGGGCCGTTGCGCCTCTGCTGGAAAAGACACTTTCGCAAGCGCTGCGCGATGCAGCCGCGAAATTCCCGAACGGTGAAGCGCTGGTCGTATCGCAGCAGAAGATACGGCTGACGTGGCGCGAAATGGATGCGGAAGTCACGCGAGTGGCGCGCGGCATGGCCGGGCTGGGTCTGGGGCCGGGCGACCGGGCCGGCATCTGGGCCAGCAATTGCGCCGAGTGGGTGATGCTGCAGTATGCCGCGGGGCGCTGCGGCGTGGAACTGGTCAACGTCAATCCGGCATATCGCTCGCACGAACTGCGCTACGTGCTGCGCAAGTCGCGCATCCGCGCCCTGTTCCTGCACGAGAGAGACGCGCGCGCCAGTTATCGCGACATTCTGGAAGAATCGCGCGCCGGCGAGAAGCTGGAGCTCGAGTACGTCGTCTGGCTGGGGACGGACGCCTGGGACGCCATGCTGGCGGGCGGCATCGACTTCACCGAGCGCAGCGGCCCGCACGACGTCGCCAACATTCAATACACTTCGGGCACGACGGGCTCGCCCAAGGGCGTCCTGTTGACGCACCATAACCTGCTCAACAACGGCGCCGGCATGGCGATGGGCATGAGGGTAACCGAGCGCGACCGGATCTGCGCGCCGGTGCCGCTCTACNNGATTTTCGGCCTCGACATGGCGCAGAGCGAGCCGCCCGAGTCCCAACCGGAGAAGCCAAAGCGCGCTAAGAAGACACCGGCTGCGCCCAAAGGCAAGCCCAAACCGCGGAAGAAGGCGGCTGCGACGCAGCGCCGGAAGCGGGCGGCCGGCGTAAGGAAGCCGCGCCGGCCGGTGGGGGAGTAGCGACCAAAGAGGGCCTGGACCCGTGCGGCCCGAGCCAGAACATGCATGCTCCACGCCTCATGTTAGAGTAGTTAGGTTTGCGACCCGACATGCTGAGCTACGCACGCGGCCCTGAGATCGCTCCGATTGAGAAAACCATCGGGCAGGTTCTCGATGAGACGGCGGCGCGCAACCCCGACGGGGACGCGCTTATCTCCCGCCACCAGGGGCTGCGGTTGTCCTACCGCCAGCTCCAGGATGAGGTCGTCCGCACCGCGCGCGGCCTGTGGGGCATGGGCATCCGTCCCGCCGACCGCATCGGAATGTGGTCTACCAGTTGCGCCGAATGGGTGTATCTGCAGGCTGCGGCGGCCCGTGTCGGCGCCATCCTGGTCAACATCAATCCGGCCTACCGGGCGCATGACCTGCGCTTCGTGCTCGATCGCTCCCGGGTGCGGCTGCTGTTCCTGCACGCAGCGGACCGCCGCGCCAACTACGTCCAGATTCTCGATGAGGCGCGGCACGCCCCCGGCCTGGCGCTGGAATCCACCGTCCTGATCGAGAGCGACGAGTGGCAGCGGATGCTGGCCGGCGGCGTCGAGTTTCCGGCCTTGCCCGTGACGCCCGAGGACGTGGTCAATATCCAGTACACCTCCGGCACCACCGGCTCTCCCAAGGGCGTGCTGCTGACCCATCGCAACCTGGTCAACGACGGGCTCTTCATCGGCCAGCGGCTGAAGGCCAGCGGCGTGGACCGCATCTGCGCGCCGGTGCCGCTCTACCATTGTTTCGGCTCGGTGATCGGGTCGATGGTATCGGTAACGAGCTGCGCCACGCTGATTCTTCCCTCGCCGCAGTTCGACGTGCTGGCCACGCTGGAGGCCGTCCACCAGGAGCGCGCGACCGCGCTTTACGGCGTCCCCACGATGTTTATCGCGCAACTGACGCATCCGGAGTTCGAGCGGTTCGATCTCTCGAGCCTGCGCACGGGCGTGATGGCGGGCGCGCCGTGTCCGATCGAAACCATGCGACGCGTGGTCGAACGGATGCACATACCGGAGCTGACGATCGTCTACGGGCAGACCGAGACTTCGCCGGGACTGACCATGTCGGACGCCGAGGATCCGCTCGAATTGCGCGTGACCACGGTGGGCAAGGCGCTGCCGAATACCGAGATTCGCATCGTCAATCCGACCACGAACGAGACGGTTCCCATGGGCGAAACGGGCGAACTTTGCGCGCGCGGCTACATGATCATGAAAGGCTACGATCAGGACAAGGAAGCGACCGAGGCTATCATCGATCAGGAAGGCTGGCTGCACACGGGCGACCTGGCGGCCATGCGTCCCGACCATTACTTCAGCTTCAAGGGGCGCGCCAAGGACACCATCATTCGCGGCGGCGAAAACATTTACCCGCGCGAGGTGGAGGACTTTCTGCACACGCACCCGGCCATCGCCGACGTCTACGTGATCGGCCTGCCCGACGCCAAGCTGGGCGAGACCGTGGTGGCGTGGGTGCAACTCGCGCCGGGCGCCACGGCGACCGAAGAGGACATCCGCAATTTCTGCCGCAGCAGGATTGCGTATTTCAAGATTCCGCAATTCATACGCTTCGTCGACGGCTTCCCGATGACGGTGACCAAGAAGGTGCAGAAGTATCTCATGCGGGAGCAGGAGATTCGCGAACGCGGTTTGGAGGCCGTCGCCAACCAGGCCACCGCCTGAGGACGGGCGGCGTGCGCTATGGTGGATTCTGGGCACGCCGCAGCGTGCCCGACCAAGGAGAATTCCATGAGCGCCGATTCCTCCCGCCGCCGATTTCTGCAAGGCACCGGCAGTCTGCTGGCCGCCAATTCCGTACTGCTCGGAGCCAAGTCGGCCGCGCCCGGCGCTGCGCAGGCGGGCGACCGGGTGCGGTTCGGCATCGTTGGCGTCGGCATACAAGGGTCGAACCTGTTGCGTAATTCGCTCTCGATTCCCGGCGTGGAATGTGTGGCCGCGGCCGATCTTTGGGATGGCCGCCACACGCTGGCGCGCGAGATCACCGGCAACGCGAACCTGCCCGTCACGCGGCGCTATCAGGACCTGCTGGCGCGCACCGATATCGATTGCATCGTGGCCGCGGTGCCCGATCACTCGCACCGGCGCGTGGTCGTCGATGCCTGCAACGCGGGCAAGGACGTCTATTGCGAGAAGCCGCTGTCGCACACTCCGGCCGAAGGTTTCGAGATGGTGGAAGCGGCGCGCAAGAATAGTCGAATTGTGCAGGTGGGCTCGCAGCGGGTGAGTTCGCCGCTCTACGCCAAGGCGCGCGAACTGTATCAGGAAGGCGCGATTGGCGAGCTTGAAATGGTCGAGTTGACGCTGGGCCGCAATACGCCCACCGGCGCATGGGTGTATCCGCCGCCGAGCGATTTTACGACGCAAACGGTGGATTGGGAGATCTGGCTGAACGACGCGCCGAAGATCCCGATCGATCCGATCCGCTTCGTGCGCTGGCGCTGCTGGCGGGAATACGGCACCGGGGTGGGCGGCGATCTGATGGTGCACCTACTCAGCGGCATGATGTTCTCGCTCGGTTGGAATGAGCCACCGCGGTCGGCTTCGGCGCTGGGCGGCATCGTGCGCTGGAAGGACGGCCGCAACATGCCGGACCTGCACACGGTGCTGTTCGATTACCACGGCGTCCCGGTCTATGTCCGGCTGAGTCTCGGTTCCGACACTCCGGAACTGACCCGGTTCCTGGGGCCGAAGGGCGTGCTCGAAGTAACGGAGAGCGCGCTGCGCTTTGCGCCGCAAAGTGGCATCGATACGTCGCCCAGTTACTACGCGGTTTCGTTTCCGGCTAAGATGCAAGCCGAGTATGCGAAGCAATGGCACGCCGAACACGATGCGCAAATGGTGCGGGACACGATGCCGTCGGAGACCACGTATCAGAATCGCGGTTCGAACGACGTGAGGACGCACCTGGCGAACTTCTATCAGGCCGTGAAATCGCGCCAGCCAGTGATGGAAGACGCCGTCTTCGGCAATCACGCGGCGATTGCGTGTCACATGGCCAACGAGAGTTACTTCCGGCAGAAGCCAGTGAACTGGGACGTGGGGACGCATAGCATTAAGAGCTAACTCGCGTAGCGCAGGCTTTTCAGCCTGCAGAGTCGAGAGTCATCTCGGCTTTTCCCGGCGCTCAGGTGTCCTCGTGGACGTCGAGACGAATCTCGGCGCTGCACGCAGGAATGCGCGCGCCACGACACCCACTCTATTCGACGATTGCTTGCATGACTGCGTTTTCGAAATCGCGCTGGACTTGGGCGACTTGGGTCTGGATCATGATGATGGTGACCATCTTCTCTTTCGGGTTGACCCAGACTTGCGTGCCGAATGCGCCGTCCCAGCCGAAGCTGCCGTTCGAAACGCGGAGGCCGGCCGCGACGTTATCCTCGACCACCTGCACGATCAAGCCGAAGCCCATGCCATGCGCGGGCCGGCCCAGCTTGCCGTTGAACATATCGCCGACGTGATTGGACGCCATCAACTCGACGGTGCGCGGGCTAAGCAGCCGCTTGCCGTTCCACTCGCCGCCGTTCAAAAGCATCTGCGCGAATTGCAGATAATCGCCGGCCGTCGAGATCAGGCCGCCGGCGCCGGAGAAGTAATTCGGGTTCGAATAGCCATCCTGGTTCGGGTCTTTCACAAGGCCGTTGGGAGACTTCCTGTAGAGAGTGACCAGACGCGGCCGACGGGCGGCGGGCGGATAGAAGAAAGTGTCCTTCATGCCGAGCGGCTCGAAGATGCGCATGCGCAGGAACTTGTCATAGGTCTGGCCGGAGACAATCTCGACGATGCGCGACAGCGTGTCCGGGCCGGCGCCGCCCGAGTACGCCCACTGCGTTCCGGGTTGGAAATCGAGCGGGATGGCGGCCAGTTTCGGCACGTAGCTCGCCAACGTGTCGGTAGGGCTGTGCGGCGCGATCTTCGGCACCTGCGCGGCGCCGAGGCCTCCGCTCGCCAGGCCCGAGGTGTGGGTGAGCAGATCGTGGATGGTGATCTCGCGGTTGGCGGGCACCAGGCTGAAGCCCGGCTCGGCCGGTGCGCCCGCGCCATGTTCGGCCGGCATGGCGACTTTCATCTCGCGGAACTCGGGGATGAACTTCGAAACCGGATCGCTCAAATGGACCTTGCCCTCTTCGACTAGCATCATTATGGCCACGCCGGTAATCGGCTTGGTCATCGAAGCCAGGCGGAAGATGGCGTCTTTCTGCATTGGCTTCCCGGATTCGATGTCCATCAGGCCGTGTGCTTCGAAGTCGACCACATGGCCGCGGCGTGCGACCGCGGTGACGGCCCCGCAGATTTCTCCCGCGTCGATGTGGCGCTGGATCGATTCGTGGATGCGCTTCAGGCGGTCGGCCGACATGCCGGCGTCGTCCGGTTTCGCGACCGGCTGCGCGACGAGCAGCGAGCAGGCAGTCGCGATCAAAGCGAGACTCTTCAGTGAGAACATATGGGGCACCACCGGTCCATAATATCGACATGCGTGCGCGAATGGGAGGAGCGTATTCTGGGGGAAATTGCACGGGCAAGCTGAAGCATGCCCCACCCATGGTGGCGAGTTGCTAATATAACGAATCGTGATCGCATGACCACTGTGACAGACTCTATTACCAGCGCAGCGCCGTTTCAGCCCGAGAGCGCGCCGGACTATTTGCCCGCGCCGATTCTGCGGGAACTGCAACTCGCGCGGCTGCGCGCGATCGTCGAGCGGGCGTGGTCGAACGTGCCGCTGCACCGCGCGCGCATGCAGGAGATCGGCATCGAACCGGGCGACCTGCGGAGTCTCGAAGACATCGCGGGACTGCCGTTCACGACCAAGGCCGATTTGCGCGATACCTATCCGTTCGGCCT
>PMKM01000204.1 GCA_003157745.1 Bryobacterales bacterium | reverse complement strand
TGGCGTAAGCGCAGGATCCGGCCAACACCGGGACGCCGAGCATGCCGGCTCCAATCAATCCCAGGCTGAAGAGCCAGTACGCGCCGTTGCCGGCCAACGGGCGCAGCGCCTCGGCAGCCTCGCGCGCCGTCGAGATGCTCGTATTGCCATGCGCATGCAATGTGGCGGCTGCCGTGAGAATGATGAAGTACATCACCAGGTTCGAAAAGAACATCCCGGTGAGCACGTCGTCTCGAGAACGTCGCAGTTCCCGATGGGACGCGCCTTGGCGCTCCGCGACCGTCGACTTGCCGGAAGCGATGTCCTCTTCCACTTCCTGCGCCGCCTGCCAAAAGAAAAGGTATGGCGAGATCGTAGTCCCCAGGATGCCGACCAGCGTGGCCCAATACGTTGCGGACCACATCACATGGGGAAACACGGTCGCCCGCAAAACGGCGCCCCAGTCCGGGTGCGCAAGAAATGCAGCGGCGACGTAGGCGAACAATGCGAGAGTGAGCCACTTGAAAATCCGGGCGATAAGGCGATAACTCGTCCAAAAGAGCAACCACACAAGGACAATCGCGTACACGGGAGTCCAATAGAGCGATCTGACACCAGTTAGAAGCTGAGTTACGTCAGCCATGCCGCCGAGATCCGCGGTTATGTTCACGATGTTGGCGATGACAAGCAGCGCACAGGCGCCCCATAGCACCCACCGGGAATAGCGGACGCGAATCACGCCTGCGAGGCCGAGCCCAGTGACCATGCCCAGGCGCGCACACATGATTTGGATGGCCGCCATCAACGGGAACGAAAAGAGCGCGGTCCACAACGGCGCGTAGCCGAACGCGGCGCCGGTGACCGAATACGTCGCGATGCCCGACGGGTCGTCATCCGCGGCNNGAAAAGAACCTGCGGAAGCGGCCCTGTAGAACAAACGCGCGTCTGGCAGCCTTGGCGCCCGCTGAGTTCCTGCCTGTCGGCTCCCGATCCATGTCCCCCGATTCTACGGCACTCCGGCTCCATGGACCGGATGAACCCGCGTGAGTGTCCTGCGATTCAATGCCGGGATCGCAGTTCCGCTACGCCGTGAAAGCAGTCCGCACGATCCATCTCACGTCACCCTCCCAGGTACTCGACGTGAGCGTACGTGCCCAGGCGCGGGTTATATGCGAGATACCAGCCAACATGGTCGGGGTCTTCGTAGATGACGATCTGATCGCCAGTCCAGTTCCAGTCCCCTACAATGTTGTAATCGTACGGAGCGACATCCCAGTAGAAACTGCCAAACCAGAAGCGCTCCCGATTTCCGCCCGCCAGCGAAAATGCGTTTCCAAAGCCGCCACCGTAATGTCCGTGCGCCCACGGCTGTGCGATCCGGTAGTGCGGATCGCTCGGACCGCTATTATGTCCCACCCACTGATCGTTCCTGGCGTGAACGTGTGGAATATCCGGATGACCCTTCTTATCCGCGGCAACGTGGTTCTCCATCGCCGAGTTTTGCCGTTGACCTCCGGACGAGTGAGACGCTCGCGCTGGAGCGGGGCCGTGAGCGGGGATATGTCCACCACCAACCGCCGCGGGGCGACCGTCGCTTGAGCCGACCCCGTATCCCTTTTGCGCGAAAGCCGCCAGGCAGACTAGAACCGATAGCCCTATGATCTTCTTCATCTGCACAAACTCCTGGGCAAGTGACTAGCACGCGTCTGGCCAACTTGTCCGACGCAACCGGAAACGGTGCGGCGCGCGAAGGCGCAAACGCCTTAGTGCAAACGATGCTTACGATAGTGCAGTTTTCGCCGCCCCGGCACGCCGTTGTCCACGACTTTCATCTTGTCCTGCCTCCCGATCTATAAATGGAGGTCGACGTGCCCTATATTTTCAGTTGGAGCAGAACAGACCAACCATCTCGAGCTTGGGAGGAACATCGTGACTACTTTAAGGACAGTAACGGAAGCGGCGGCAGAGCTTGGCAAACAGGCCAGAGAATCGATCGAGGACCTCGGCCAGTCCGCCGGCAAGAAACTGGATGAGGCGCGAGGAGAAACCGGGGGTGCACTCCATTCGGCTGCCTCCTCCGTTCGCAGCGCGGGACGCCAGGGTTCCGCCGCAATCGGCAACTGCTCGACCCGCACGGCCGATCAATTGGACTCGACTGCCTCATACATCGAAAATCATGACCTCGGGGATGCCGTCACCGGTTTGCGGAGGTTTGCTTTCCGGCATCCGGCGAGCACTCTCGTGGCTGCGGCCGCGCTCGGCTTTCTAGCCGGATCCGCCTTGAGCCGAGCGGTACGCTCGTGCGGATGCGCGCGCCAGGACGCGTAACCGCGGTTCTGCCCGCGGGGCCTCTAGCCAGCCGGAAGCACCGTCGCCGGTCGGCTAGAATCCCCGGCGCCCTCACTGCTCTCGTTCGCGGTGGGATCCCAAGGTTTTCGCGTACGCCTTGGTGAACTCAGCGCCCCAGAAGAAAAGCTGCGCTGAGTAATATATCCAAAGCAACACGATAATCGGCGAGGCGGCGGCACCATACGTCGACCCCAAGCCTGTGCGGGCTATGTAGAGCCCCATGACTTGCTTGCCAATCACAAAGAGCAGCGACGTAACCGCGGCTCCTAAGGCAACGTCGCTCCACTTCAATCTGACGTCGGGGACGATCTTGTAAAGCACCGCGAACAGGGTCCCTACCACCAGATACAAGATGACAAACGTGGTGCCCCGCGCCATAGCGATCCTCATTGCCGCGATCCAGGCATTCAATAGCAGAGACGCCAACAGCAGGAATCCTGTGCCCAACACCGCCGCGAACGAATAGAAGCGATCTCTGATCAGACGGATCATAGTGGCCGTATTGCTTCGATCCCGCGGGAACAGTGCTCCCCAGATCGTATTCATCGCGTCGTGCAATTCCACGAAGACGGACGAGGCGCCGACTGCCAACGTCCCCACGCCGAGCAAACTCGCAATCGCACCGGTGCCCGGCTGGCAGGCGTCTCTTACGAGCTCCTGAATGGTGCGTGCCGCGTCCGGCCCGGCCATCCCCTGAATTTCCGAGGCGAGCCGGCCTTGGGCGGCGTCCTGCCCATAAACGATGGCCGCTACAGCGACGGCTAACACGACAATTGGCGCGAGCGATAGCAGGATGTAGAATGCCAGGGCAGCCCCGAGGCGCGGAACATTATCGCCCACCCACTCCGTCGAAGCCAGGCGGAATACTCCGGGCAGCGCCATGAGCGATAGCCACAAGGAACCCTTGGCGTCGCTAGACGCGTTTGTCCCCGGCTCTCTGACGTTTCCGCCCATCTCGAACTCAAGTCAGGTTGCGACCAGTGGCGGCATGCGGCGCGGCGGCGCCACTCGATCGGACTCGCCATGAGACAAGCCGCTCACAAGCCGGGAGTCACGCCCGTCGCCTTTTCGCGCAGTGCGGCGATCCGGTTCTGCAGCGTCCGCAGGCTGATCCCCAACATCTCGGCGGCGAGCTTGCGATTACCGCGTACGTGCTCGAGGGTGAGCTTGATGTAAGCGTCCTCGAGTTTGGTGAGTGGCTGGCCTGGCTGGAGCATGACCGGCCCCTCATGCCCGGACGGTGCCCCGGAGTGCGAGCCGGGGTTTACGGCGAACGCGGGGCTCGGCAGATTCGTCAACCGGACAAGACCCTCGCCAGCCATGATCGCGGCGCGCTCCATGACGTTGCGCAACTCCCGCACATTACCCGGCCAATCGTACCGCTGCAGCAGATCCATCACTTCGCCATCCACGCCGGTTACGCGCGTCGAGTGTTTCTTGTTCAGGTTCCGCAGCATCACTTCGGCGATCGACGGAATATCTTCTTTATGGTCGCGCAGCGGCGGAACCTCGATCTGGAATACGCTCAATCGATAGTAAAGTTCTTGGCGCAGATGCGTGCCGATCTGGTGACTCGTGGCGGCCAGCACCCGCGCGTCCACGGCGATTTCGTGTTTGCCGCCCAGCCGCCGCACCTTCAGGTCTTCGAGAACGCGCAGTAGCTTTGGTTGCGTGGACGGCGGCATCTC
>PMKM01000043.1 GCA_003157745.1 Bryobacterales bacterium | reverse complement strand
CGCGACCACAAGGAGCGGTGCTTCATTAATCCCGAATCCCGCCGCTGGAATCCCGTCGCCGCACCTAAGAACGCCTGCCCTTAGTGCATGGCGGCGCCCTTGGTCTGATAGCGCGGCTTCTTCATCACCATCAGCAACGGCAGCATCAGTAGAAACACCACCGACAACAACAGGAACGTATCGACGAAAGACACCATCGAGGCCTGCCGTTGCACCATTCCCCAGATCGACCCGTAAGCACGGTGGAGCGCCGTGATAGGATCGCTGCCGTGCGCGACCAGGTTGGCCTGGATGCCGCGCGCCATGGCGCGCACCTGCGGATTCATCGCCGTGACGTGCGCCCCCAGCAGTTGCGTATTGTACTGCTGGCGGCGGAATAAGTAAGTGGTCGCGCTGGCAATTCCGAAGCTGCCGCCGAGGTTGCGCATCAAGTTGAACATGCTGGTGGCGTTGCCCATCTCTTCGCGCGAGATGCGATCCATCGTCGCCGTGGTCAGCGGCACGAACAGCATCGCCAACGCGGCGCCCTGGATGAACTGCGGCCAGAAAATGTCCCAATACCCGGCGTTCAGATTCAGCCGGCCCAGTTCGTAGAGCGTCCAGGCGGCGACGGAAAGGCCGCAGGCCAGCACCTTGCGCGGGTCGAAGCGGCTCAGCACGGTGCCGACCAGCGGCATCATCAGAAACGAACCCAGCCCGCGCGGCGCCATGGCGATGCCGGCATCGAGCGCCGAGTATCCGAGCAGCGTTTGCAGGAATACCGGCAGCAGCAGCAGGCTGGCGTATAGCACGAATCCGAGCACCGTCATCAGAAACACCCCGGCCGCGTAAGTCCGCTCCTTGAACACGCGCAGCCGCACCACCGGCTCACGCGCGGTCAACTCATGGGCGACGAAAAGAACCAGGCCGGCCACCGCGACCGCCGCCAGCCCCAGTATCCAGTGCGAAGCGAACCAGTCCTCCTCCTGCCCCTTGTCGAGCACGATTTGCAGCGCGCCCACCCACACCGCCAGCAGGCCGATGCCCCAGTAGTCGACGCCCAATCCGCGCTTGCGAATGTAAGGCGGATCGAAGATGAACAGCCGCGTCATCACGATCGACGCCAGTCCCACCGGCAGGTTGATGTAGAACACCCAGCGCCAGCTCCAGTTGTCCGTCAGCCAGCCGCCGATCATCGGGCCGAGCATGGGCGCCACCACGATGCCCAGGCCCCAGAACGCCATCGCCTTGCCGCGGTCGTGCGGCGGAAATGCCTCCAGCATCACGGCCTGCGACAGCGGCTGCAAGGCTCCGCCGGTGGCCCCCTGCAGGATGCGGAAGAAGATCAGCGCGCTGAGCGTCGGCGCCAGGCCGCACAGGAACGAAGCGGCCGTGAAGCCGAACACCGCCATGATGAGAATGTTCTTGCGCCCGAAGCGATTGGCCAGCCATCCGGTCATGGGCAGGATTACGGCGTTGGCCACCAGGTAAGCGGTCAACGCCCAGGCCGCCTCATCGACGCTCACCGAGAGGCTGCCCGCGATGTGCGGCAGAGACACGTTGACCACGGTCGTGTCCAGCACCTCCATGAAGGTGGCGAACATGACGGCAACGGCGACAATCCACGGATTAACGTGGGGGACTTGACCTTGATCGGACGGCATCCAAACCTATGCTTATAGATGTATCACGCACCGTACCGGGTTCGCCCGCCAAGAACGGTCCTAACAGTGCTGGTACAATAAACTCGGTTCACCCGGTCCGGCACGCCATCGTGGCGCGTCGCCGCCGATCGGCATAAACTGGACAAAGAAACGGTAGACGTTTATCATGCGCACGATCCATCTGTTCGCTGTTGCTGCCGCGCTGCTGACGCTAGTCTCGTGCAGCCGGGACCCCAACGTCGCGAAGCGGCGCTACCTGGAGAGCGGCAACCGGTACTTCGACCGGGGCAAGTACAAAGAAGCCGCCATCATGTACAGCGACGCCCTGCAGAAGGATCGTCTGTGGGGACCGGCCCACTACAAGCTGGGGCTCACCTGGATCAAGACCGGCAACCTGGGCGGCGCCGTGAGCGAATTGCACAAGGCGGTCGAGCGCCTGCCGAAGGATTCGCCGGACCGTTGGGACTCACTCGCCAAAATCTGCGAAATCTATCTGGCGGCGGAACAGACCCGCGACAGTGCGGCCATGATGACGGAGACCGAGAAGTACATTCAGGAGTTGCTGACGCACGACCCAAACTCCTACGACGGGCACCGGCTGAACGGCGATTTGAATTTCGTACGCGCGCAACAGGACTTCAAGACCGGCCGCAAGGACGAGGGCGCCGGCTTGATCGACACCGCGCAGGCCGAATACGAGAAGGCCAACGCGATTAAGCCGGACCAGCCGGGCCTTGCCATGCAGATGGCGCGGGTGGCGACCGAGAAGGGCAAGTTCGACGACGCCGAGAAGATCTATCGCCAGTTGATCGACCGCGATAAAACCCAGCAGGCCGCCTACACCGAACTCTATCGCCTGCAGGTGGTGGCCGAGAAGAACATGGACGCCGGCGAGCAGACGCTCAAGTTGGCCTGGCACAATAATCCCAAGACGTACGGCTTCCTGACCTCGCTCGCGATGCACTATAGCTACCAGGGCCGCAAGGACGACATGGTCAAGATCCTGCAACAGATCAAGTCCTTGAAGGATTTTCCGGATGGATACCTGGTGGTGGGCGACTTCTATCGCCGCGTGGGCGACGCCGATGCGGCCACCAAAGAGTATCGCGAGGGGCAAGCGCAGGATTCCAAACGGAAGCTGGTGTACCAGAAGCGCATCGTGCAGACCCTGATGGCGCGCGGGAAGACGGCCGAGGCCGAGGACCTCAATCGCCAGATATTGAAGGACAGCCCGCAGGACAGTTTCGCCAAGGAAGTCGAGGGCAGCCTGCTGCTCAGCCGCGGCGACGTGGCCAACGCCATGGTCGATCTGCAGAGCGCGGCCATGGCCGACCCCAAGAATCCGGTGAACCACTACCGGCTGGGCATGGCGCACCGGGCCCGCGCCATCGCCGACCACACGGTCGCCGCCGGCGAGTTGGAACAGGCCCGCCAGGAATTCGAAAAGGCGCTGGCCATTCGTCCGGACTTCGTGATGGCCCGCCTCGATCTGGCGCGCCTCCAAGTCGCCAAGGGAGACTACCAGGCCGCGCTCGAAACGGCCGGCCAGGCGCTCCAGGCCGACCGCGCGAACCTGCCGGCCAAGATCATCCAATCGGCCGCGTTGCTGGGGCAGAGGAAGACCGCCGAGGCGCGGCAACTGCTGGAAGAGATGCGCACCCAGTCGCCGAATTCCGCCGACGTGGTTTATCAGTTGGGCGGCGTCAGCCTGATCGAGAAGAAATATAAGGAAGCCGACGAAGAGTTCCGGCGCGCCTACGATCTCAATCCAGCCAACATTCGCGGCATGACCGGTCTGGTGGAGACCGATCTGGAGCAGAACAAGTCCGCCGCCGCCGTGCAGACCCTCAAGGACGAACTCGCCAAGAACCCCGAGCGCAGCGATATGAAGCTGTTGCTGGCCGACGTGGAGGCGCGGGTCGGCAAGTTCGACGACGCCATCGGCGACTATCAGGCGATTCTGGATAAGATGGGCAAGGACGCCAAGGCGCGTGCGCAGATCTATGTCCGCCTCGGCGAAGCCTACCGCCGCAAGGGCGATGCCAACAGCGCCGTCCAGACCTTCCAGAAGGCGCGCGAACTCCTTCCCGACGACGTGACGGTGCTCAGCGAACTGGCGCTGGTGCTCGATGCGGCGCAGCGCTGGAGCGAGGCCATGCGGGTGTACGAAGCCACCATCAAGCTGGCGCCCAACGACGGAGTCAGTCTGAATAACGACGCGTTTCTGATCGCCGAACATGGCGGCGATCTCGACCAGGCACTTACCAGGGCCCAGCGCGCCACCCAGTTACTGCCTAAGTACCCCGAAGTGGCCGACACACTGGGTTGGATCTACTTGAAGAAGAACCTGAGCGATCAGGCAATCGAGATCTTCAAGCGAAACGTCGCGGCGCAGCCGAACTCTTCCACTTATCGCTATCACTTAGGCATGGCCTGGTATCAGAAGGGCGATAAGACGCAAGCGCGCCAGGCGCTGATCGAGGCGCTGAAGTACAATCCCGCGACTTACGAGAGACAGAAGATCCAGGAACTACTGACCAAGCTGTAAGGGCCGCCGATGTGCCCGGCTTTGTGGGGCGGACCCCCAGGTCCGCGCGGGTCCCCCCGGGCCCGCTGTGCAGTCCAAGGATGAATTGTCAGATGTGCGCAAGAGCCGGCCAGGGGGCCGGCCGCGGGCGGGGGCGTCCGCCCC
>PMKM01000060.1:25575-32330 GCA_003157745.1 Bryobacterales bacterium | reverse complement strand
CGAGCAGCTCTTTTTCGATTTCAGAGTAACGCGCAAAGCAAGCGGCGCGGCCGGGCGGCGAGAGCGAAGCGATTGAAAACGGGCGGGAAACATTTTTCGCAGGGGCGGTGAACGGGTTCAGCGGCGGCTGCGCTTTCTATGCGACGCGCAATTGGGCGGTGCCGCGCTTTCTGGGTTTCACGACGATCTCGACATCGTGACCTAAGGCGACGAGGAAACGCATGAGGCGCTCGACCGAATAGCCTCGGAACTGGCCGGCGAGCATAGCCGAGACCTTGGGCTGATCGATGCCGATGAGTTCCGCGGCGGCGGCCTGGGTGAGCTTTCGTTGGCGGATGGTCCGGTCGATGCGCACTACCAGCCCAGCCTTAATCAGATGCTCGGCAGCGCTGGGCAGGCCGAGATCCGCGAATACGTTGCCGGTGCTGGGCTCCTGTTTCAGGGCGTCTCTGTTAGGCATGCTTCACCTCGCTTCTCAACTGTTTGAGCCGCTGCCGAATCAGGTCGATTTCCGGCTTCGGCGTCGCGATCCCGGCTTTGGACTTCTTCTGAAAAGCGTGGACCACGTAAATCGACTCTCCGATGGAAACGGTGTAGACAGCGCGGTAAGTCCCACTGACGTCATGGGCCGCGATCTCCATCACCTGACCGCCAAAACCATGCAGCGGTTTGGCCTTGCCACTCATCTCGCCCAACTGCGCGGCGTACAGCGCGTAGCCGATATCGTCCTGGACGCTCGCCGGAAACGACTTCACGTTGGAGCGGGAATCGGCCAGCCACGTGAGATTCTTCATTCGCGGGTACATGCCTATATTGGCATAAGCCGGAGGGCGTGTCAAATGAGTTCGCAGCGGGCCGCGAACTGCGAGGGGTGATTCGGTTGGGGTGGGGAAGGACCGAGCGGGGTTCCCCTAAGCGGCGGAATGACTGCCGCCGTTCAGAGTCACACGGTGGCGATGTATACTGGACTCGATCAAGAAAAGAAGTTATTGTTACCCGTAAGTCATAATCCGATGGAGCGGGCTGACCGCGGGGACTTTGAGTAGGGCGCAGGAGCCCCACGAGGATAGTGAGCCGACATGAACGAATTCAGGCACACGCAGTTCGGCGGTGCGGTGAATCGCACGCAACTTCACGTGAATCATTCGCGGAACGCGTTCTTCTTCGGCGATGCGGAGGTGAGCTTCACTCTCAACGACGCCTCGATGGTGGACATGCAGACGGTGGAACTTCCCGCGAACGCAGGGCGCGACGCCAAGAGCCGTTTTTGGAAGATCTCTCTCACAGGTCTGAGGAGCGGGATGAATGTGCTGGTCGCGCAAGTCGGGCCGGCCGGGAAAGTGCCCTTAAAACGTCCGTTGACGATCAACGTGGTCGACGAAGTCACGCTGCCGGATGCTAACTCGGACGAAGGCCTGTTCGCGAGATTGATCCTGCACGAAACTGAGACGCCTTCCTACCCGAGCTACAATCTGGACGATGCGCGGAAGGTGATGAATTACATAAGGATCGCCGTGGACAATCGCCGGTTTCGCCGGCCCGATATCTTCGGATTCCAGCCGACCCCCGTGCCGACGCCGCTCAAGGTGATTACGGCCACGACTGTTGTACACCACAAGCATGGCCCGGCGTCAGTATTGCGCCAGTTTGAAGGTCTGAGCACATACCCCAACCTCCAGCCCAAGGACACGAAGAACTTTGAGGAGTGCGTGCGACTCGCCAACGACGACGCCAACGCGCAACAACCGGCGTTCGCCGCTCATGTTCAGGCAGCGCTCGATGTGGCAAACGCGAAACAGGCCCAGCCGGACCCCTCGAAGAATGGGCTGTATGGGTGGATGACGGAAGGATCTGGGCCGCCTGGGAAATTTCAGGTGGCATACGCGAGTCTCCTTGGAATTACGTTCTACACAATCACCGACGAGGCGGCGACGCCCCCCAGCGCGGTGCATGCGCACCGCGCGGCGCAGCCGAAGCCAAGATAAGGTGGTTCAGTACTAAAGGTGGAGCCTCCAATGAGTCGTCAAATTCGCCTGGGGTTCTTGATTCTATGCGCTGCGGCCGTGGCGAGCGCGTATTGGGTGAGCTATCTTCCCCTAACGCAGGCCGAAATTGCCAAGAGAGTTCCGCAGAAGCCGATTCCCATTGACCTGCGAGTCGGTGCAGAAGCCAAGTTCGGAACGGCGGCCATCCGGCTCGAAGCCGGCAACCGGCTGGTAGTCGGTGGAAAGGACAAGGGCGGGCGGCCGTGGGAGGTTGTGTCGAAGTGGATCGGGCTGGGCGGCGAGTTCTTCTCTTGCGATCTCGACCAAGACGGCACCCAGGACTTGGTTTTCGCCGGCCCGACGGGAGGCCTCGGATCGGACCCGTCCATGGTTGTCCTCACCGTAATGTTCGACGACCTCGGGCGTCCAGTTCCTTCTGAGTTCGAGGGGTATTTCGAAACGGACCGCCAGGGAGTGAAGGAGTTTGTGGATCTCAGCCACGACGGGCATGCGCAATTGATCCGGCAAAGCTTCAACAATGGGTACTGGATCACATCGCTGTACGAGGCAAAGGCCGCGCGCTGGTTCTTGGTGCACGGGAAACATGGATCCAGGAGCTTTCCGCTCTACACACGATTTACGAATCGTCCGAATCGAGTCGCTACGGCACCTCTGCCCGGCCGAACTCCTCTTGAGGATGATCTCTCCAACAGTGCGATTCTGACCGGCGAGGCGGTTCGGATACAGAAGGTCGATTGGGATAACTCCACCGAAGCGAAGGACCCCGCCATATTCCTGACCGACGGGCGGACATGCACGCCATACGCCACGATGGGGGTGGTGCTTGACCGGGAAGCAGGAAGGCAAGCTGCCATCCTGGACGTTGGGCCAGATGCAAAGGGGCTTCTGGAAGAGATCGTGCGCGAGAAGCTGCCAGTGCGCATTAGCGGTAACCGCTTTCCAGAGGACGAGCCGCGCGACGCCTGCGTTCCCGAGCTGATCTGGGCCAGCGAACGCTGAGGGGCGCGATGAGTCGTCAAATTCGCCTGGGGTTCTTGATTCTATGCGTTGTTGCCGTGGCCAGCGCATATGTGACGGACTACCTTCCGCTTACTCAGGCCGAAATCGCGAGGAGAGTTCCGCAGAAGCCGGTTCCCATTGACCTGCAAGTCGGAGCGCAAGCCCAGTTTGGAACGGCAACCATCCGGCTCGAAGATGACAATCGACTGGTGATCGGCGGAAAGGATAAGGGCGGGCGGCCGTGGCAGGTGGTGGCAACGTGGAGCTTGCTTGGGGGCGAGTTCTTCTCCTGCGATCTCGACCGTGACGGCACACAGGATCTGGTCTTCATCGGCTACACAGGAGGCAACGGATTGGCGCCGTCCTCACACGTTCTGACCTTAATGTTCGATGACAATGGGCGCCCGGTGCCTTCGGAGTTCGACGGGTATTTCGAAGCGGACCGCCAAGGTGTAAGGGAGCTTGTGGATCTCAACCAGGACGGGCACGCGCAGTTGATCCGGCAAAGCTTCAACAATGGGTACTGGATTACATCGCTGTACGAGGCAAGAGACGCGCACTGGTTTCTTGTGCACGGTAAGCACGGATCGAGGGGCTTTCCCCTGTACACCCGATTCACGGACGGTGCGAATCGTGTCGCCACGACACCTCTGCCCGGCAGGAATCCTCGTGAGGATGATCTCTCCAACAGCACGATTCTGAGCGGGGCGCCGACGCGAATCGAGAAACTCGAATGGGCGGACGTGGCCCAATCGAAAAATCCTGCGATCGTCTTGGGCGACGGGCGGACATGCGGGCCGGTCGCCTGGTATTCGACGATGGGAGTGGTGTTGGGTCGGGCGGCCGGAAGACGGAGTGCGACCCTAGGTGCTGCGGAAGATGCAAAGGAGCTTCTGGAAGAGATCGTCCACGATAAGTTGCCGGTGCGCGTCAGTGGCCACAGGTTCGTAGAAGGCGCAAATGGTGCGGCGCCGCCCGACGCCTGCGTTCCCGAGTTGATCTGGGCCGGCGAGCGTTGAAGGGCGGATGGAACCCGGCCGCCGTGTGGCCGCGCGGGTTCCTGCGGTTCCCTGTTACACCCGGTACCGATTTGGCGGCCACTGCCCGCAAAGTGGGGATAAGGTTATCGGACCCCTACATCCGCGACGGGTCCGTTCGTGATAGGCTGACAGTTCATGGAGATTTCGGACCTGTATAGCGGGTTGGGCGTGGACGGGTTCGTCCAACTGCTGCGCGGCATCTCAATCGGCAAGCTGCGGACGTACCAGATTTACGAAGGCTTCAAGGTTCGCGCGCGGCTGCAGAAGTTGAATACGGAGTCTCTGCGCAAGGCGGCGCCGCGCATGTGGGCGCGCATCATGGCGGGCGATACGGCGTTTGGCCAGGACTTAGCACAAGCGGTGCTGGTGTCGCATCTCGACATGATCATCGCGGTCCTCGATTTCCTGGGCGTGCCGCACGAAAACGGATTTTTTGCGAAAGACATGGACCCCAAGCCCCACTTCACAGATGGGTGGGAAGGGCGCGTCTGGGAGAAGTTTCGCTCGACGGTGCCGGAAGCGGTGCTGCTTTTTTACATTAATCATCTGCGTTGGGAGCTTTTGAAGGCGGAGGAGTTATACCGCCCCGAAGCGGTGCCGGTCGTCTGAACTGGCCGGTGGCGTGCACGGTATATAAAATCCATGACGATAGCGGGTTGTTGGCAGTTGTCGAGGTTGGTTCCAGAAGAGCCCGCTCATCATTCGAAGTCCCTACCGCTCAATACATTGGACACACCGTTTCGGTTTGCCGCAGGAGTTTGCGCTCGATGACAGGTGTGGGCTTTTCCCCTAGTTGTAAACCTGTTTGCGCAGTATCACCCAGTAACGGGAACCGGAGTACAGACACCTTTTTCGCCTGCGTCGCAGCGCTACCCTCCCGCGCCGCTTCGCCCTCTGGAAATGCGTCCGGCGCCAGGTCCCATTTTTTATTTAAGATTGCGAGGTTCCGGTAATGAATCATTGCGATTTTCATTATTCTCATCTACTGCCCAAGAAGCCGGGCATTCTCCCGCTCGAGGAGACCATGAAGAAGCAGTGCCGCCGCTGCGGCGCGGAGTTCGTCACGCGGTCGCGGATACGGAAACGCTGCGATGCGTGCCAGACCGTTGTGTCGGCGGAAAAGCAGAAGAAGGCCAATGAGCGGCTGAAGGCGCGTCGCGCCGCCCGCCGGATGTGCCTGCTGGCCAGCTAGGTCTTCGCTCAAAAGATTCGGCTTTAACGAACACCGCTCCCTTTGGTCGCGGCTCCGATGGTTTCGGAGCGGCGGGCTTGAGGAAGTGTCGAGATGACTCTCGACACAGCAGGCCTGGAGGCCCTGCGCCACGACTGCGTGTCAGCGTTCGAGGGTGGCGATGGCTTGCGACTCGGCGGAGCGGCACTCGCCGACGGGGCCGAGTTTTTCGGCGGTCTTGAATTTTACCGAGACACGGTCGAGGGGCAAGCCTAGCGTGGCGGCCAGGCTCTGGCGAATGGGGTCGCGATAGTCCTTCAGCTTGGGGCGTTCGAGGATGACCGTGGAATCGACGTTGACGATGCGGAAGCCGGCGGCCTCGGCGAGTTCGCGCGCGTGTCGGAGGAAAACCAGGCTATCGACGCCCTTCCAGCGCGGATCGGAATCCGGGAAGTGCATGCCGATATCGCCCAAGGCGGCGGCGCCGAGGATGGCGTCGGTGACGGCGTGGGCGAGCACGTCGGCGTCGGAGTGGCCGTCGAGGCCGATCTCACTGGGCACGGTGACGCCGCCCAGAATCAGGGCGCGGCCAGGGACGAGGCGGTGCACATCCCAGCCCAGACCGGTGCGCGTCTCGCTCAACCGATGGCTTCCTTGGCGGCGTCCTCGTGNNGCGACTTCGACGTCGAGCCGCTCGACCAGGCTCGATTCGTCGGTGCCGATGAAGCCGTCGCGGTGGGCGGCTTCGTAGGCGCGCTCGAGCAACTCGTAGCGGAAGACCTGTGGCGTCTGCGCCAGCACCAGGTTGTCGCGCTGGAGGGTGGAGCGGACGCGGGTCTTGCCGTTGCCGCGACTCACCTGCTTGACGGTGTCGACAGCGGGCAGGCCGACAATCGCGGCGCCGGTTTCGGCCGCCTCGTCGAAGGCGCGGTGAATGATCTCGATATCGATGAACGGGCGCACGGCGTCGTGGACGGCCACCAGGTCGGTCTCGGGCCCAAGAGACCGCAGCGCGTTCTCGACCGATTCCTGGCGGCTGTTACCGCCTTCGACCACGCGCAGCTTGCGGCCGTTCAACTCGCCGGCGAGCATGGCGCCGACCCATTCCATATCTTCGGCGCGCACGGCGACCACCAGCTCGCTGACGCGATCGGAGGCGGCGAATTTGCGTACCGTGTGCAGCAGGATCGGCGATCCTTCGAGCAGCATAAACTGCTTGCGGCTGGTTCCGGTCTTTTCGGCCGAACCTTTGCCCATACGCGTGCCAAGGCCGGCCGCTGGCAATATTACGGCGACTCTCATGTGTTCTATGATTCTATCGCGCTTTTCTCTATAGCGACGGCGGCCACCGGCAGCGGCTCGCCCTTCCGCACCGGGCGCTCGTGTCCGGCGGTGACGGTGCCGTGCAGCCGATCGTCGTATTTGCCGAAGATCATTTTGCCGGCGGTGGTCTGCAAGACGCTGGTGACGGTGATATCGACCGTCTTCGAGATGAGGCGCCTGGCGTTATCCACCACGACCATGGTGCCGTCGTCGAGG
>PMKM01000060.1:425-25534 GCA_003157745.1 Bryobacterales bacterium | reverse complement strand
GGCCAGCTCGATCAACTTCATGTCCACTTCGCGCACGTTGGGAAAATCCTCTTCGACGATGCGCACCGCGAGGTGAGTCATCTTCTGGATGCGCTGGAGAATATCGAGGCCGCGGCGGCCGCGGTTGCGCTTCATCGAATCGGCGGAATCGGCCACCAGTTGCAATTCGCGCAGGACGAATTGCGGAATCACGAGCACACCGTCGAGAAAGCCGGTCTCGGCGATATCGGCGATGCGCCCGTCGATGATCACGCTGGTATCGAGAATCTTGAACGACTTCTGCGAGCTCTTCTCCCCACCGAAGACGCCGCCGAGCGCGGCCAGATTGAGCATGTCGCCCTTCCTGGCGCCCACGACCAGGCCCACGTAGGTCATCCATAACAGAAGGCAGACCGGCAGCAAGGGTTGACTGGGGAGAGCCTTCTCCACCACCAGGGACATCAGGAAGGCGCCCGCAATCCCCAGGATCGAACCGACCGCAGCCCCGATCAGACGAGTGAGGCTGACTTTTTCCAGACGGAGTTCAAAGCAGACGATCCCGCCGCCCAGCACGAGGCCGCCCAAGGCCGAAACCCAAGGCACTACCTGGGCCGGATGGAGGAGAAAGGCCGCGAGAGAAAGGATCAGAATAAAAACAAAACGAACGAATATAAGATCGAGCCCCACGATACCCCCTTTCAGGGTGAGCCAGCTCCCGGCAGGGGACGCTTATGGCCAACGTCCGCACCGGTTAAAGTGTTAGTGTTATGGCGCGCCAAAAGTATAACATCTATGGGTGAGCGCATTTGCGGGGGTTTGGCAGGCCCAACGCGGGGGTGATCGTGACGGCGGGCGCGGCGGGGGTCGAACCGGCGATTTTGGCCGCTAAAATGCGCCCGAAAGCGTCCGGAGGCAAGGGCACAGGGTGGGCGTGCGGATCGGTGGCAGCGGCGCGGCAGCGTGAAAGGTGCAAGAATGATGTGGAAAGGAATGGCGCGATGAAGCGAGTCCTGATTTTGCTGGCCGTCTCCGCCTTGGCGGCGATGGCGGCCGATGTGGCCGGAACCTGGAAAGCGACGGCCGATGGCCCGAATGGAACGATGGAGCGGACGTTCGTTTTCAAAGTGGACGGAAACAGACTGAGCGGAGAAACGACCAGCACGATGTTGGGCAAGTCCACCCTCGCGGACGGGAAAGTAGACGGAGACAACCTGTCGTTTACTATCATTGCCGACATGCAGGGAACGGAGCTGAAGTTGAATTACAAAGGAAAGGTGAGCGGGTCCGAACTGCACCTGACTTCGGAAAGAGCCGGCGGCGGCGGGCAATCCATCGAATGGACTGGCAAGAAGGTTCAGTGAGCTTGCCGCGAGGGCGCCGATCGTTCGCAGGGGAAACCGAAGGCGGCGTGCCCGTGGCCGACAAGAGCCGGCCGCAGAGCGCTTCGAGCGAGGTGGTACGCGACATCAACCGGCGCATCGTGCTCAACCTGATCCGCAAGCGCCAACCCATCTCGCGTGCCGAACTGGCGCGGGTTTCCGGGATGCAGCGCAGCACCATATCGCTGATTGTCGAACAACTGATCGAGGAGGACTGGGTGCTGGCGGGGCCCACGGGGCGCTTGCCGAGGGGGCGGCGGCCGGTCTTCCTGCGGCTGAACGACGAGCGGGTGCTGATTGGAGTGGACATTCGTCCCTCACAGATCACGGCGGCGCTGGCGGACGCCAACGGGCGGTTCATCTCGGAGGAGGCGATCGCTACCACGGCGGACCCGGAGTTCACGCTGGGCCGTCTGGTGGAAGTTGTCGAGCGCATCGTGGCGTCGTGCCGGGGCCGCAAGATAGAAGGCATCGGAGTGACCGTGCCGGGCCGTTGCATTCCCGGCTCGGACCGGCTGGCGTTCGCGCCCAACCTGGGATGGCGCGATGTGGACATTCGTACGCCGCTCGTGAAGGCCACGGGGTTGGAAGTGAAGATCGAGAACGCGGCCACCGCCTGCGCGCTGGCGGCGGTATGGTTCGACCACATGGAGGCGGTTCGCAACCTAGTGGTGGTCACGGTATCCGAGGGAATCGGCGCGGGAATCCTGCTCAACGGCCAGCTCGTGCACGGTTTGAATGGAATGGCGGGGGAGTTTGGCCACGTGCCGATCGATCCACAGGGTCCGCCGTGCGCGTGCGGCCGACGCGGTTGTTGGGAAGTATTTGCCTCCAACCGGGCGGCGCTGCGATATTATCGCGAATCCGGTACGGAGTCCGCCGGCGTGAGCTTTCCCGACCTGCTGAACCTGGCGGATCAGGGAGACGGGCGGGCCGGGGAAGCGCTGAATAAAATGGCTTGCTACCTGGGCCGCGGCATGCGCATGCTGGTGGGCGGCCTGGCGCCGGAGCGGATCGTGGTGGTTGGCGATCTCACGCGGTCGTGGGAACGTTTTGAAGCCGTGATTATGCCGGAGATCCTGGACCAGGTGTCGCCGGGCGGCGTGGCCCCGCAGTTGATTCCGGCGCGCGACGGCGGCGTGGCGCGCCTGCGCGGCACGGTGGCACTGGTGCTGGAGAACGATTTTGGGGTATGTTCGTGATTTCCGGCCAGCCGGCCCAGGCGCGCGAGCGCTTCTTGCATTTTGGACCCGGCCGTCCGATTATAGTTCGAGATTGCAACAGAGTCGCGTTTGACCGGCCTTTGCATGGCGCTCGCTCGCGAACCGGCCTGGGACGGGCCGCAGCAGCCGGGAATGCCCGGTCCGATGGCACGACGAAACAGTCGCCCGAAGCCGAAGAAACGAGATCGCACTTATGAAACGACCGACGCCTAAGAAGAGCGGTAGCACACCAGTTTACCGGAAGCGCGACTTGCCCGTCGCGAAACGCGTGCGCGACCTGTTGTCGCGAATGACGCTCGAAGAGAAGGCCGCCCAGATGGTGTGCATCTGGCAGGAAAAGGCCGGGAAGCTGGTGAACGCCGAGGGTAACTTCGATGCGGCCCTGGCGAAGAAGGCGTTCCGGCAGGGACGCGGCATGGGCCAGGTGGGCCGGCCGAGCGATTCGGGCGGCGGCAAGGACGCGCGTGGGATGGCGGAAGTGACCAACGCGATCCAGAAGTTCTTCGTCGAAAACAGCCGCCTGGGCATTCCGGTGATCTTTCACGAAGAGTGCCTGCACGGCCTCGCGGGCCCCGGCAGCACGAGTTTCCCGCAACCGATCGCTCTCGGCGCCAGCTTCGATCCCGCGCTGGCCGAGCGGTTGTTCACGATGACGGCACTCGAGGCGCGCCTGCGCGGCGCGCACCAGGCGCTGACGCCGGTGGTCGATGTGGCGCGCGACCCGCGCTGGGGCCGCGTCGAAGAGACCTACGGCGAGGACCCGTACCTGGTATCGCGCATGGGGATTGCCGCCGTGCGCGGCTTCCAGGGCGACGCCACGTTCCAGGATAAGACGCGCGTGATCGCCACGCTCAAGCATTTTGCCGCGCACGGGCAGCCGGAATCGGGCATGAACTGCGCGCCGGCGAACGTCAGCGAGCGCGTGCTGCGCGAGACCTTCCTCTACACTTTCGAGCAGGCGCTGCACGTGGGCGGAGCCATCAGCGTGATGGCGTCCTACAACGAGATCGATGGCGTTCCATCGCACGCCAGCCGCTGGCTACTGCGCGACGTGCTGCGCAAGGAATGGGGCTTCGACGGCTACGTCGTCTCCGATTACTATGCCATCTGGGAACTTGGCTACCGCCCCGATACGCATGGCCACTTCGTGGCCAAGGACAAGAAGGAATCCTGCGCGCTGGCGGTGCGGGCCGGCGTCAACATCGAACTGCCGGAACCGGATTGCTACCTGCACCTGGTGGAGCTGGTGAAGAAGGGCGTGCTGAAGGAAGCCGAGCTCGACGAACTGGTCGAGCCGATGCTGCGCTGGAAGTTCAAGCTGGGCCTGTTCGACGATCCGTACGTGGACCCGGAGGAAGCCGCCCGCGTGGTGGGCTGCGAGGCGCACCGCGCGCTCGCGCTCGAGGCGGCGCACCGGTCGATCACGCTGCTCAAGAACGCCGACGGCATCGCGCCGCTCGATCCCGAGTCGCCGAAGACGATTGCGGTGATCGGCCCCAACGCCAACCGCAGCCTGTTGGGCGGCTACAGCGGCAAGCCCGCGAGCGAGGTCACCGTGCTCGAAGGCATCCGGGCCAAGGTGGGCAAGCGCGTGAAGGTGCTCCATAGCGAAGGCTGCAAGCTGACCATCGGCGGCTCGTGGCAGGAGGACGCGGTGGTCGCGAGCAATCCGGTCGAGGACCGCAAGCTGATCGCCGAAGCCGTGAAGGTGGCGCGCAAGGCGGACGTGGTCGTGCTTGCCATCGGCGGCAACGACCAGACCTCGCGCGAGGCCTGGAACCTGGCTCACATGGGCGACCGCGCCAGTCTCGATCTGTTCGGCCTGCAGGCCGAGTTGATCGAGGCTATCGCGGCAACCGGCAAGCCGATTATCGCGCTGCTGTTCCATGGCCGGCCGAATTCGATCCAGTGCGTGAACGAGAACGCCGCGGCGATTTTCGATTGCTGGTATCTTGGCCAGGAAACCGGCACGGCCGTGGCCGACGTGCTGTTTGGCGATTACAATCCCGGCGGCAAGCTGCCGATGACGGTGCCGCGCTCGGTGGGCCATCTGCCCGCTTTCTATAACTACAAACCGAGCGCTCGCCGCGGCTATCTCTTTGACGACGTCACGCCGCTCTATCCCTTCGGCTTTGGCCTGAGCTACACCACCTTCGGCATCTCGAACCTCCGCCTGTCGAAGAAGCGGATCCCGCTCACCGGCTCCTGCGAGGTGCTGGCCGATGTCACTAACACCGGTAAGCGCGCCGGCAGCGAAGTCGTCCAGCTCTACATCCGCGACCTGGTCAGTTCGGTGACGCGGCCCATCAAGGAGTTGAAAGGCTTCCGCCGCGTCGATCTGGAGCCGGGGCAGACGGAGACCGTTCGCCTCGAAATCACGCCCGGGTCGCTCGCCTTCTGGGACGTGGACATGAAGTACCGCGTCGAGCCCGGCGATTTCGAAATCATGGTCGGCACGTCGTCGCGCGATGCCGATCTCGAGAAGCTGACGCTGACGGTGACGAAGTAGGTCCGCCCGCAGAGAAACGAGAATCCTATGACTGAGAGACTTCCGCTCTCCGAGAAGATCGGCTATGGCCTCGGCGACATGGCCGCCAACTTCGTCTTCCAGGCGTTGGTGGCGCTGCAACTGAACTTCTACACCTCCACTTATGGATTGACGGCGGCGCAGGCCGGGACGTTGTTCCTGGTAGTTGGCCTGGGCGCGGCGATCTTCAACCCGGTGATGGGCGTGATCGCCGACCGCACCAACACGCGCTGGGGTAAGTTCCGCCCCTATCTTCTTTGGACTGCGATTCCGTTTGCCGTCATCGGCGTGCTGACGTTCACGACGCCGAACCTGAGTCCGGCCAACAAGCTCATCTATGCTTATGTGACTTATGCGGCGCTCCGTCTGATTTATGCGGTCAACAACGTGCCGTACGCGTCGTTGACCGGCGTGATGACCGACGATCCGGACGAACGCACCAGCATCGCCAGTTGGAGGCAGATTTTCGCCAACTCGGCCGGCTTCATCGTGACCGTTCTTGCCGTGCGCATGATCGGCTGGATCGGACACGGCGACGCGGCCAAGGGCTATCAGTGGACGATGGGTTCGTTCTGCGTTCTCGGCGGCATTCTATTTATCGTCTCTTTCGCTTCGACCAAAGAACGCATACAGCCAGACCCGAAGCAGAAGAGCGCGCTTGGAGAGGACCTCGCCGGCCTGATGAAGAACGGGCCATGGATCGCGCTATTCCTGGCGACTACGTTCTACTTCATTGCCATCATGCTGCGCGGCAGCGTGATGCTCTCGTACTTCACGTTCAACGCCGGGGACGCGGGGCTGTTTAGCTGGTTCAACGGCTTCGGCCTCGGCTCGCTTCTCGTCGGCGTCGCGGTTTCCACCAAACTCACGCAGAAGTTCGGCAAGCGCTCGCTGTTCCTCGTGAGCATGTTGCTGACGGCCGTGCTGACCCTGGTCTTGTACGTGGTGCCGGCAACCAGCACTGCGGTCATCGTCGCTTCCGAGGCGCTCCGCCAGTTCGCCTTCGGCGCGTCGTGTCCGGTGCTGTGGGCGATGATGGGCGATGTGGCCGACTATGGCGAGTGGAAGACGGGCCGGCGCGCTACGGGCACGGTCACCTCCGCCGTCGTGTTTGCTCTCTGGGCGGGCCTTGCGTTTGGCGGCTGGATCGCGGGCTGGCTTCTGGATGCTTATGGCTACGTGAACGCGCCCGTGCAGACGGCGTCCGCGCTCACCGGCATTCGCATGATCGCGAGCGTGTACGCCGCCGCGGCCTTCCTCGTGGTGGCGCTCTGCCTGGCCTTCTACCCGATCACGAAGGAACTCAACCGCAAGATCGCCGACGAGTTGAGCGCTCGGCGCAAGACATTCACAACGTAGGAACTGGCGGGAGCCCGAGCGGCCCCGGAATGAGGAGACACGCCGGCATCATGTCGCACCAGTCGATTATCTTCACCACCATCATAGCGGCCGGACTCTCGATGCCGCTCCAGGCGCAGACCGCGTTGAAAGACGCGTACAAAGACTACTTCCATATTGGCGCCGCGATCAACGCCGCGTATTCCAACGGGAGCAATGCGGAGGGGGCGGCCCTGGTCAAGGCTCAGTTCGATTCGATTACGCCGGAGAACGACTTGAAGTGGGAGCGCATTCATCCCACGCCGCAGGGGTTCAACTTCGAGCCGGCCGACCGTTACGTCGAGTTCGGCGAGCGGAACCACATGTTCATCGTCGGCCACTGTCTGGTGTGGCACAGCCAGACGCCGCGCTGGGTGTTCGAGGACGACAAGGGCCAGCCCGTCGCGCGCGAGGTGCTGCTGGGGCGCATGCACGATCACATCGCCGCCGTGGTCGGCCGATATCGCGGGCGCGTCAATGGCTGGGACGTGGTCAACGAAGCGCTGAACGAGGACGGCACCTTGCGGAAGTCTCAGTGGCAGCGCATCATTGGCGACGACTATATCGCCAAGGCGTTCGAATACGCGCACGAGGCCGATCCGAAGGCGGAGCTGTACTATAACGAATACTCGCTCGAGAACGAACCCAAGCGCAAAGGCGGCGTCGAGCTGATCCGGAAACTGCTGGCGCAGGGCGTCCCGGTGGCGGCCGTCGGCCTGCAGGGGCACTACCATATGGATTGGCCGGAGATGGCGCAGGTGGATGCAACGATCGCCGCGTTCCAGGCGCTCGGCGTCAAGGTGAGCATCACCGAGCTCGATATGGACGTGCTGCCGGCGGTTCGCAGCGGCCACAGCGCCGATGTCTCCGCCCAGGCCGAAGGCGGCGCCAATTCCAACCCATATACCGCCGGGCTGCCCGCCGCGCAGCAACAAGCGTTGGCGGACCGGTACGCGGCCTTGTTCCGAGTGTTTCTGAAGCATCGCGACGCCGTTACGCGAGTAACCTTCTGGGGCGTGACCGACCGAGGCTCCTGGTTGAACAATTTTCCGGCAAGAGGCAGGACTAACTATCCGCTGCTATTCGACCGCGAAGGAAAACCCAAGCCGGCGTTTGACGCGGTCGTGGGTGCAGCACGCACGGCGCAGTAAGCCGGGTTGGAATTCGTAGCCGGATCGGGGACACCGCCAGGCTGCGGCCACCATTTCCTGGCTGGTGCAAACTGCTGTGTGCACAATTGGTTATGCCGGACCAGGCGGCTTCAGTCAACTTCGACTAAGTTGCAATTCCACAGCCCAAGGCGCTGGGATAACAGGCCTTGATACAGCGACAATGGTCGACCTCGGGATTCGGGCTGAGTCGCGTGTACCGTTCTGAATCGCCGGACCACAGTGTCCCCGGCGATTCGTGATCTTCTCCGCCAGCGGCCGCCCCAGATGGCCTAAATTCGCACCCCGAACTCAAATTTTCGCGAGTTTTGAGCCAAATTCTCAAATCAGAACTTGATCTCGGAATCTAAATGTTGGATAATTTGTTCGAGCTTACAACAAAATCATCGGGAGAGTTGTGGATTCAGTGGCCTCGCAAGCCGCTGGCGTAGGGTTCACGTAACGAACAATTGGGGTTGGGTCGCGGGCTTCGAACGTACCTCGGATAAGACCAAGGGGGACGGAGTCAGGCATCTGGTGGAAGTGGGAGTTTAGAGATCGCTTTTTTGGGGGTCGAATGAGGTTATACGTATCAAGACATCGAGCAAAGCAGCGGCAGGCGCGGCTGAGCCAGCGATTCGTATCGCTCGCGTTGGCGTTGGCGCTGGTCGTATTTCTGCTTCCCTGCGCGGTGCACGCGCAGTTACTGTACGGGTCGCTCACTGGAAACGTGACCGATCCAACCGGCGCCGCGATTGCGGCTGCCAAAGTCGAGGCGCTCAACACGGGCACTGGGGTGCATTCGGAGACCGCGACCGACGATCACGGGCTATATCGCTTTAGCAACATCCAGGCCGGACCCTACACGATAACGGTTTCCGCCAAGTCGTTCGCGACTTTCGTCGAAACCAGCGTGCAGATCAGCAACACGGAAGTCCGGCGCGTGGACGTGCAACTCAATATTTCGCAGACCAAGTCGACGGTGGAAGTTCGCGCCGACGCGGTGATTCTGCAGGCCGACAAGGCCGATATCGAAGCGCAAATCACCTCGCAGCAGATCACCGAGATTCCGGTGACCGGCGGCGAAGGAAAGAACTACCAGCGCTTGGCGTTCCTGGTTCCCGGCGCGGGCATCGTCGCCAGCCCGGAAGCCAATTCGGAAGCCGGCAACCCGATGCGCGCGGTTACCATATTCATGAACGGCGTCTCCTCCACCGGCAACAGCACGAAGATGGACGGGGCCTCGATTTCGTATCCATGGTTGCCCGTCAACGTCGCTTACGTGCCACCGCCCGAAGCGATCCAGACCGTCGACATCAACACCAATGCCTTCGACGCCGAGCAGGGCGCGGCGGGTGGCATTGCGACCAACGTCACCATCAAGTCCGGCACCAATAGCCTGCACGGCGTGGTGTACGAAAACAACCAGAACCAGAAGCTCGAGGCGGTGAACAACTATTTCAGCCACCCCGGCCGGCTGGGCAAGAACATCTTCAACAACTATGGGTTCGCGCTGGGCGGCCCGATCTACNNGACCGGCAACGCGGATGGCACCGGCCGCACGCCGTTCGCCGGGAATCAGATCCCGCAGAGCCGCATCAACTCGGCCTCCAACACAATTGTGGGTCTGCTGCCCGCGCTCACCAGGCCGACGACGTATACGAACAACTATGACGCCTACGGCGGGACCCAATACAACCGCAAGAGCTGGGATTACAAGGTCAACTACAATCCCAGCGACAGACAAATGATCTGGGGCCGGTACAGCTTTTCGCCGATGAACATCGTCGCTCCGTTCGTGCTGGGCGCGGCCGAGGGCGACGTGTTTGGCGGCGGCAATCCGATCAACTCGGGCGGCCTCGTCCAGACCACCGCAGCCGGTTTCACCCGCACCATTACGCCAACCCTCCTGTTAGACGGTAACATTGGCTACACACGGCAGAGCATCGGCGCCAATGGCGACGAGGGGGTGGGCGACTACGGAACCCAAACGCTGAAGATTCCGGGCACCAACGGAGTCGGCGTGAACTACCAGGGCATTCCGGCGTTCCAGGTCAGCGGTTCGGCCAACATGGGCAACACCAATACCGGCAGCCCGTTCAAGTTTCGCGACAACCAGTACACCACCTCCATCAACCTGACCAAGATCAAGGGCGCGCATAACCTGCGCTTTGGTTTCGAATACGATAAGTACGCGCTCAATCACTTCCAGCCGCAGGGCGGAACCTTCGGCACCGCGCGCGGCAGTTTCGCGTTCGACGGTTCGCTGACCGCGCTGAAAGGCGGCGCGGCCATCGCCAACCCATACAACTCCTGGGCGCAGTTCCTGCTGGGCGATCCTTCCCACGTCGGCAAGATCACCCAGGTGCTGAATCCGAACTCCCTGCGCTTCTCCAGTTGGTCCGTGTATGCGCGCGACCAATGGCAGGCGACGAAGAACCTGACTGTCAGCTACGGCATGCGGTGGGAATACTACCCGATCTTCTCCCACGGCATCTACGGTGCGGTCCGCTTCGATCCGTCGACCGGCGAAGTGCTGATCGGCGGCGAGGGCGGCGTGCCGTGGGATGCCGGCGCAAGTGCCAGCAAGAAGGGCTTTGCCCCGCGTTTCGGCGTGGCCTATCGCCTGGGCTCGAAGACCGTGGTGCGCTCCGGATATGGTATTACCATCGATCCGGATAACATGCGCAACCAGCGCAATGCGTACCCGGCCATCGTCAACCAGGATTACACCCCGGCCAACACGTACCAGTTCGTCAACTACACCGGCGTCGCCAATTCCGACGGAGCCGCTCAAGTGACGCTGCAGGACGGCATCCCGACGCCCAGCTACCCGAATATCTCGGGCGGCATTCTAAAGCCGTCGACCACTGCCTCTACCACCACCTATCTGCCGGGCTCCATCGGGGCCACGTTCCCCAAGGACATGAACCGGGGCTACTACCAGGCCTGGAATCTCTTCATCCAGCGCGAGATCACCTCGAGCACCGTGTTCCAAATCGGATACGCGGGGACGCACGGCGTGCATACCATGCAGGCGGTCAACATCAACGGGGCTCCCGCGAATGGCGGGAACGCCGGGGCCTTGCTCTCGCAGTACAACGGTGGCAGTTCCATCAACGACTACGAGCCGTGGGGCAGCATGACCTACAACGCCCTGCAGAGCCAGATACGCAAGACGCTTGGAAGCTCGATCTTCGGCCTCAACTACACGTACTCGAAGGCGATCAATTTCGCCAATGGCGACAATGGCGATGCCTCGACGTACCGCGTCGCGCCGCTGTCGTCCAGCCTGGACAAGCAGCGCGCCGGTTTCGACCGGACGCAGATGTTCCAGGCATTCTATGTCTATCAGTTGCCGGTCGGCCATGGGCACAAGTACGTGAACCATGGTGTGGCGGCGGCGATCATAGGCGGCTGGCAGCTTGGCGGCAATTTGAGCCGTTACAGCGGCTTGCCGTTCTCCGTCGGCACCAGCGCGGCGTTGAATGCCCCCGGCCAGAGCAATTCGGCGAATCAGGTCAACCCGGTCGTCAAGATTCTGGGTGGCCACGATGCCAAGAGTCCGTACTTCGACGGCGCGGCGTTCGCCAACCCGGCCAACGGCGTGCTCGGCTCTACCGGTAGGGACATCCTGACCGGCCCGGGCCTCTTCAACCTGGACGCGAACATCGCGCGCGTCTTCAGCTTCAAGGAAGGCAAGGTCACCCTCCAGTTGCGCGGCGAGGCGTTCAACCTCACCAATACGGTGACGTTCTCCAATCCCAACACCACGTGCTGCTGGCTCACCAAGTCGGATGGCACCACGAACTATAACAACTTCGCGGTGATCACCGGCACAGCTTCCACGCAGCGCCAGTTGCAGGTTGGCGGATACCTGCGGTTCTAAGCTAAGTTACTCCCCAGCGGGCAAGCCTGAAATCGGGGGCTTGCCCGCACCTTTCCTCGCGGCCGGATTCCGAACCGGCCCGGATCAAGCCCGCGTTTTCTCCCACCCTCTGCCGCACCGCAACGCCCAATTCCAGCGGCTCAGGCGCCCATGCTGAATCCGGAAGTCGAATATTATTGTCGAATCGGGGCACGACTTCCGCCGTGCCCTGGACTTTGGCCTTTACCCTAACAGGCCCGGCAGCACGCTGTCGCTGCGCACCGTCGTCACGTATTTGCACTTCACCCCGCGGGTGAGTCGGGATCAAGCCCCGATTGTCCTCCGTGTCTTAAGGCAGCAATCGCTTGGACCGTTCCGGCAGCGCTCAAACTGCCGGATTTAGGATAATACGGTCGTGCGCACTATCATCGAACCGTTCCGCATCAAGAGCGTGGAACCGCTCACGTACACCACGCGCGAAGAGCGCCAGTCCCATCTGGAAGCGGCGGGGTACAATCTCTTCCTGATCGACGCCCGTCACATTCTGATCGATCTGCTCACCGATTCCGGCACTTCGGCCATGTCAACCGAACAGTGGGCGGCGCTGATGCGCGGCGACGAATCCTATGCGGGCAGCGAGAGCTTCGTCCGGCTGCGGCGCGTGGTCGAATCGCTCACCGGCTATCGGCACATTATTCCGACCCACCAGGGGCGCGCGGCGGAGCGTATTCTGTTCACCGTGATGACGAAGCCGGGGCACGTCGTGCCCTCCAACACGCACTTCGACACCACGCGCGCCAACATCGAATTCTCCGGCGCGCGCGCCGTGGATCTGCCCATTCCGGAGGCCGCCGACACGCAGGCGCGCCTGGACTTCAAGGGCAACATGGAAGCCGCGGCGCTCGAGGCGCTCATCGTGCGCGAGGGCGCCGACAGGATTCCGCTCGTGATGCTCACCATCACCAACAATTCCGGCGGCGGCCAGCCGGTCTCGATGGCGAACATCGAAGCCGTCAAGCGGGTGGCCGCGCGCCACGGGATTCCGCTTTATCTCGACGCCTGCCGTTTCGCCGAGAACGCCTGGTTCATCCGCGAGCGCGAGGCCGGATACGGCGACTGGACACCAAAACAAATCGCGCAGAAGATGTTTTCGTTGGCCGACGGTTGCACGTTCTCCGCCAAGAAGGACGCGTTCGCCAATATCGGCGGCTTCCTCTGCACCAACGACGCCCGCCTGGCGCAGTTGGAGACCAACCTCTTAATCCTCACCGAGGGCTTTCCGACTTACGGCGGCCTGGCCGGGCGCGATCTGGACGCCATCGCGGTGGGACTGGAGGAAATCCTCCATCCCGATTACCTGCGTTACCGGATCGTTTCGACCGGCTACCTGGGCCGCCACATCGCCGACCACGGCGTGCCGATCGTCGAACCTCCGGGCGGCCACGCCATCTATATCGATGCCGCTCGCATGTTGCCGCACATCCCTCCCCACCAGTTCCCCGGGCAGGCGCTGGCGGTGGAACTCTACCGGCACGCAGGGATACGCTCGGTCGAGATCGGCTCGGTGATGTTCGGCGCCGCGGCGCAACACGAGCTGCTGCGCCTGGCGATTCCGCGCCGCGTCTACACGCAAAGCCACATCGACTATGTGGTGGAGGCGATCCTGGAGGTGAACTCGCGCAAGCGCGAAATACGCGGTCTGGAGATCGTCGAGGAGCCGCCGTTTCTGCGCCACTTCAGCGCCCGCTTCCGGCCGCTATAATTGAAGCTCCGCATGACAGTCGACTGGTCGCCGTTGTGGCTCAGCTTGCGCGTTGCGCTGATGGTGAGCCTTGTGGCATTGGTCGCCGCACCATGGCCGGCGTGGTGGCTGGCGCGGCGGCACTGGCCCGTGGCCGCGCTGCTCGCGCGGTTTCTCTCGCTGGTTCCCGCGGTGATCGTCGCCGCGCTGGCGATGCCTGCGTCTGGCTGGCCCGTGGCTGTAACGGCGGGACTGTTGCGCGCGGTTCCTTACACGCTGGCCAAGTGCCGTGCGGCGTTTCAACGCCTCGATCCGGGTCTGGTGAAAGCGGCGCGCATGGCAGGCGCTTCCGATTGGCGAATCTTCCGCGCGGTAGCGCTGCCGCTCTCGGGCGCCGCCGCGTTGGCGGCTGCGGCGGACGTGTTTGCGGAAACCATGCTGGAGGTGGCCGTGGCGCTCGCAATCAGCGGCCGGATGACCGCCGCGCCCGGCGCCGCCATTGCGCTGACGGCGCTGGCCGGCTGCGCCCTCAGGCAGTGGTTGCGGAGCGCGGGCTCGCCATTCGCGGCAGAGCAGGCGCCGCGATGACCGGCATCCGCTTCAGGAAGCGCGTCTCGGCGGCGTTCTCGCTGGAGGCCGATTTCAGCCTCGGCGCGGGCGTCACGGCCCTGGTCGGGCCAGCTGGCGCGGGCAAGACGTTGCTACTCGAACTTGTGGCCGGCCTGGCCACGCCCGATGAGGGCCGCATCTTGTTGAACGATGCGATTCTGTTCGATGGGCAGGCGCGCGTGGATCTGCCGCCCGCCGAGCGCGGCTGTGGCTACGTCTCGCAGGCCGATTCGCTGCTGCCGCATCGAACGCTGCGGCAGAATCTGGAGTTTGCGGCGCAGCGGTTTGCGCGCCTGGACCGGCATCGCCGCGTGGCCGAAGCGATCGAACATTTCACGCTCAGCGACGCCGCAGGCCTGCGGCCGGCCGATGCCGGCGCGTCTGCGCGTCTGCGCTGCTCCATCGCGCGCGCGCTGATTGGCGCGCCTGAACTTCTATTAGTGGACGATGCCGGACTCGATGTCGACCTCTTCGAGGCCATTCGCGCGCACTTCCGCGGCCCCATCCTGATGGCGGCGCGAGATCTCGACCTGGCTTGCGCCGTGGCAGCGGAAATGGCGCTGATCGGGGGCGGACGCATCGTGCAGCGGGGCGCGCCGCGCCAGGTGTTGGACCAACCGGCAACACTGGACGCGGCGCGCCTGGCCGGCTACCAGAACGTCTGGCAAGCCACCATCGCCACGCTCGACCGCGCGGCCAACTTGACCCGCCTGGAATTTCCGGGCTTCGCGCTCTCGGTCGAATATCTTCCCGGCCACTTGCGCGGCGACCGCGTCTCGGTGGTCATCCGCGCCGCGGCCGTGCGCCCGCGGCGTGCCGACGCGCCGGCGGCGCCAAACGTGGTTCCGGCGGAATTGGTGCGCACGGTCGAACGAACGCAATCGGTGCGCATGGAATTCGCCGGCCCCATCGTGGCCGAACTCTCGATTAGCGAGTTCGCGTCGCTTCGCGAGCAGAAAACCTGGTCTCTCGAGTTGCCCGCCGCCGGTCTGCGCGTGATTCCGTAGTCTCGCCGCGCGGTTGCCCTATGGTCCTGGAGCGGCCTATTTGAAATTTATGAATGCGGCAGATTTCAAAGTGGTAAACTCTTTTAGTGGCAATGAGGGAACGCCGCCCAGTTGGCTTCTCGCCGGTGTCCCGGTCGAAATCGGCGAACGTCGCGACTCGTCGCTGTTGTCGCCTTCTGGCGCTTTCTTTCTTCGTATGGTGCGCATCGCCGTCGCTGTGCCTCCAACTGCGGCCCCAGTTGGCGTTGGCCGCGCCACCCGACGCAACCCTCCCCGCGTTAATCACGGCAGGGGCGGGGATCCTCACGGCGCTGATCGCATCGCTGACGGCGCTGATCATCTCGAGAAAGACGGCGAAGGACGTCAAGACCAAGATCTCCCTCGACGACCTTTTGAAGCCGGAAGTTGTCGATCCCCTGATTGCCGTCATCCAGGATAAGCGCCACCTCGTGTCCGAGGACCGCATCCTCGATGCATTGACGAGAACCTACGTATCCTACCCCGCCCAGTGGGCGCAATTCCGACATCTGATTCAGGACCAGAGCCCGGTGATTCAGATGGTCGAAAAATCGCCCGAGGAAAGGTTGGCGATCGCCCGAAACGTTTTCAGCCAACTGGCGCCATTGCTGGGAAGTGGTTCCGCAGCAAGGCCGACCAGCCGGCCTGCGCGCGGGGAATCCAGTTCGAGGGGCCGCGCCCGCCCGGACGGGCGAGCTACCGGAGGAGGGGGCCAATAGCATGAGTCTAGAGATTGACGTATTCAACCCGTCAAGCTACCCGAGGGGCGGTGCGGTGGCGGTGCCCTGGCAGCCGATTGAAAAGGAAATCGGCGGGAATGCCTTCCAACTATTGGACGGGAATCGCTACTCCGTCCCGGCCCAGGTCGACCGCATCGATCCCGCCGATCCGAGCCTCGATACGCTGGCGTTCTCTCTGCCCTCCGAACTGGCGCCGGGGCCCGACGACTATTCGCGGGCGAGCGCGGCGGTGTTTCTCGATGCAGGCGCCGGACCGCGGTCCGAGGTTGAGCCGCGCGCTCCGGCGCCAGCGGTTTCGCCGAATCGGGTGGAGCTGTCGAGTGGAGTGTTGACGGTCTCGCTGAGCTTGGCTCCATGCCAGGACGGCACGAACCACAACTGGTTTGCCGGATCGGCGCAGAGCGTGCGGCTGGGCGCGATCGAGACGCTGGACGTCTGGCGGTCTCTGCTCCCGTTCATCGAACACGATCCGGAAAAACGGTGCATGCAGATAGACCAGGTGCGGCTCAGCCGGCCGGCGTGGGACGAATTGCCCGAGCAGGAAGTGGATTTGCACGATCAACCCTACCGGCTCCTGTCCTTCTGCTCCGGCCCGGTTCGCGAATCCTGCACGATTATGTCGCCGCCGTTCGAGTACGTCTATGGGGACCCGTTCGGACGGTCGCGCGAAACGCTGGTCTGCAACTTCTTCAGGACCCTGATTCTCTACCGCGGCGCCGACTTTGTTCTGGAGAATCTCTGGATGAAGGGCAGACCTGGAGACGGCCAGGGCGAACCGGCGGATTTGACGTTTTCCGCGCGCTACTTTACCAATATGCACCTGGGGAACGACCCCGTCGTCTACCGGCTTGAGAACGTTCCGGATTGGTTTGCCATCGGTTATCCTGAGGGACGTGTCCATCCGGGCTACGGGTTCGCGACCGACGTCCATGCCAGACACTTGCGCCATCCCCATCCCGGTTACCCGGACGCGGAGAACGCCTATCGAACGTTCTCATTTGAATTGCATCCAGCGAAGAAAGCCCGATGTCTGCACCTGTTTCACGTCAGTGGGGCGGTTCCTGCCGAGCATAGGGAGCGCCTCGGCGGCCCTGTCCCGGTCGATCCGGTGGAACATAGGGCTGGGCACCTATGGTACGAACAGATTTACAAACCGCTTGGAGGTCGAGCACATGCCGGAGCAACCGGTCTTTGAGAATGCCCGTCTTGAGGTCGAGAAACGACTCAACGCCCACGACTTTATGGAGAAACACGCGCCGGAGATTTTCAACCGCCTCAAAGACGTTGAGGTGCGAGCCGAGAGCATGGGTCCGGAGGGCAACCTGTTCTTCGTTGCCGAGTGTCTTCCGCTCGTGGCTGCGATCGTCCACGTTGGCAGCAAACCGGAGGACTTTGGAAAGGCAAGGGCGTGGGCGCAAGAGAAACTGCCGAAAGCCGATGCCGTTTCCGCACTGTCGGCATTGACGTTTCTCAACATCGTCGAGAACGGTATCAGGTCCGCCACCAAAGCGAATTCCAACGACCTGCCCGTCTGGCAGAGCATGCGCAAGCGGCTGGACAGCCTGCTGCCGGCATCGGGATCTCTCGGTAGAAGCGCTTAGCCCTGCGCGTGAGGGTTTGACGATGGCGATCGCCTCGCGGCGGGATGTCCGGTAACTGCCCCATCGTAAGCTCGATACTCTTCGCACCGACGCCAAAAATCGAAGACTCTGCAATTGTCCGCCGTGCGGCCGATAAGTGCATTGGAGCCGGTTTTGGATAGACGGCCCGGGGGGGACGCGTGCAGTTGCAGGCGGTTCTGGGGAAGGCGCGTGTCGCGGTCGAGGAGCAACTGGATCTGACCGAGTTCCTTCGCGACCACCGTTCGCGCATCGACGATCTGATCGTGAACTGCGAGGCGCCGCCAGGCGCCGCGGATTGCGGCGCCGATCCTGGCGCCAGCATGGCAGCCGCGGCTCTTCCGCTGGCTGGCCGCATCCTGCTGGCGGGCAGTTCGCCAGCGGACTTCAGGCGCGCCGTCGAGTGGGTCGGCGCGATCTTGCCGGCCGCCGATCCGGTCTCCGCCCTCGCCGCGCTCACGCTCATCTACCTTGTGGATCGCGGGCGTGCAAGTGCGCCGGGTGACTCCAACCGCGCACAGGCGTGGGAACGAATCGATCGCGAGATCGAGACTCTGATCGAGTCGGCGGCGTCGTGAGGTTCGGTTCCGGGACCCGGCATGAACCACCGAGCGCGCCGGCGCTGGCAATCCGCCGCCGTCAGCGCCCTCGCTCGGCGGTCACGAAGATGCGACGGACGGGCATCTCGTCCGGCAACGGATCGCGCACGGTCGAAGTCACATGTTGAAAGCCCGCGCCGGCGCACAGGTCGTGCAGTTCGCCGGGAGAAAATGCGGACCAGAAGACCTGGCCGGCGATTTCCATCGGATCGTCGATCCAGCCTTCCCCGGCTCCTTCCTTGGCGACCACCAGCATCTTTCCGCCGGGGCGCAGGATGCGCGCAAATTCTCGAAACACTGGAGGCAAACTGCGTTTTGGCTGGTAGTGCAGCGTGTAGTACACCACCGCGCCGTCGAAGCTGCCATCCGCGAACGACATGGCCGCCATTTCCATGGTCTCGAAACGCAGCGCCGGCTGCTCCGCCCGCGCGAGCGCCACGCAATTCGGTGAGAGATCGATCCCAACCACACCGAGCCCCTCGCCGGCCAACATCCGGGCCACGTGGCCGCACGGCCCACAACCGATGTCGCACACGCGCGCGCCCGGCCGCAACCCAGCGGCAAACGCTTTGAGGACGCTCCTGTCGTACGGCTTACTCCGAAACTCGTCGCGAAACAGCTCCAGGTAGCGGCTGGCGACCGTGTCCCAGTAGTGCGCGACTTCCTCGGTTTGATGCGCGCGCTCTTGCATGCCTACACCGCGGCCAGGTGTTGCGCCAGGAAGGGCAGGCCGCGCTTGCCCCAAAAACCGTGCGGGCCATCGAAGACTTCGAGTTCCGTGCGGTCGACGGCGCCAAGGATTTCGTAAACCTTCTTCACGCGCTCGAAGCTCGCGCGTGTCGCAGCAATCGGGAAGATATCGTCGCGCAGCCCGCCTTCGGCGAACAATGGCCGCGGCGCAACCAAGCCCGCGACGTCGTACATCTCCGCCCAATTGAGAATGCCCGGCACGTAATTATCGATGCAGTGCGACACGCTCATGATGCTGTTGCGAAAAGTGTTGAGATACGAACTGACCATGGCGGCGCGCACCCTGGTGTCGAGCGCGGCCGTGAATAGCGTGCACGTGCCACCGCCGGAACAGCCCAGGCACCCGACGCGCGCCCGGTCCAGTTCCGGACGGGTGCCGATCCAATCGATGGCGCGCATCGTGTCGTAAACGCGCCATCCGAGGATAGTCTCGCCGAGCAGCAGCGCCGAGCCGCCGACCGGCTGGCAGGCGCTGGTCGCCAGGCCCTTGGCCTTGGTGATGGCATCGCGCCGGCAGCCGAATGCGACGGGCTCGATCGCCACCGCGGCCATGCCGTGCTCGACGATTTGGATGGCGTAGTCGTAAGCATATGCGACCTTCACGGTGCGGTCGCGGCCGTGGTCGTCGATGCCGACAATGTCCTCGACCCCGCGCCCGTGGCCGGGCAGCGCAATCACCGGAGCGAACGGCCCGCGGCCCTTGGGCGTCAGCAGGTAACCGAGCACCCAGACGCCGGGGCGGCTTTCAAACACGAACTTCTCGCGCCGGAACGCCGGATAGTCGCGCACCTCGAGCGTCTGCGCGTGGAGCGGCGTGCGCTCCCCGGGGAAGCCGGCCAGCAGTTCGGCAATCTTGGCCCGCAAGCCGCCCTGCCACGCTTCGGCTTCCGCGCGCGTGCTGGCGCGGAACGTCATCCGCAGCGGCGCCGCGTCATGCCGGCGCTTCGTGTAGAGCACTGGGTCGAATCCGGCCGCGTCCACTATGCCTTCAAAACCGTCGAGAGCGCCGCCGTACTGGGGCGGATTCTCCCCGGCGGCTGCCTTGTCCAGCGTCATCGCACCGGCCACGGCGAGTTTCGCGAGATCGCGTCGCGTCATGGTCCAATCATATCGCCCGCGTCGGGCAGCGCGGCGCGCTTCGTGCGCTTCCACACAGCAAGTTAATATAGGTGAGGAGACCAGATTGAAGAAGCTTGCAGTGCTGCTGGCCGTGGTGGCAGCCGCCATCGTCGTGTGGGGAGTTCTGCGCAAGAGCCGTCCGCCGGCAGTCGGCTTCGCGCACGTCCAGCGGCAAACCCTGGTGAGCACGCTGCCCACGAACGGAAAAGTCGAGCCATACGAATGGCGGCCCGTGCGCGCGGAAACCGCTGGCTTGCTGAGCAGCCTGTCCGTGCGCGAAGGCGAACTGGTGGCGGAAGGCGTGGCGTTGGCCGAAATCAGCGATCCGACGCGTGCGACCGATCTCGCCGCGGCGCAAGCGCGCGTGGATGAGGCTCACGCGCATCTTTCCGCGCTCGAACAGGGCGGCCGGCCGGCGGAGCTTACCGAGATCGACAACAATCTGGCCCGAGCGCGCTTCGACCTCGAGAAGGAGCGGAAGGACCACGCCGCGCTGCAGCGTTTGCTCGAAAAGCAGGCCGCCACGGCGCGCGAAGTCGAGGAGGAAGCCGACAAGGTTCGCCAATCGCAGATTGAAATCGAAGGTCTCGAGAAGCGGCGCAAGGCGCTGGTGGGGACCGCCGACGTGGATGCGGCGCGCGCCCGGCTGGCCGATGCGCAGGCCGCGCTCGACGCGGTTCGCGCACACGCGGCGGCATCTGTCCTCCGCGCGCCGCTGACCGGCCAGGTCTACGGGTTGACATTGCGGCCGGGCGCGTATCTCGCCGCCGGCGATCTATTGGCGAACGTCGGGCGCCTCGACCGCGTCCGCGTACGCGTGTATGTCGATGAGCCGCTGCTCGGCCGCGTGGCGCCGGGCGAGCCGGTCACCATCACGTGGGAAGCGCTGCCGGGACGGCGCTGGAGCGGCACGGTCGAAAAAATGCCGGCGGCCATTCAGCCGCTTGGCTCGCGCCAGGTGGGCGAAGTCGTCACGGCAATCGATAATCCCGGCCGCGAACTGATTCCAGGCACCAACGTCGACGCCGAAATTCGCACCGGCGTTGCCGAGGGCGCCCTGGTGATTCCCAAGGAATCGCTCCACCACGATTCCGCCGGCGATTGGGTGTTCCGCCTGGAGGGCGACCACGTGGCGCATTGCCCGGTCAAGACCGGGAACTCCACCGTGACCCAGGTCCAAGTGACCGCCGGCTTGGCCGAGGGCGATGCGGTCGCTCTGCCCACCGACGTTCCGCTGGCCGATGGCGTGAAGGTCAAGCCGGGCCAGTAGCGCGCAATCGCCGATCCCGTGAATCGCGGGAGCGGCCGCAGGCATCATGTGAGGAGACTCGATAGCCGGAGGGCTCCCACGCAATGTCTCCAAAACTACTCCCTGTCGCGCTGTGCGCAGGCCTTCTCTATGCCGCCTTGCCGGCCGGCGTTACGGTCGATACCGGCCAGGCGGCGTTCACCGATTACCGGCGTCAACAGCCGGGCAACGTGCGCAAGATCACTGTCGCCGATCTGCCCAAACCCTACGCCACCGACGCCGTCGACAACGGGCCTCACCTGGTGCCCCGCCCCGCCGACGCGTGGCCGAAGGCGCCGCCCGGCTTCTCCGTCACCGAGTACGCCTCCGGCCTGGTGAACCCGCGCCTGGTGCGCGCCGCGCCGAACGGCGACCTTTTCGTGGTCGAGAGCGAGCCCGGCCGCATACGCGTGCTGCGCGGCGTCGACGCCCATGGCCACGCGGAGAAAATGGAAATCTACGCGACCGGCCTGGCGCAGCCGTTCGGCCTTGCGTTCTATCCGCTCGGTCCCAACCCTTCCTATTTGTATGTCGCGAACACGGACTCGGTCGTTCGCTTTCCATATCGCAACGGCGACCTGCAGGCCGCCGGCAAGCCGGAAATCGTGATTGCGAGCATCCCCGGCGGCGGGCGCCTGCGTGGTGGCGGCCACTGGACGCGCGACCTGGCATTTTCGAACGACGGCTCGCGGCTCTTCATCTCGGTCGGCTCCCATTCGAACGTGGACGATACCGATAACAGCCCCGCCGAGTTCCACCGCGCCGATATTCTGGTGGCGAAACCCGATGGCTCTGGCGTGGAAGTCTACGCCTGGGGAATTCGCAACGCGGTCGGCATCGCCGTCCATCCGCGCACCGGCGTACTATGGGCGTCCGTGAATGAGCGCGACAATCTCGGCGATAACCTGGTGCCGGATTACATCACGCATATCGAGCCCGGCGGCTTCTACGGTTGGCCCTGGTTCTATATGGGCGGACGCTGGGATCCGCGCCACCAGGGCAAGCATCCCGAGTTGCAATCCAAGGTGTTGACGCCAGATGTGCTGCTGCAGCCGCACAACGCGTCGCTCGAAATGACATTCTACGAAGGGACGCAATTTCCCGCCGAGTATCGCGGCGACGTTTTCGCTTCCGAACACGGGTCGTGGAATAAGGCCGTGCGGACCGGTTACGAAGTCATCCGCGTGCCGCTCGTGAATGGCCGCGCCAGCGGAGAGTACGAAGATTTTGTCACCGGTTTCATCACTGCAACGGGCGACGTCTGGGGCCGGCCCGTCGGAGTTGCGGTGGCCAAAGACGGAGCGCTGATCGTCACCGACGATGGGTCGAACACCGTGTGGCGTATCGCGTACGGCAAGCAATAGCCGTTCGTCACAGCATCGCCGCGCCGCGCGCCGTTACAATGGCTATCAATGCCTGAATTCGACGTGGTGGGCGTCGGTCTCAACGCCACCGATACGCTCCTGATGGTCCCGCATTTCCCCGCTTATGCCGGCAAGGTGCCGTTCGAAGAGGAAGTCATGAGCCCCGGCGGGCAGGTCGCCAGCGCCATGGTGGCCTGCGCCCGTCTCGGCCTGCGCGCTAAGTACATCGGCTCGGTCGGCGACGACGAACGCGGACGCATCCAACTGGAAAGCCTGCGCGCGACCGGCATCAATCTCGACCACGTGCAGTTGCGGCGTGGCTGCCCCAACCAGTCGGCGTACATCATCGTCGATCGCTCCACCGGCGAGCGCACCGTGCTCTGGCGCCGCGAGGATTGTCTGCGCATCGATCCCGCCGAAATCGACGAAGACCAGATTACCGCCGCGCGCCTCTTGCATATCGACGGTCACGACACTCCCGCCGTCGCCCATGCCGCCGCCATTGCGCGTCGCCACGGCATCCCCGTCACGGTCGACGTGGATACCATCTACCAGGGTTTCGACCGTGTCCTCCCGAACGTGGACTACCTGCTCGCCAGTTCCGAATTCCCCAGCAATTGGACCGGCATTCGCGACCCCTTCGACGCGCTCGCCCTGCTCCAATCGAAGTTCGGAATGAAGGTCGCGGCGATGACGCTCGGCGCGCACGGCGTACTGGCGCGCGTCAACGGCCGCTTCGTTTATACGCCGGCCTACGTGGTCGATTGCGTCGATTCGACCGGCGCCGGAGACGTCTTTCACGGGGCGTTCTGCTATGCTGTTCTCCAAGGGATGACGATGCCTGCCGCTTTCGATTTTTCGAACGCCATGGCCGCTCTCAACTGCACCGCCATGGGTGCCCGCGGCGGGATTCGCGGCCTCGATGAGATTCGCCTGCTGATGGCGCGCGGCCAACGGCGCTCCCATCCCGACATTGCCGCGCGTGTTCTGGCTTTGGCCGACTAAATGTTCCCGCTACGCGACACACAACCGAGTTACTCCAAGCCCATCGTCACGGTGCTGCTGATCGTGGTCAATCTGCTCGTCTTCCTGTTCGAGCTCTCGCTCGATCCGTATACGCGCAACGCCTTCATCTTCACTTATGGCATGGTGCCGGATCATTTCACCGTGTCGACCGTGTTCACTTCCATGTTTCTGCATGCGGGCTGGTTCCACGTGCTCGGCAACATGTGGTTTCTCTGGATCTTCGGCGATAACATCGAGGACATTCTCGGCCACGGCAAGTTCCTGCTGTTCTATCTCCTCTGCGGCGTGGCGGCGGCCATGGCACAGTTCTTCTTCGACCCTTTCTCGCGCGTCCCCATGGTCGGCGCCTCCGGAGCCATCGCCGGCGTGATGGGCGCCTATATGGTGAAGTTCCCGCGCTCCCGTATCGTAACTTTCGTCTTTGTCTTCGTGTTCTTCACCACCGTCGACATACCCGCCTGGGCCATGCTGATTTATTGGTTCGTACTGCAGTTAGTCGGCGGTTTCGATAGCATCACGGCTTCAATGTACTCTCGCGGCGGCGGCACCGCGTTCCTGGCTCATGTGGGTGGCTTCGTCACCGGCATCGCTCTTGTTTATCTGCTCGGAACGCGACGCCCCTATTACCGCCGCCGCGACTTATCCTGGTAAATCGCATGGCCCGCCATAAACAGCGCGCGAGTGACGCCGCAATTCGCGACCGGCGGCCGTGGCGCACGCACTCGTGCCGACGCTCGGTCTTCCATGAAGAGGAGGTGTCGAGAAGAGTCTCGACACGGCACGCACGAGTGCGTGCGCTACGGTCGCAATCGCGAAGTTGTCTTTGAGTGATGCCATGAGTGGAGGCACTCCAATGTCCGATGAACTCTCGACCGCGCGCGCTGCCCTGGACGTGCTCTCCATCGCAGCCCATCCCGACGACGTCGAACAAACCTGCGGCGGCACCCTCATCCGCATGGCCGAAATGGGCTATCGCACCGGCGTGCTCGATCTCACCGCCGGCGACATGGGCTCGCGCGGCACGCCCGAGGAGCGCATCGCCGAATCCGAAACTGCCGCCCGTCACCTCATGCTTGCCTGGCGCGGCAATCAGCACATGCCCGACGCGCGCCTCGAGAACACGCTCGCCGCGCGCATGACTCTCGCTATGAGAATCCGCGAACTGAAGCCGCGCGTGGTGATTCTGCCCTATTGGGCAGCGCGCCACCCGGATCACTACCGCGCCAGCGAAATCGGTTTCGAAGCCTGCTTCCTCGCCGGATTGAAGAAGCTCGACGAGCATTCCGCTCCGCACCGTCCGCAGAAGATTCTCTATTCGAGTCTCTACGCCGATGTGAAGCCGTCCTTCATCGTCGATATCAGCACCCAGTTCGAACGCCGCATGGAGTCGCTGCTGAGTTATCGCTCGCAGTACGGCGCATCCGAAGCCGGCAGTGTCTTTCCCGATGAACCCGAAATCCGTGAGCGCCTCGGCGCCATCGCCCGCTTTTACGGCAACCTGATCGGCGTCAGATATGGCGAGCCCTTCGTCGTGAAAGAAGCTATGCGCGTGGACGACATAGTAGCCATGCCAGTAAGATCCATCTAATCGGGAGTCAGTGGTGTGTCGTTCCGTCTTATGAGAATGCCGAGCAGCCACGCGATTCCCCACCAACGCGAATGGGGCGCACCCTCCGCGACTTACTCTCGCGGAACGTGCGCCCCATTGTCCAGTTACTGCCGAATCGG
>PMKM01000060.1:0-367 GCA_003157745.1 Bryobacterales bacterium | reverse complement strand
GCGCACGCCGTTCTTGATGCCGAGTTGAATTTCCTCGACCGGCACGCCCCAGGTCGGCTTCAGCTTGCCGCCGTACTTGTTGATGATGTCCTGCAAATCCTTCGGCACGCTGGAGGAGCCGTGCATCACCAGGTGAGTGCCCGGCAGCCCCTTGTGAATCTCGATCAGGCGCCCCATCTTGAGCGTCTCGCCGGTCGGCTTGCTCGAGAACTTATACGCGCCGTGGCTGGTGCCGATGGCGATGGCAAGCGCGTCCAATCCGGTCGCCTTTACGAACTCCACGGCCTGCTTGGGATCCGTCAAGTGGCTCAAGCCGTCCAGGCCCGCGCCGTGTCCGTCTTCAATCCCGCCCAGGCAGCCGATCTCG
>PMKM01000085.1:41954-42358 GCA_003157745.1 Bryobacterales bacterium | reverse complement strand
GCCGAACTTGCCGCCGACCATGAATGCGCCCTTCTTCATTCCGGGTACGAGCACGACGCAGGATGCCTTATCGAGTACGCGCTGCGGAAGCCCGCGGTCGGGTGCGGTCATGATTTCGCTGAGCAGCGAAGCGGCATCGTTCAGCCGTTCGTCGGTCTTACGCGTATCTTCCTCGGCGGCCAGGAGAGTCGAGCCCAGGGTGATGGCTAATGTCAAAGTGAGCAGTCGCATAAACCATATGGTAGCGTGGGCGGTGACGGTAAGCGGCGCGAAGGAGGGCGGAATCGGGGTCGGGCTGCTGGCCGGGTTCTGGTGCGGCAGAACTGCACCCGCTGGCGAATGATCGGTCGATCGGGACGCGTCAGATAAGTTCCAGCCGAAGTTGGCGGCCGATAGCCACGGCC